>CAVFYD010000001.1:0-80971 GCA_963626615.1 Sphaerochaetaceae bacterium
GGTCACCCAGGTCCAGGTTGAAGTTGAGAATGCTGTCGTCCTCGTCGATATCGAGGAAGGAGGAGACCTGCGGCATCTTTCTCACTACGGCGTGTACGGCGTTCGTTACATAGAGTTCACCGAGCTTGGAGAGGGCGTCGAGTCCTTCGCTGTAGAAGTTATAGACAGAGTCGTCATTTGCCGGCAAAGTCCAGAAACCGTCGGGAGTGTACGGCCCCCTGAAGATTTCGTCGAGCGCGTCCGCGATATCTCTCTGGAAATCTGTACAGAGCGTGCTTCTTGACGGAGCATTGAAGCTGCTGTACGGGAAGAGCGGAAGCTTATTGCTGTCGTATCTGAAGTAGGCACTGCAGAAGATGACGTCATTGATACAGTCAACCTCGAAGACTGCTGCTGGTGCCTCCTTGAGAACGCCGACGAGTCCCGCTTCTGCATTGTCCGTGACCTTTCCCGCTTTTTTCAGTTCTGGAAGAACCCTCTGGTAGAATCTGTCGATGTTCCCCATTCCGACGGTGAAGGAGAACCTGCCGTCGCTGTCTGCGTTCTTCAGAAAATGGGAGGCGGCACCGAGATTCCTCTTGTCAGCCCTGTAGACTGTGTTGTCCTCTTTCCAGTATATGTAACGCTGAGTCTCCTTTCCGGCTGTTATCTTACCCGTGACTCTTATTCCTATCCTCTTTCCGGAAGATTTCACTTCGTCTATCTTCATGGAGAATGAAGGCTCGGTTTCCTCGAAAGCCAGCCTGGCTCCCGATGTTGACAGAACCGCCGTCGATGAGAGGGTGGTGTAGATTTCGTCGAAGATGTTCCTGATGTCGAGTTCATCCTTGCCGTGGTAGAAATAGGAATTCCTGTTCGTGAGGGACTGGACAAGGGCACTCTGCGCGACCTTCATGACCTTTTCGGCTCTTTCGGAGAGCGTTACCTTCGCAAAGTCTATCTCACTGTCCTTCGTCAGTGTGTGGACTCCCTTCGAATTTACCGTGTTTATGAACTTTTCTGTGTCACGTACCTTGTAGTACTTGCCGTTGTCACCCATGACCTTCATGGTCATGCCACGGAGATCCGGAGATATTGACGGCTCGATGTCGACGGTGTACTCCGTGCTGCTTCTCTCCGTGCTTTTCTTTCCATTCCTGCTGAAGCTGTTTATGATGTCGAGGGCTGTCTGGTCGGAGTGGTCCACGATATCCCGGTTCTCCCTCAGAAAATCGAAGAGCGAGAGGAGTGCCGCAGTCTTGTGTACACAGAGCTCGTAGACTCCTGTCCTGTCGGAGCGGGTGATGGAGCACTCGCTCCTGACAAAGGAGGCGTAGTAATACCATGAGTTCACCTTCGCACATGTGATGCCGAGTATTCCCTTTCGGCCGAGATTTATCATGACGAGAGCCGTGTCATTCTTTGCGCTGTCGCTGACCATGACTTCATATAAGAGTGCCTTGTCGTCACTGTCTCCGGGATTTGCGATGCGTGTGCTGCGGTTTGTGACGGCACCCGCCTTTACCATCTGAAGGGCTTCCTCGTATGTCTTCTTCGTCGGACAGTATTCCTCGAGACTCCTGCCGAAGTTGAGGTAGTGGTAGCCTCCGTCATCCTCGAATGTGAGGGGGACGTATTCCTTCTTCGGCGGGGCCTTCTTCTCCGGGGCCGTTTCACTGAATACAGCCTTGCCGAACTCGTCCTCTATCTCGAAGAGAACGGCTGCGATGTGCTTGCAGTATCTGTGCTCCACTGCATATGGACACGTGCATGTCGGTCCCTTCACCTTTCCGTTCTCTATCGTGAGGCCGACATAGTAGTCTTCGGTTCCCTCGACTGTGGCAGTATAGTCGTTTCCGTTTCTTTCAAGGTTCTCGACACAGCAGTCCGAGTAATATTCTTCACCTCTCCTGAGAATCTGAGAAGGTATATAGTCTCTCCAGTTCATCATGGGGATATCGTACAGAGGAAAAGGATGCTTTTCCATACAGCAGACGAAGATTAACCCATTCTTTTCATCTTGATTATTACTTATGCGCTGTGTAAGTTATTGCTGTCGGGTTTGAAATGAAGAAGAAAATGATTCTGCTTTTCTCTGTCATTATCATCGTGATGACAGGATGTGCCAGTGTTGAAAAGGGAGAAGATGAAATGGCTGAAGTGAAGACTGCCGTATTCGAAGGCGGAAAAATGGACTATATTGTTTTCGGCAGCGGAGAGAAGGCTTTTGTGATTCTGCCCGGACTCGCTGTCCACAGCGTGATGAGCCTTGGAAACGCAGTTCACGCCGCCTATTCTTCATTCTGTGATGAGTACACCGTCTACCTCTTCGACAGGACAGAACATATCGGGGAGGGATGCTCAATAGGAGACCTCGCACATGATACTGCACTTGCACTTGAGGCAATCGGAGTGAAGAATGCTGATGTCTTCGGTGCTTCGCAGGGGGGCATGATGGCAATCTCTCTGGCAATAGAACATCCCGAACTTGTTCATAAGCTCATACTGGGGTCAACACTTTCCCGTGTCAATGAAACTTTCCTCACTGTCGCTTCAGTGTGGCTTGAAAAGGCTGAAAAGAGGGACGAAGAGGGGCTTCTGGCTGCGTTTGTCGATTCCGTCTATTCGGAGAATACGCTTTCACAGTACAGGGAGACTCTTATGGAATCAAACCGTGGAATAACAGAAGAGGAGTGGAAGCGTTTCATCATTCTTGCATCCTCCTGTCTTGAGTTTGATTCATATGATGAACTCGGAAAGATTCAGTGCCCCGTTCTCGTTCTCGGCTCGGAAGGCGACAGGGTAGTGACGGCAGAGGCGTCACGCGAGATAGCCTCGGTTCTCAACTGCGAACTCCATATATATCCCTCCGTCTACGGACACGCAGTCTACGATGAGGCTCCGGACTACAGGTCGCGGTGTCTGGAATTCCTCAGAAAATGAAGGCAGGAATGCAGGATGTGCGTTCTTTCTGCTGACTCTTTCTTCCCTTGTAAGAAGATAGAAGAATGATGTTAAGGAAAGGACAGAAAATTCCGCTAATTTGCATTTTTATCTGCTTTTCTGCTTCATTCATCAATTTTTGATTCTGAAATTGATGAATATTGCATTTTTATTTATCATTGTGTTCTTTTGGAATGATGTGCAAGATTCCGGTTTTTTGCCGTTATTTTCAGATATTGCATTGACTAAAGCGCAGAATATCTCTATTTTTTTGTGAAAAAACTAAAAATCGCAGGTTTAGTAAATTCCGTTTTCGGGAGGATGAGATGAACGCAGCAACGGAGAGTGTATTCGAGCGTGTTATGATGAATGACCCGGGCCAGGTGGAGTTCCAGAGTGCAGTAAGGAATTTCCTTATGTCGATTGACAAGGTGATCGACAGGTTTCCGGATGTCATATACAACAGGGTTCTAGACAGAATGGTGGAGCCGGAGAGGACAATCATGTTCCGTGTTCCTTGGATCAGCGACGAAGGAAGACTCGAGATAAACAGGGGCTACAGGGTTCAGATGTCATCGGCCCTCGGACCGTACAAGGGAGGACTGAGATTCCATCCGTCGGTAAACCTCTCGATCATGAAGTTCCTTGCCTTCGAGCAGGTATTCAAGAACTGTCTGACATCTCTCCCGATGGGAGGAGGAAAGGGCGGAAGCGATTTCAATCCCAAAGGAAAGAGCGATGGCGAAGTCATGCGCTTCTGTCAGTCGTTCATCACGGAGCTCTACAGACATATCGGACCGGATACCGATGTTCCTGCAGGTGACATCGGAGTCGGAGGCAGGGAAGTGGGATACATGTTCGGTCAGTACAAGAGAATCACGAATTCCTTCACCGGCGTTCTCACAGGTAAGGGACTCGACTTCGGCGGCTCTCTCATCAGACCCGAGGCTACAGGCTACGGCCTTGTCTATCTTTCCGAGGCAATTCTCGCTGACCGCAGGATGAGTCTTGCAGGTTCCACGTGTCTTGTCTCGGGTTCTGGTAACGTTGCCCAGTATACTGTCGAGAAGATAACAGAGCTTGGCGGAAAGGTCGTCACCCTTTCTGACAGCAGCGGTATGATCTACGACGAGAAGGGAATCGACAGGGAAAAACTGGAGTATGTAAAGCTTCTCAAGAACGTCATGAGGGGAAGAATCAGCGAGTACGCGGAGAAATACCCCGGAGTTGTATATATCCCGCGTAAGGGAGGAACACCGAACCCCGTCTGGGACATAAGGGCTGACTATGCATTCCCGTGCGCAACTCAGCTTGAAATCCTGAAGGACGATGCGCTCAATCTCGTCAGAAACGGCGTGAAGTACGTCGGAGAAGGCGCGAACATGCCCTGTTCGACTGAAGCTGAGGAAGTTCTTGTATCCTCAGGTGTTCTCGTTGCTCCCAGCAAGGCTGCAAACGCAGGCGGTGTTGCGGTGTCGGGTCTCGAGATGAGCCAGAACAGCATGAGACTCTCGTGGACAAGGGAGGAAGTGGACCAGAGACTGAAGGGAATCATGAAGAACATCTACTGCGGTATGTCCGAGGCTGCATCCCTCTATTCCGATAAGGACAACTTCATTGACGGTGCGAACATCGCATCATTCATGAAGGTGTCGCGTGCGATGCTTGCTCAGGGCTACGTCTGATATTTCCACCTCATATTTTCCCCGGGCTCTTCGGCGTCCGGGGATTTTTTACGGTCGCAATCTTCTGTTTGAACATTGAATTAAAAGAAGATGCAGATCCTCTCTTCGGAGCTTTTGTGCATGCATGTCCCGTGACAGATGAGCCGGAGCGGGGGCATACGGCTCAGTCTTCCGTCATCTCACCGGCTTTGCCCCGATGGCTTTCCGGGACGGTTAACAGACACCGGTAATGCCTGTTATCGGAGTCGCAGCTGTCATCAGCGTTCTCATCGTCCCGTTTTCTGCTGACAGAAAGAATCGTCACGATAATCGGTGAGTGGACTTTCAAAGAGTCCGATCATTCTGTAATATATATTCATCACAAGGTGGTTACAATGAACAGTGACGCGAAACTCATAATAGATGAAGCACTGAGGGATTCTCTTCCCGACAGCGCAGTGAAGAAGGCACTCGATAAAATTACATTCAGAAGCGGTAAGCTCGTACTCGTTGCAGTCGGCAAGGCCGCATGGCAGATGGCAGCGGCAGCATATGCTGTTCTCGGCGAGCGTATCGACAGCGGCTGCGTGATCACGAAGTACGGACACAGCAAAGGGCCTGTCGGCTCTCTCGAGATATATGAAGCGGGACACCCCGTATCCGATGCGAATACCTATAAGGCAACGGAGAGATGCATATCTCTTGTGAGCAGTCTCACTTCCGCTGACAACGTCCTTTTCCTCATAAGCGGAGGCGGCAGCGCTCTCTTCGAGAAGCCTCTTGTAACGGAAGAGGAGAACCAGGACATAACACGGCAGCTTCTTGCATGCGGGGCCGACATCGTCGAGATGAATACCATCCGCAAGAGGCTTTCAGCCGTCAAGGGCGGAAAGTTCGCTCTTTTGTGTGCTCCTGCCCACGTTGATGCCATTATCCTCTCCGACATCATCGGAGATCCTCTCGATATGATAGCATCCGGTCCGGCCTATCCCGATTCCTCGACAACCGGAGAGGCCCTGGCCATTATCAGAAAATATAATCTGAAGCTCTCGCCGGAGGCAGAGAAACTTATCGCTCAGCCTACTCCGAAGACGCTCGATAACGTCACATCCTACGTAACGGGAAGCGTGAAGCAGCTCTGCCTCTCTGCTGAAAGAACGGCAAAAAAACTCGGCTACGAGACTGTATTCCTCACATCATCCCTCAACTGCGAGGCGAGAGAGGCCGGAATGTTCCTCTCTGCCATTGCACGTGACAACGCATCCTCGGGCCGTAAGCTTGCCTTCATAGCTGGCGGTGAGACAGTTGTACATCTTACAGGAAAAGGCAAGGGCGGAAGAAACCAGGAAATCGCACTTGCAGCGGCTGCCGGAATAAAAGGTCTTGATAAGTGCTCGATATTCTCAGTCGGAAGCGACGGCACTGACGGTCCGACAGATGCCGCAGGGGGCTGTGTCGACCAGGACACCGCCTCCGTTCTGGAGGAGAAGGGAATAGACATCTCTCAAGTCCTCCGGAACAACGACGCCTACAATGCCCTCAAGGCAGCGGATGCTCTCGTCATGACAGGTCCGACAGGAACAAACGTCAACGACCTCACGGTTCTTCTTCTGAATTGAAACCATCAATCCCGGGCCTGCCCGGGATTAGCTTTTGCCTCAGACTTGAAAAAGATGTCAGTCGGAGAATGTCATTAATCCGCCGAGGTTCCTCTTCGGTTGTGCTGACAACAGCCGTCAAACCATACGAGGACTCAGGAGAGCCCCCCGGGAGGCGCTATTGTTATCGAAACGGGCATAATAGTTATCGACATGAGAGGTGACAGAGAGTACCATAGCTATGTAACTTAACCGGTTTAGGAGGGATTATGGACACTTTCCGGCAGACACTTCTCAGAACAGCGCTCCCGATAACGGGGCAGAGCATTCTCCAGTCTTCGTTCTCGCTCATCGACCAGCTGATGGTCGGACAGCTAGGAACAGTTGCCGTTGCGGCAGTGGGAATCGGCGGCAAGTTCTCGTCGTTCTATACTGTTCTCCTTGCATCCCTAATTTCCGCCTACGGGATAATGCTGAGTCAGTATGTCGGGGCCGGAGACAGCAACGGGGAAGCGAAATCATTCCGTCTTGCATCTCTTTTCTCGCTTGTTCTCACACTTCTTTTTCTTATTCCCTCACTTGTTATCCCGAAAGGGGTGATGAGCCTCTATATAACCGACAAAGAGACAATAGATCTCTCTTCGGAGTATCTCCTCATCGTGAGCCTCGGTTTTCCTGCCCAGGCCCTGACACTCATCTTCTCGACAATCCTGAGGTCTCACGAGAAGGCCCAGATGCCCCTGTATGCCTCACTCATATCTGCTGTGGTCAACAGCGGTCTCAACTACGTCTTCATTTTTGTCTTCAATCGGGGTGTCACGGGAGCCGCAGTGGCGACTGTAATCAGCCAGTACACGGCGGCCGCTCTTGTTATCATTCCCTCTATCCGAATGATGAAAAAGGCAGACGGCACAAAGGATGGGGAGTACGTGAAGGCATTCTTCCGCATATTCCTTCCCATCGTATTCTGCGAGTTCTTCTGGGGACTTGGGGAGAATGTCTATGCCTCGGTCTACGGACATCTCGGAACCGGGAGCGCAGCGGCATACTCTCTCACGGGGCCCGTGCAGTCTCTTATGACAGGAGCGCTCACAGGCCTGAGCCAGGCTTCCGGAATCCTCATCGGAAAGGAACTCGGGAGAAAGGACTATGAAAACGCATACAGCCACAGTTTGATAATCATCAGGTACGGCGTTCTCTTCTCCGTAATTCTCTCCGTTATCCTCATATTCGTCAGACGATACTATCTTTCGCTGTATTGTGTCGGTGAAGAGGTGTCATATCTTGCGTCAATGCTTCTTTTCGTCTACTCGTTCTATGCTCCCGTCAAGGTCAGCAATATGATAATAGGCGGGGGGATAATCAGGGCCGGCGGCAGAACCGATCTCAGCATGTATGTCGATGTGATAGGCACGTGGGGAATCGGAGTGCCTCTTGCATTCCTTTCGTCACGTCTTCTTCATTTCCCGGTCTACCTTGTATATGCAGCGCTCTCCTTCGAGGAAGTTGTCAGACTCATAATCGTCTGCCGTATCTTCGTGAAGAAAAAGTGGATGGAAAGCATCACAGCCTGAGAAAAAGAAGATTCTGTTTGAAGAGAGCTTCTTGATAATGTACGATGACAGTATGACGAAGGAAATCTTTGAAAAGGCCCTGGGCATCACTGCCATGGTTCATGAAAGACGGGGAACTTGAGAGTGACGGCGTCTTCCGCATCACAATCGACTTCGACGACGCTGCTTTCCCCGATATGAGGGACAGCGTGGAGAAGGAGTGGGGGCACCTCAGCTTCTTCCAGTATCCCTGTGTCATAAAAGCGAGAATCCCGAGAGTGAAGGATGAAAGCGGTAAAACATCACTCGTCAGTCCCCCGTGGAAGAAGACAGTCGGGAGCTTTGTTTCACTGAAGTAGAGGAGAAGAAAAGATGAGTTACAGGACAGTTGAGGCGAGACTTATGGAACTTGCCGACTCTGACGGCTTTGATGCCCTCTACGAAAACCCCAGGAAGGTCTATGACTATCTCATAAAGGAGAAAGGGGCAGACAGGTCACTCTGCCGTGCGGTTGCGTACGCACTCCTCTTTGACGTCGGAAGAGGGGGAATCGGGGAGAAGGGAAGCCTGAGACGGAGAATAAACACACTCTCCCTCAAAGAGGACGTGAGTATATCTCTTTACAGGATATTCTCCGCTCTCTGTTCCGGAGAGCATCTCTCTGCGCTCTCCGAAGATAAGAAGAAGGCCCTTGATGACTTCTGCTCCCGGGAGCATACATTCAGAATTTCCGGTGAGGCCGACTGGCATTCGAAGAAACATTACACACTGCACTGCTCTTACCGCTATGAACTCACCCTGGCCGTGAGTGACAGGAAGAAGGTTGAGGAAGATACCCTGGAGTTCCTCAGTAAGCCTGGCTCTGCAACATCTGATGATATTGCTTCATATTACAGGAATGAAATAAAGAAAGCTGTAGATGATGACTTTGATTATTTCTGCTCCGACATCGAAGATTACTACGAGCCGGCTGTCGAAGAGTATGACGGTGAAAGCGGGAACAGTGCCATAGATGAATACTTAGAGGAGCACGGTCTCGTTCTTGTCGCGTCTTCCTTCCGTGGCGATACGGACAGTGACTGGTGACATATGGAAAAGGCAGACAGAAAGAAGATAGAGGAGATCATCAGACTCAGAACGCGTGAGCTGACAGGGGAGAAGTACAGCCAGGAAAGCGGTGAAGTCTTCACCCGTGACTGCACGGAGCGGAAGATTCGCTCAGCCGAATATTTCGCTCCGATTCTCGAAAAGAAGTTCGGAGAAAAATACCCCGGTCTCGACTGGAATGAGGTAAGTGCCAGTTTAACTGTCCTGAGCAGTTACAGTCCGGATACCATCGACAGAGGAGATAATTTTTTGTATGCAGTCGCATATTTCATCCTCGATTCCGTTAATTTTGCTCAGGGCAGCAATGACAGAATGGACGAGCTTAAACGGATTTTGAGGGAATGTTCGGCTGTAAACCTTGTGGATGGCGATCTGTATGATGGCTTTGCAAGGAAACGCCTGATTTATGCCGTACATCCTCTCTATCATCGGAATTTCGCAGATGACATAGTGGAGCTTATCTGTTTCAGAAATCTCGATTTCGTCAATTACAGAAATGAAAAGAGGAGCTTGGGAGGTTACAGCTTCATCTGTGACGGCTGGACGACTTCGCTTGAGAAGAAAAAGCCCTGTGACAGTGATTTCTCCGTCAGAAAGTACTTCGACGATATGATGGCACTCGTACCCGAAAGCGATAAGGAAGATGCCATGGAAGCCTACAGAAAGCTCTTTTTCGAGATGATTGACTGCTATCTTGATTCAGAGAGAAAGCTTGAGAAGCAGGAAGCGAAGCTGAAGGCGAAGAGAGAGTATCTTGATTTTCAGATCGGGGAAGCAGTCCGCATGGGAATGAAAATGCCTCAGGAGGAACGTCTTTCTCTCCTGAAAAAGGACGATGAGCTTCAGGAAAAGGAATCAGCATTCAGTTTCAAGAGGATAAATTTCAACGACACGTTCGCCTATGGTTCCTTCTCAGAACCCCGTCTTCTTCATCGTGAGAGCAGCGCCTTCGGGAACATAAGCGTATCTGATCCGTACAAGGTCATAGCAGGTTACTTCTTCCTTCTTGAAAAGGGTGACGATTATGCGTGGCTGCTTTCAGCTTCCACTGCGACACTCGGATTTGCCTCCGGTCTTCTTCCCTGGGCCGAATGCGAATGGGATGCGGATGAAGACGGATGCAGAATGCATAATAAGGAAGAAGAGTATTCTGTATGCGAAAACTTCTATAAACCCGTTATCGATCCCTCATCCCTCGGCCTTGACGATACGTTCACTCCTTCTCTTAGCCCGGCAAAGTATGTTTATCTGAAGACTGAGGCCATCCCGCCCCGTTATTCAGTCACACTTCCCGACAGGGATAAGCTTCTTCCGGTTCTGGGAGAAGATCTCACATCGTCTCTCGAAAAGAGCTACGTGGCATCCTATCATGGAACGCATTCGGTAGAACCGGAGAACACCTTTCTCGAAGATTATGTCAAGCTCATGAATCAGCTGAGGAATGCGAAGAAGGAGAATGCAGAGCTCAGCGGGAAACTGATGGAGAAGGAAAATGCCGGAGGAAAAAGCGGAAAGGAAGAGAAAAGCCCTGATGAAAGAGTTCAGAACGAACTGAATGCACTGAGAGAGAGCATGTCACTCATCGAGAAGGAAAACAGCATACTCCAGCGTGAACTCGAAAAGGGAAAAAGCGAGATTGCAAGGCTGAAAAAGGAACACAGGGATGAGAAGGAAGAACTCGATTCTCTGCGTGAACTTGTCTTTGCCTCACGTACGGACAGTGCCGGGGATGCAGATAAGGACAGTCTGAGCATGGAGTGGCCGTACGAGAATGTGCACAGCATAGCCGTCATCGGCGGACACACGGACTGGATAAGCAAGATGAAGGCGCTCCTTCCGTCTGTGAAGTTCTACGGCGACAGAATCCCCGACAGGGATGCGCTCAAGCATACTGAAGTCGTCTGGTTCCAGACTAAGTTCGCTCTGTCTCATCCGACGTATTACAAGGTGATTGATATGGCAAAGAACCTTAACCTTTCCATCCGGTATTTCCTTTCTCCCGGCGTATACAGTTCGGCAGAGGCCATTGCCGATGATGACAGAAAACGGGAATTATGAAGATTCCGCTCTCAAAAAGGACGATAATTACATCTTCTTGCCCACGCACTGTTTTCAAATTATGTTAGAGCCAGAAAGGCCTGTCTCGGAGGGATGAAAATGGACGACTATCTGACAAAATACAGAAAAGCTGCGGCAATGCTGAAGGCTCTCATGGAGAACCAGAGAGACCTCGGACTCTCTGTCAAGGAGCTGAGCGACTCATCGAAGGTATGCGAGAACATCGCAGATATCGTAACTGACATGATAGACAGGAACGGATTCGAGTATCTTTATAAGAATCCTGTCATCCTGAAGGAGGCGCTTCCGCACTCTGATGACACGGAGAGGAAGATTTCGAATGCCTTCATCTATGCGATAATGTCGGGAGTTGGAGAGAAGAAGAAGGAGTCCATAAGTGCAGTCAGGACTGAAATCGAGAGCCTTTCTCTCACTAAGGCCATGCTGCATTTCCTTGACGTGATCTTCTCCTCAATATGGGAAGAATACTTTCTCAAGGATGCAGACAAGCGAGAGTGGGGCGGCTGCGAAGTCTTCTGCTTCCGGACATGGGATACAGAGTTCTGCGGCGGGGCCGTATGGACAAGCAGGGATGGAACGAAAAAGGTGGTATCCTCCTTTACATGCCGTGTGAAGTTCAAGGCCGAGAACATGGCCATCATCATGTCGGACATCGGTGACGATCACTACGCTTCGGCAGATGCAATCGCCGTAAAATACAGGAAGGGACTTGAGGAGTTCATCTCTGCAGACTTCAAGCAGTGGTGCGAGAGCGGGAAGAATCCCCCGAAGGCCGAGAACTACGACCTCCTGCGCGGCCCTGCGGCACTCCAGTTCTACCTTGGAGACCACGGCCTCGTGCCTCTGACAGCTTCCTTCGACGCTCACAGCAGGGATATGGAATGAAAGGAGCCGCCTTCGGAAACGGAGACGGCTGTTTTTTTATCGCTAATTCCTTATCTTATTATCTGATATGAAAGCAATGTTACTATTTATAGTGTTATTATGATAACATTTTCAGGATATTTTATGCAAAAATCTGCATTATTATTCAAAAAGTATTTATTTTTTGGAAGTTTTGTGTGATACTTCTCCCCATACTTAAATGCATTTTCATGCACACAGGAGAGATTATGAAAAAAACTATCGCTTTACTCGTTGTTTTAAGCCTTGTTTTCTCAGTTTTCGCTGCAGGTGCACAGGAGGCATCATCCTCAGCTGCTGCTACTGCTGCTGCAACAACTTCTTCCGAAGCTGCAGAGAACTTCCACATCGGCATCGTCACAGGTTCTGTTTCCCAGAGCGAGGATGACCGCCGCGGTGCTGAAGCTTTCCAGGCTAAGTACGGTGAAGATATGGTCAAGCTTGCAATTTACCCTGACAACTTCACTGAAGAGCTCGAGACGACTATCCAGACAATCGTCAATCTCGCAGACGATCCTCTCATGAAGGCTATCATCGTCAACCAGGCAGTTCCCGGAACAGCTGAAGCTTTCAAGCAGATCAAGGAAAAGAGACCTGACATCCTCTGCTTTGCAGGCGAAGCTCACGAAGACCTTCCAATCATCGGTGCGGCTGCTGACCTTGTTGCAAACAACGACTTTGTTTCACGCGGTTACCTCATCATCAGAACTGCTCATGAACTCGGATGCGACACATTCGTTCACATCTCCTTCCCGCGCCACATGGCTTATGAGACAATGTCACGCCGTGTTGCAATCATGAAGAAGACCTGTGAAGAGTTCGGCATGAAGTTCGTTCTCGAGACAGCTCCGGACCCGACAACAGACGTAGGTGTTGCAGGTGCTCAGGCTTACATCCTCGAAAAGGTTCCAGAGTGGATCGAAAAATACGGAAAGAATGCTGCATTCTTCTGCACGAACGATGCTCATACAGAACCTCTTCTCAAGCAGCTCCTCACATACGGCGGTTACTTCATCGAAGCTGACCTTCCGTCACCTCTCATGGGATATCCTGGAGCACTCGGACTCGACCTCACAGAAGAAGCAGGCGACTTCGAGAAGATTCTTGCAAAGGTTGAAGCTGCAATCGTCGAGCAGGGCGGTGCAGGAAGATTCGGAACATGGGCTTACTCATACGGTTACACAGTTTCCGCAGGTCTTGCCGAGCACGCTTACAACGTCATCACAGGAAAGAGCGAGCTTCTCGATATGGATGACCTGGCTGAGGCTTACAAGGTCTATTCACCGAATGCAAGCTGGAACGGAGCTAACTATGTCAACGCTTCGACAGGTGTCAAGCTCGACAACGTCTTCCTTGTTTACCAGGATACATATGTCATGGGCAAGGACGGAGACAAGTATATGCATTCGACAGAAGTCGAAGTTCCGGACTGGGCTTACACAACAATGTAAGACTCCCTTCAGGGACAATGGAGAGGAAGGCCGGCAAAGGCCTTCCTTTCTTAAATTTTCAGACGGAGGGAAGAAAATCTTCCTTCGGCCTGAAAATTTAAAACACTGGAGTAGATATTATGGATAACAAAGCTCCTTTACTGGAGGTAAGGAACGTCAGCAAGGATTTCTTCGGAAACAAGGTCCTTTCAGACATCAACTTTACCATGGAGAAAGGGCAGGTCTTGGGCCTTGTCGGAGAGAACGGCGCGGGTAAGAGCACCCTCATGAAGATTCTCTTCGGTATGGACGTGATCAGGGAAACCGGAGGATACGGTGGTGACATCATAATCGACGGCGAGACTGTCCGCTTCAATACACCGTTCGACGCCCTGGCAGCCGGAATAGGAATGGTCCATCAGGAATTCTCACTCATCCCCGGATTCACTGCTGCCGAAAACATCGTTCTCAACAGGGAACCTGAAAAGCCGACGTTCGTTGCAAACATCTTCGGAAGCAGACTTGATCAGCTTGACCGGAAGGAGATGAACAGGATTGCCGAGGAATCAATCGAGAAGATGGGTGTTCATATCGACAAGAACATGGTCATCTCCGAGATGCCTGTCGGGCACAAGCAGTTTACGGAAATCGCAAGAGAGCTCAGCAAGGAGAACATGAAGATTCTCATCCTCGACGAGCCTACTGCTGTTCTTACAGAGAAGGAAGCCGAAGCACTCCTCGATTCAATCAGGGGTATTGCGGCAAAGGGAATCTCCGTCATCTTCATCACGCACCGTCTTCAGGAAATCCTCTCTGTCTGTGACAAAGTCCTCGTAATGAGGGACGGTCTCATCGTCAGGGATGTAAAGGCAAAGGATACATCCGTTGCCGAAATCTCGGCATGGATGGTCGGACGCGGCAAGAGCGAGGAGAAGAAGCAAGAGGTTGTGAAGGACAAGAAAGTCTCGAGCGACGAAACCGTGCTCTCAATTTCCCGCTTATGGGTCGACATGCCCGGTGAGCTCGTACGAGATGTCACCCTGGATGTCAGAAAGGGCGAGATTCTCGGTATAGGAGGACTCGCTGGTCAGGGAAAACTCGGTATCCCGAACGGAATCATGGGGCTCTATGACGCCGGAGGAAAGGTCACTTTCGAGGGAAAGGAGATTCCTCTCAATACTCCGCGTAAGTGCCTTGACAGCAAAATGGCATTCGTCAGTGAGGACAGACGTGGTGTCGGACTTCTTCTCGACGAGACTCTCGAGTGGAACATCGCATTCTCTGCAATGCAGGTCAACAACAAGTTCCTGAAGAAGTATCTCGGCGGGGCCATCAAGTGGCGTGATGACAAGGCAATCAACGAGGTAACCGAAAAGTACATCGACGAACTCAAGATAAAATGCACGTCTTCGAAGCAGAAGGCAAAGGAACTCAGTGGCGGTAACCAGCAGAAGGTGTGTCTCAGCAAGGCATTCGCACTCGAACCGAAACTTCTCTTCGTCAGTGAACCGACGCGCGGTATCGACGTCGGCGCAAAGGCCCTTGTCCTTGACGCCCTCAGGGCATTCAACAGGGAAAACGGCGTCACTGTTGTCATGATCTCTTCCGAGCTCGAGGAGCTCAGAAGTGTATGTGACCGTATCGCAATCGTATCGGGCGGAAAGATTGCGGGTATTCTCCCGGCATCCTCACCGAGCGAGGATTTCGGTCTTCTGATGGTCAGCAACGTAAAGTAGGGGGGAAGGTAACATGAGCGAAACACTAACTGTAAACAGTACTTTCATGGACAGGATACAGAAGGCTGCCCGGTCGTTCGGTCTTCCAAGACTGATTATTGCAGGCTTTCTTCTCGTACTCTTCATCGCGGCTCCCTTCGTCGGCGCCAACTTCTTCACCCAGATAACGAACACAATCAACCGTTTCAGCTGGAACGCGGTGCTCGTTCTGGCAATGGTTCCGATGATTCATTCCGGATGCGGCCTCAACTTCGGTCTTCCTCTCGGAATCATCTCCGGACTCCTCGGAGCAACGCTCTCGATAGAGCTCGGCTTTACGGGAATCTCGAGCTTCTTCATGGCAATCGTGCTCTGCACACCGTTTGCCATTCTTTTCGGCGCAGGCTACGGATGGCTTCTGAACAAGATAAAGGGCGGCGAGATGATGATAGCAACATACGTCGGCTTCTCGGCGGTGTCGTTCATGTGCATGATGTGGCTTCTTCTTCCCTATCACAGCCCGACGATGGTCTGGGGCTATGCTGGAACGGGACTGAGAACCACAATCTCGCTTGAAGGATTCTATAACGGAGCTCTCTCGAACTTCCTCAAGATTGAAATCGGTCACTTCTCGTTCCCGACCGGTGCCATCCTGTTCTTCGCATTCCTGGCATTCCTCATGTGGGCATTCCTCCATACGAAGACAGGTACTGCAATGACGGCTGTCGGCTCCAACCCCGTGTTCGCAAAGGCAAGCGGCATCAATGTGGATTATATCAGACTCCTTTCTGTAATCATGTCCACATGGCTTGCAGCAGTGGGAATCCTTGTTTACGAACAGGGCTTCGGCTGGATACAGCTCTACATGGCTCCGTTCAATATGGCACTTCCGGCAGTCTCTGCCATCCTCATAGGAGGTGCTACTGTCAATAAGGCAAACATAAAGAACGTCATCATCGGTACTTTCCTCTTCCAGGGAATCGTCACCATGACGCCGACAGTCATCAACAACCTGATGATCATGATTACAGGTGAGGGACTCGACATTTCCGAGGTCATCAGAACAATCGCTTCCAACGGTATGATTCTCTATGCCCTGACAAGAAAGAGTGAGGCAACAAGATGAAAAAGATATTGAATTTCATAAAGAACAATTCAGTCCCACTGATGTTCATAATCATTTGTGCCGTATGTATTCCCGTCTCGGGATTCAGCGTAAGCTTCCTCCTGAGTGAAATCGTCACACGTATCGCACGTAACTCGTTCCTCATCCTTTCTCTTCTCATTCCTATCATGGCAGGTATGGGACTCAACTTCGGTATGACACTGGGTGCAATGGCAGGAGAAATCGGACTCATTCTCGTCTCCGACTGGAGAATTGCAGGCATCCCGGGAATCGTCCTTGCAATGATTATCTCGATTCCCATCTCTGTCTTCCTGGGCTGGCTCTGCGGAACCATCATGAACAAGGCGAAGGGCAGGGAGATGATCACCGGCTACATCATGAACTACTTCGTGAACGGTATCTACCAGCTTCTCGTCCTCTTCGGCATGGGCGTCATCATTCCTATCATCCACGATGACATCCTTCTCCCGAGAGGTTACGGCATCAGAAATACAGTCTCCCTTGCCGACATGAGACAGTCTCTCGACAACGCTCTTGCAATCCGCATCGGCGGCGTAAAGATTCCTGTTCTCACGTTCGTCATCATCGCCCTCATGTGTCTCTTCATCATCTGGTTCAGAAAGACGAAGCTGGGACAGGACATGAGAGCTGTCGGACAGGACATGGAAGTTGCAAGAAGTGCCGGTATTGCCGTCGAGAAGACCCGTGTCATCTCCATCATCATATCGACAGTCTTCGCAGGCTTCGGCATGATCATCTATCTTCAGAACATCGGTAACCTTTCGACATACTCGGCTCACTCTCAGATCGGTATGTTCTGTATTGCGGCACTCCTCGTCGGCGGTGCGTCTGTCGACAGGGCTTCAATCGGAAACGTGTTCCTCGGTGTAACACTGTTCCATCTCATGTTCATCGTCGCTCCGACTACGGGAACCGTCATCACGGGAGATTCCATGATCGGTGAGTATTTCAGAGTATTCGCATCCTACGGCGTCATCACGCTTGCTCTTGCAATGTATGAAAGCAAGAAGAGAAGACAGAAGAGCCAGGGCGGTGCAGCGCTTGCCGCAGCACAGAAAGAGGAAAGTGTGGAGGCATAACATGAAGATTCATTTCAGTAAGACATTCTGGTTCAGAACAGTTAGCATAGTGCTTCTCATAGTGATTGCCGTTGTTATGCTTTTCATCGGACGCAAGCACATCATCTACATCGACAACAAGACCTACGAGTTCGAAGATGAATTCGAGGACGAGTATGAAGACAGATTCGAGGACGGCGAAATCAAGGCGCTCTATAAGGTCGAATTCGTAAATCAGGATGGAGAGACAAAGAAACTCTATAAGCGTGAAAGAGGTGAGATGTCCATAATGGGACAGAACACCACCCTTGCACTTACTGTGACGGAGACGAAGGGAGGAGAAGAGGTCGTCCACAGGATTAAGCTCCATATCCCGTTCGGAAAGGATGCTGTGGTCATCAATGTTCCGGCTCTTCTTGCGGGACTCGACCAGAGCTTCTGGATGACGGACTTCGTTTCTCTTGCGACAACGACGACGTCAGCGGCGGAAGAGGAAGTAGTTCTTTCCGATGACTTCGGTATCGGGGACAGCCTCTGAGTCATCTTCACTCATAATGCGCCATCTCATGAATTTTTGAGGTGGCGTTTTTATTCGCAGCGCTCTATACTCTTGACTATGAAACTTCTAATCGATTCGGCTGACATCAGTGAAATAAAGAGACTCTGTGAGTATTATCCCATAGACGGCGTAACGACCAACCCGTCAATCCTTGCTTCGGCAAAACGTCCTCCCTATGAGGTGCTGAGGGAAATCAGGGAGTTTATAGGAGAGAAAGATCTCCACGTGCAGACTGTTGCAGATACGGCTTCCGGAATTCTTGCGGACGCAATGAGAATAGTCGGTGAAACAGGAAGAAATACATACATAAAGGTTCCTGCAGTGAAGGAAGGCTTCAAGGCAATGAAGATGCTTTCGGAGAAAGGCTACAGGGTAACGGGTACTGCTGTCTATACACCTCTCCAGGCATACCTCGCGGCAAAATGCGGTGCTCTCTATGTCGCTCCTTACGTCAACAGGATAGACAATCTCGGCTTTGACGGAGTTGAGAGCGTGAAGAAGATGCAGAACATCTTCGAGAATCACGGGTATGAAACGAAGATTCTTGCGGCATCCTTCAAGAATTCCATGCAGGTCCTGGAACTCTGTGAGTACGGAATCGGGGCTGCAACGCTGGCGCCATCAGTCATGGACGGGCTTGTGAAGAACAGCGAAATCGAGTCAGCTGTCAGAGCTTTCACGTCAGATTTTGAGTCACTTGTCGGAAAAGGCAGAACTATGAGCTCTCTCTGAGAGTCAGTTCCTGCTGCTGATAATATCTTCATGTTATGAGGGTTCCGGAAAATATCAAGATTCATGCAGTTTTCTCACCATTTGTTATTATTGCATAAAATTATGTTTTCCCTGACGATATTCCCATGAAGTATTTGAAGCAGATTCTGATTATCTTTCTTGTTTCGTTTGCCGGCGAGTTTCTCAGAGGAATAATTCCGTTTCCGGTGCCATCGGGAGTATATGGGCTTGTAATCCTTTTTCTGCTCCTGATGACAGGTATTGTGAAAGCTGAGAACGTGAAGGAGACGTCATCCTTTCTCATCGGGATAATGCCCGCGCTTTTCATTCCGTCGGCAGTCGGGATAATCAGAGTGAAGAACGAAGTTGGAGGTATTCTTATCCCTCTTGTCATTGCATGTACCGTTCTTACAACTCTCGTGATGGGTATCTCGGGAAAGATTACGGATGTCATCATAGGGAGGAGAAAGCATGAATGATATTCTATCCTCGTCGCTTTTCTTCGGCTTTGTTCTTTCTCTTGCCTTCTATGAAGCGGGGCTCTGGCTCAAGAGAAAGCTCCGTCTTGCCGTCTTCAATCCTCTCCTTGTTTCCGTAGTTCTTGTCATACTCTTTCTGACTCTTTTCGACGTGGATTACGACACATACAACAGCTCCGCAGATATGCTGACATGGCTTCTGACTCCGGCAACCGTTGCCCTGGCTGTTCCTCTTTATGAGGAGATCAGGGTTCTGAAGGAGAACCCTCTTGCAATCATTTCCGGGATAGTCGCAGGAACTCTTACATCGCTTGCGGGAGTACTGACACTTGCTCTTATATCCGGACTCTCACACACTGAGTATGTGACACTCCTTCCCAAGTCGGTGACGACTGCAATCGGAATGCCTCTCTCTTCAGAGTACGGAGGCTATTCGTCCATCACTGTTGCCGCAATAATAATCACAGGAATATGGGGAAACATGACGTGTCCGTTTGTTCTCAGGCTCTTCCGTATTAAGAGCCCTGTTGCAAAAGGCGTTGCAATCGGAACATCTTCCCATGCAATAGGAACGAGTAAGGCTGCAGAGATGGGAAATGTCGAAAGCGCAGTCTCGAGTCTCTCTCTTGTCACGGCAGGTATCCTGACTATGGTCCTCTTCGGAATATTTGCCGAATTTGTCTGATGTGCAGTGCGGAAGTTGAGAAAGCATAAAAGGGCCAGGAAGCACGAGCGGGCTCGGGAAAATTGTGAGACTCGACAATAAGAAGCGTCTTACATTCAATGAAGAGAGCTCAGAAGGGCCAGCCTGGGGACCGTTTCTGTTGATTTCGGCATCGGCCTTGAGAGGAAAGTTCCACGTGAGATTCCTTGTCACGGCCGGGGAGGCGTTCGCCTCTCTTCATCCTGCGAAACCGCACTCATTGTCTGATCGAGGCATGGACGCACTGTCCTGTATGCCGTAGAGAGCGTACGCATGAGCCGTGACAGGTACGCTTTCTGCTGCCCACGAAAGGGGTAGATGTCAGAAGCCTCAAAAAAAAACAACCTCCGCGAACGGAGGCTGTTGAGTGAGTTCGACTTATATGTTTCAATCGTTGAAGCCGATTGTGAAACCGACATAGGGCTGGACTTCGAAGCCGACTCTCTTGAGGTCAGCAACTTCTGTGCTGTATTTCGTGTGGTCTTCCTTGTAGATTCCTGTGTAGAATGTTGCTGCTGCCATCACTCCTGCTCTCATGCCGAATGACCCCTGGCTGTCGATGTTCATGTAGACACCGGCTCCTCCGACAACCTGACACTCAACCTTTGTTAACGAGTAGTTCTGGTAGATGAGGTAATATGCGGAGCTTGTTTCGATGAGTGTCGAATTTGTGTAGGTTACAGCCTTGTCATATGTGACTGCAAAACCGAATCTGACATCGAGTCCTGCGTTGCTTGTCATCGGGACTCTTCCGACCATACCTGCCTGACAGTAGACGGGGAAGTCTCTTTCTTCGAAATCAAGTTCTGTGCCGTCAACGTCACTCTTGAGTGGAACTGTAACACCGATGTTGGTGAAGAGGCCTACATAGCTGTTGAGGTAGTAGTCATAGTCGAATGCGATACCTGCGCCCATGAGAGTATTCACGGATGTATTTTTTCCGCTTGATGATTCCATCTTTCTGTAGTCTCCGACTGCTCTGACAGTGATGACTTCCCTCGGAAGACTGCCAGCAAAGACAGTTGTGACTGCAATAATCATTATTAATAAGACAATGGATAATTTCTTCATTTGTTTGTCTCCTGTTGCTTTAAGTTTAATTCAGAGTCCGACAGAATTGGAAGTGGGCCTCTGTGTTCAAATTGTGTAATCTTTACTCTTTGTCAAGGATTTTCCCGTTTTCCTTTTCTGTTTGACTTTTTCCCCGGATGATTCAGAATATTATACGGAGGAAAATATGGCACTGAAAATTGCTCTTATTTCACTTGTCGGATTACTTGTCGACATCGTTTTCATCAGAACAGAGTATGAGGGACAGATGATAAAGGCGACTGTCCTCAAGGCTCTTGCGTCGCTCTTCTTCGTCATTCTCGGTGTGGTATGTTATATGGAGAAGTCTTCGCCCTTCGGTCTTCTCGTTCTCATCGGTCTTGTGCTCGGGATGCTGGGAGATATCTTTCTCAACATGCGTAACTGCGTGAAAGGCGCTCTTTCGATGAAGATCTTCGCAGTCGGTATCCTTTTCTTCCTTTCGGGGCATTTTCTCTATATCGCCTCCCTTATCTCTCTTTCGTCAAAGGCTGTGCCTCTCGCACTCGGCTTCGCTCTTGTTCTTTCATGTGCATCCATTCCCCCTCTCATGAAGAGAATCACGGCTCCGACGAGGGCCCTCAAGATATTCGGCTATGTTTATCTTGTGGTTGTAATCGCGATGTTCTCGTCCTCTCTTTCCGTAATGATCCATAACGGGGGAGGAGTGTGCGGAATCCTGTTCACCATCGGCGCTCTTCTCTTCGTCGTCAGTGACTTCATCATGATCTACTACAGCTTCGGTAAGAAGATAAAGCCGCTGAGGGCCGTTAATCTTCTTTCGTATTACTGCGGTCAGCTTCTCATTGCGCTCACTATTCTCATGGTAAAATAAGACTTGCCTGTGAGGGAATAAGGGGACTACCATATTCTCTGGTCATACCACAGACACAAAGGAGTTTAACAATGAAGGAAGGAACAAAGAGGTCTTTCATCGTCCTTGCCGTTCTGCTTCTCGTCATCTTCAGCTCGATGATAGCTGCCGATAAGATACAGACGGGTAACGGAAAGGTTGAGGTTACGGAAGGCTGGATAGAAACGGATGTGGGCAATCTCATGTACAAGCTCTATTCACCTGTCAGTGCAACAGAGGAAAATCCGGCTCCGGGCGTCCTGATGCTTCACGGCTATCAGAACGACCACGAGACATGTGCCGCATACGCCATCGAACTCGCACGGAGAGGGTGTGTCGTACTCTGCCTTGACGAGTACGGACACGGCTCGACTACAGCCGGCCTTGTGAACCGCGGCTATGTCAACCACAAGGTCACCGTCAACTACGGCGAGGACAGCACGGAGGACGGTACTTTCAAGGCTATCGGCGGCCAGACAAGATACAGGGTCATGATGAACTTCTCCAACCTCAGTTTCTTCGATTCCCGCTATACGACGGACAGTGACGGCAATACGCTTACTGACTCTTCTGCCGGCGGCAATTACGCCTACGCTCTTCTTGCTGCGATGGAGAATGTCGACTCCTCGCGTCTTGTAGTATCGGGACACTCGATGGGAACATGGTCAAGCTGGTCTGTTGCTGCCGAATTCTCAGACACTGAAATCGCACCGAAGGCAGTTGTGCTCCAGTGCGGAGAACTCTTCAGAAAGAGTGTGTATGATTCTGACTCCATTCATTTCAGCAATGTTCTTCTCCTGCAGGCTAAGTGGGATGAATTCAGCTACTTCAGGGATTACAGGAGGGTAGTGGACGATTCACTTCTCCAGAGCGACCTCAGACGGGAATTCCTGGGTGTAACAGATGGAGAGGCAGAGTGGGACACAACCTACGGATCCTTCACTGACGGAACGGCAAGAAGAATCGAGCTTCTCTATACAAACCATCGTCTCACGACACACAACAGCCACGGCCTCAGTACTGCAATCGACTGGATAGACTCCGCTGTCGGACTCGATACTGCGCTTCCATCCTCCAATCAGATAGCGATGTACAAGGAAGTGCTGGTGCTTATTGCGATGCTCAGTGCCGTATTCAGTACGCTTCCTCTCATGAATATCCTCCTCGGGACTCCTTTCTTCAGAACAGTTAAGCAGGATCTCCCGTCAAAAGATGGAGTGAAGAGCAACGGAAAGTGGTGGAAGGGATGTGTGATCACGATGCTGATAGCAGCTTCGACTTACCCCTTCATGACACAGCTCGGACACGGACTCCTGCCGCTTCCGGAGAACATCTTCCGCATGACGGTCGGTAACGGATTCCTCTCCTGGTATCTTCTGATGATACTGATTATGGTGATTCTGACTGCCATCAGTCTCAATAAGAACAGAAAGAAGGGGGTTAGGGACCGCTGGCTGGGTATGGGGCTTGCAGAAAATGATAACCCCGACAGGATGAGCTGGCCGCTACTGGGAAAGTGTGCGCTTCTCGTTCTCTGCATTCTTCTCTACATCTACATTATTCTTCTCATATGTGAAAAGGCATTCCTTCTCGACTTCAGATTCATCTGGCCGTTCTTCAGGACCTTTGACTGGACAAGACTGGGGCAGTTCTGCGTCTACTTCCCGGTATTTGCTCTCTTCTTCATCCTGAACAACAGCAAGATAATGGCTTCGTCGCGCACAGATGCGTCTTATCTGGAGGGAGCAAGGGGCTTCTGGCTTTCGTGGTGGAGGAACGCACTCATGATGGTCGGCGGTATTCTCATCATAGTTCTTATCGAGTACATACCGTTCTTCCTCAACATCGGGCCCGGTGCCGACGTACTCTTCGGCTCGACGTTCGGAGGCCCGTTCATGTCGCTTCTGATTCTCTTCGCGCCGCAGGTAATCGTATTCAGTCTTATCGGGACCTACGCTTACCGCAGGACGGGGAGTGTCTATACAGGTGCTCTCCTTATTGCTTCCATGGCCTGCTGGATAGTTACCGGCGGTTCGTCGATGATGTAAAGAGAGGGGCTCCCGCAGGGGAGCCCTTACTTTATGTCTTTCAGTTTATTCCAGGATCACGTCATTTTCCTGTTTCCTGAGATGGACACTCAGATAGTCCGAAGCGTGTCCGAGCAGGCGGTACATCGCCATATCTGCAGCATAGGCATCGCGCCTCTTCACTGCGTCCGTGAGCTCGCGGTACATCGGAAGCCCTGCCTTGAACTCCTCTTCACTTCTGTAGTGTTCCTTTATGAGGTTTCTTATCATCTTCTCGAAACTCTGGAATACCATGTAGTAGGCCCTGTTGCCGCTGATTTCCGTTATGCACCTGTGGTATTCGTAGAGGGCATCAACGGCATTGTCCCATTTCGAGGAGCTAATCCTCTCCGTATTCTTCTCCAGTATCCTCAGTCCCTCTTCTGTCAGGGAAGCGCATGCAAGTCTTGTGCATTCCCTCTCGATGAGGATTCTGAGATCCATGAAGTCCCCGAAGAGCCGTCTGTCGACTCTGGCCGAGTCATAGCTCATGATGGCCGCAAGCGTCTCCGGAGTCGCCTTCCTGGAGTACTGTGCGACAAAGGTTCCCTTTCTCGGGACAATCGTCACGAAGCCCATTCTCTCAAGATCCATGATTCCCTGATTGATGGAACCCCTGCTCATCCCCAGTTCTTCCGCGAATTCCCTCTCTGCGGGAAGTCTGTCCCCCGGCCTGAGTTCTCCCGAGAGTATTCTCGACTTTACGACTTCTATGAATCTTGATTTAAGGCTTTCCTTTCCGGCCATCTTTTCCCTCCTCTCTTCTCAGAAGTCTAACCCAGCTTACTGCAGAAAGCAAGTGTGGCTTTAAATTTTATGACCAGAGTCTTGTGAAAAATCTGTAATTTCTTATTGTAAGCCCTCTGGATGTGCAATAAACTAATCTGTGGTTATACCACAAATGGAGGAACATACCGGTGAGTAAGTACGACGTAATCGTTGTCGGCGCAGGTAACGGAGGTCTCTCCGCCGCACTATGGCTGGCAAAGAAGGGCAAGAAGGTTCTCGTTCTCGAGAAGCATAATCTTCCGGGAGGATGTGCAACAAGCTTCGTAAGGGGAAACTACGAGTTCGAGGCAACGCTGCACGAACTGTGTCAGATGGGAACCGGAGAAGGGGAAGGCAAGAGAGGCGCCGTGAGGAAGCTTCTGGAAGACGACTATAAGCTTGATGTCGAATGGTGTGCAGTCAACGAAAGCTTCTCCGCGATTGCGACGGACGAAGGAGGCTTCAGCGTTTCGATGCCTGCGGGAGTGCAGAATTTCATCGATGAAATGGAGAAGGCAGTACCCGGCTCGAGAGAGAGCATGACGACGGTCATGGAACTGGGGAGAATGCTTGTCGACGGAGTGGAGTGGCTCTATGAGAGACACAACGAACCCGAGGGTATCGAGAAGGTCAAGATGATGCTGAAGTATTATGACCTCATGTGTCTTGTTCCGATGCCGTGCGAGGAGATGCTGAGACGCATCGGGGTTCCGGAGAAGGCAAGAAACATATTCGAAAGCTACTGGACTTATGTTTCTGCGGACTCGACGGAAATGAGCTTTGCCCCGTACACATTCATGACGTATGTATACCTCACGCAGAAACCATGGTTCGCGAAGAACCGCTCCCATGAGATATCTCTCGCATTCGACGAAAAGATAAGAAAGATGGGCGGTGACATCTGGTACAACACGACTGTGGAGAGAATCAACATCGAAAAGGGTGAGGTGAAGGGTGTAACTCTGAAGAGCGGCGAATTCATCCCCTCTTCCTATGTCATATCGAATCTGATGCCGCATGTCGTATTCGGCCGCATGGTGGATGAGAAGGAGGTTCCCGTCTATGACAGGAAGAAGATGAATGCACAGCGTCTTGCCCAGTCATGCTTCACCGTATACCTGGGGCTCGATGCATCTGCTGAGGAAATCGGACTCAAAAACTACGACACATTCATGCGCTATAACCCGAATAACCATGAACAGTTCCTTTCGTCTTCCTCTCTTGATACACATAAGGACATAACATGCACGGTCCTGACGAATGCCCTTCCAGATGCCGCAGGCGAGAACCGCGCATTCATCCAGTTCTCCAAGTTCTATACGGGAGACCCGTTTGCCGGTGTGAAGGCGGAAGACTACTTCCGGATCAAGGACAGAATTGCTTTGGAGTGCGTCGAGCGCTACGAAGAAGTGACGGGGTGTGACCTCCGCAGCCACATCGAGGAAATCGTGGTGGCATCACCCGTGACATGGGCACGCTATCTCGGTACCCCCAACGGTGACGTCTACGGTTATATCCCGGCAGGATGGGACGGAATGTTCCCCCGTGTGCAGTGTGCGCATAAGGAAGACTACACGATAAAGGGCCTCAGGTTTGTCGGCGGACACGGTACCCAGATGGACGGGTACTCGCAGGCATATCTCTCGGGACAGGAAGAGGCAAGATACTTCTACGAAGAAATGGAAAAGGAGGGAAAGTAAATGGCGCGCAAATACAGCTATTCCAGAAAAGGTCTCAAGGGACTTACACCGTTCCCGTTCCTGGGAGAGGTGAAGACAAGACTCAAGGCCATCGAGGCTTCTCCCGACACGATGCCGCAGTCGGTATTCTCGGCGAATGTGCTCGCATCATCCCTGCATCCTTCCGTACAGTGGACGAAGATTTCGTCGGTCAGGGAGCATAACGGCGCAAAGAGCTTCACTCTTGTTCCCGACAGGGAGAAGGGAACGGAGAGCCTTGCTTTCTTCAGGGCAGGTCAGTATGTCTCGGTCTCTCTTGAAATCGGAAAGGCCGTTCTCAATAAGCCCTATACGATAGCGTCTTCTCCGAAGGACGCGCTTGCGGGCAGCTATACTCTCACAGTAAAGGAGACGAGAAACGGCTTTGCCAGCCGCTACATTCTGAATAACTGGAAGGTTGGAACATCAGTTAAACTCAGCGGCCCTCTGGGAGAGTTCTATCATCAGGGCCTCAGGGACAGCAACTCTGTCATTGCAGTTGCAGGTGGAAGCGGAATCACACCGTTTATCTCGATGGCAGGAGCAATAAGGGACGGCCTCGAGGATTTCTCCCTTACGGTTCTATACGGTTCAAGAACGAGTGACAATATACTTCTCAGGGACGAAATCGAGAAAATCGCATCCGAATCGAAGGGGAAGGTGAAGGTTGTCCATATCCTCTCGGACGAGGAGAAGGATGGCTTCGAACACGGCTTCGTCTCTGCCGACATAATCCGGAAGTATGCACCGGAGGGTGAATATTCCGTCTTCATGTGCGGACCGGGGGCGCTCTATTCCTACGAAAAAGGAGAGATGGAGAAGCTGGGACTCAAGAAGCGCTTTGTCCGCATGGAGCTCAGCGGCGACTCGGCTCTCCGTGACAGGGAAGACAGGATCTATGACCTTACTGTCGTAATCAGAGGTGAGAAGAAGAGTGTGAAGGCACACTCTACGGAGCCTCTTCTCTGGGCACTCGAAAGGGAAGGCATCAAGGCTCCGTCGCACTGCAGAAGCGGCGAATGCGGCTGGTGCCACTCGCGCCTCATCTCAGGCGATGTCTACATCCCGGAGGACAGGGACGGGAGAAGGGCTGCTGACAGGAAATTCGGCTGGATACATCCCTGTGCCAGCTATCCCTGCGGCGATGTCGAAATCGAGATATATCCTCCCGAGGAGTAAGAACAGAAAAACATAAAGAGCAATACAGAGAGAAGCGGCGACCGGAAGGCCGCCGTTCTCTCTTTTCAAAAGTCTTTTTCTGCATTGAATTACCGCCCTTCATGCTTTTTCAAAGCATCCGATACTGTTAAACTAGTCGTCATGAAGAAGACTCTCCTTGCATTATCTGTAATTCTCGTTCTCGGCTTTTCTCTTTATGCTACGGAAACTGCGAATCCCTGGGCACTCAGCTCCGTAAAGCTCGGAATCGGAAACGACAAGTATGCATACGGCCTCAGCCGCAATGACGATGACCAGCTCTCATATTCCGAGCATGTGTCTCTTTCGGGTGAGAGATGGTATGTGAAGGCGAATTTGAACGGTATCACGAACCGCGGCTGGAAAGAAGGCTGGGACATACGTGATTCATCAGTCAGGGACTGGAATGACGAGGACTTCTATCACGGAAGACTTGATGTCACCGAGATTATCACAGGCCTCAACTGGTCGTTCGATTTTTCAGACATGTTTGCCGTAACTGTCTCTCCCGAGACAGGCTTCTTCCTCTCCGGCTATACAGGATACGTCTATCTTCAGAACATGATTCACAAGATTTTCGGAATGCACAGAGTGGATCTCCCGTATGACTACGAGGATGTCAGATTCCATTATTATCTCGGGGGAAATGCGAACTTATACTACAATATTTGCTCCCTCAAATCCACACGCCTTTCGCTTGTCCTGGGGGCATCGGTATCGTATGCATTCGGTTTCGAGTCAACAGAGAAGGCTACGGCAACGCTTACACTTCAGAACGACTACAGCGAAGTCCTGGGCCTGACGTTCGGCTGGAACTGGACGCAGGAGCATAACGGCTCGAGAACAATGGAGCTCTATTCGAGGTACATCAACGGACCTTATGCGGCATACAGGATAAACACGGGACTATTCACGCTCGACTATTTCACGGAGCTTACGAACCATTTCGGCTATGCGGTATTCTCAGTTGATGTGATGAGCTTCTTCCATCCGACGACCTGGCAGGAGAACAACTTCTATCTCTCGATGGGGTTTGCCAACATGATAGGAATCAGATTCCAGGATCAGGAACTCAACTGGCCTGTAAATGACAACTGGTCAATAGTACTCAAGAACAGGTATGTTGCAGGTTACCCGACTGACAGGAAAGGTGAACTTGAAAGCAAGGCAGATGTCGACTACAGACTGAAGATGGGACATGTGATGGACACTTTAGGCTTCGAGTTCTCCTACCCGATAGCGGCTCTGAAGAACTGGGTTGCGCCGTATGTGTCGTTATCTCTCGGCTATATGCGGTGGGATTTCACGGCTCTTACGAACATGCTCGATTTTGCCCAGACTCCTTCGAAGAGCTGGAGTATGCGCCGCGAAGGAGGTGAGGGCTACGACCACTCGTTTGTCGTCGACCTCGAGGCAGGCCTCACTCTCATCCCCGAGGGACTTGTCTCATTCAATTCGACATCCCTTACTCTTTCCCTTTACGGCGGCCTCTCGTACGTGACGGGTGACTTCGTGAAGGGCTACAGGCAGGTTACGGAGGATAAGATAACAAGCTGGGACTATACGACTTCCTGGAAGGACAACTTCATATTCCGCTGGGGCCTCACCATTAACTTCGGTTTCGATATCTGACCCCACCGCCTTCTTCTCCCATGCTGCAATGTCCGGGTGAAGAATGAATTCTCATTCATACTCACCGCTCTTATAGTGGCATCTGAGGTAACGGCAGGTATTCCTTCGGCCTCAGATGCAATGAGGACGGCAGCCTACCGTTCTGGAGAACGTGACGACCGTATGGGAGAGCTGGCATCAGTGGAGAGAATGAAAATACCCCGGCGGAAAGTTTTCTCTTCCACTGGGGTATTCTGATTCTTCAGTCCTGAACTTCAGAATGTCGTTTCGTCAGGATTCCTTGCGGGGACTATTCCCTCGGGATTCACCGCTTCTATAAGACGCATGTCTTCTGCTGTTATCTCGAAGTCGAAGACGTGCGTGTTCTCCTCGATTCTCTCCGGCGTGACGCTTTTGGGCAGCGGAATGTATCCTGACTGCAGGGCATAGCGTATGCAGAGCTGTGAAATGGGACGGCCGTATTTTTCGCTGAGCATGATCATTGTCTCATTTTTGAACATGCCGCCTGTTCCCATCGGTGAGTAGGCTTCGAGAGTCATGTTCTTCTCTCTTGCATAATCGGCCACCTTCTTCTGGTTGATTCCCGGACAGAACTTGATCTGGTCTACAACGGGGAGTATTTCCGCTTCCTCGAGGATGTTGTCAATGTGATGGGGCCAGAAGTTCGAGAGACCGAGAGCCCTGATTCTCCCCGCTCTGAAGGCTTCCTCCATTGCCTTCCAGCATTCCCTGTCTATTCTCTTCCAGTCTGAGCGGAATGCGAGGGGATTTGGCCAGTGGATGAGATAAAGGTCGATGTAATCGAGGCCGAGTGCCTCGAGTGACCTGTCAATAGCCTTCCTTGCTCTTTCATAGCCGTGGTCGGGATTGGCGAGCTTTGTCGTGATGAAGAGATTCTCTCTCTTTTCTCCGCTTTCCCTGAGGTAATCGGCAATAGCCTTTCCGACGCTCTCCTCGTTGCCGTATGCCGTCGCGGTATCTATATGGGTGTAGCCGCATCTCAGTGCACTGAGGACTGCGTTGTATGCCGTCTCTCCTGAAGGGGACTGCCAGGTGCCGAAGCCGATGACGGGAATTCTCACTCCGTTCTGGAGTGTTAGCGTATCTTTAGGTGATGTGTAGTTCATATTTCTGCCTCCGCTTACGATTCTACGGGAAAGTGACGCAAGACGGAAAGCAGGAAAATGATTTTTCTACCCGGAAAGCGTCATCTGATATAGACACGCCTGAAGCCGTCGGGATAGTAGGCGTAGTCCTTGTCCTCGGTTGTCCTCAGAATGTGTGTGAATCTCATCCCGCGGAAACATATGACGGTGAGGCCGTCATAGGAACCCATCAGCTGCATATCGCCCTTCGTCTTACGGCAGTATACGAGAAAGACGGAGGATTCAATCTTCTTCGCCTTCACGAGCGTGAAGAGGGCAGAAGTGAATGAGGAGGATGGAATTGTCTCCTCGATATATGTCTTCGGACTTTTAAGGATACACATCAGCTGGTAGTTGTAGCACATGGGAATAACGTAGCCCGAAGGGAAAGAAAAGAAGAAAACTTTTGTTAAATTCCGACTCTCGATGGTGATTTTCCTTCTTCTGTGCGGATAATGGAATCATGAAAAAACCTTTTCTTATATTTCTCTTTCTGCTGGCTGCACTGTCGCTGTACTCCTCAAGGAGTATAGAGGTGGGAACCGGAGGGGCATACAACAATACCCAGGACAGATTCGTGAAGCCGTTCGCGGATGTTACCTACACGCTCGACAGGTTCTCCTTCTACCTTGACTACAAGTACGGGAAGACTGTCACGGGCTATGCCCAGTACAACTGCGACGAGGGAATCTGGAACCATCAGGTTGATCTGACAACGCGCTACATCTTCACAGAAGGCGGCTATTCCTCTCTCGGCTACATGTTCATCGTGAACCTCGAAAAGTGGGGACTCTTTCTGAACGTCGGTCTCGGTGCTTCCGCCAACCTTTCGTATTCGCAGTATTCCAGAGAGCCTCTCTTCATGCTCACTAAGCTCATGAGACTCAGACTGGGCTACAGGGGCGCCAGATTCTCGGCTTATCTTTTTCTCGAGAACAACTACCGCTTCGAGCGTGAATGGAACCCGAAGGAGGCTCTGGGATTGTCTCTCGGATACAATATCACAGACGTTGACACTGTTACGCTTGACGTTGCTGTTACGTCATGCGAAATGCTGATTGATCCTTACCGTATCTTCTATTCCGGAAGGGCAAGAGTCGGCTACAGGAGGGTATTATGAGAAAAATCGTATTCGTACTCTTGATTGCGGTGCTCTGCATCACATCGTGCTCGGCCCCAGTATTCAATCCTTTCCGGTTCACCTCGAACCCGTTCCTGAAAAAGACCTGGATAAGCGAAGATACCATCACAACAGACACAATCTCCTTCTCCGTCACTACGGACAATCACTTCGACAGGGAGAACTGCACCTGGTATAACGAAAACTATTACAGCTTTCTTGACAGCAAGGACTATCCGTTCGCAATCTCCCTCGGAGACATTACAGATACAGGTGTCTTTGTTGACAGCGCGCTTGAATTCGTTGAGGAAGTAAAAAAACGCACATCAGACAAGTTCTTCACGACCTGTGTCGGTAACCATGACAGACATTCCGTTGATTCCAGGTGGGACAACGGAAAAGAGGTGGAGTATGAGACGGCCGGCTGCTACTACTACGGCAAGACCGAGAACGGTGATCCGCTTCTTGCCATCTACAAGCTCGACAACTCCTACGACTGTATTACCAATACTGAGTTCGAGTACTTCGAGGAGGCATTGAAGAAGGAGACGGCACGCTACAGGATGATTATAATCCACGAGAATGTGGCGACGGGAAACACGCTTGGGCCGACGCTCGTTCTCTTCGGTCTCAGCAGTCAGGAGACGAACAGACTGTACAGAATAATGACCGAGAACAATGTGGGGCTCATCCTCTCGGGGCATAACCATATAGGAAATGTCGAGTACCATCTCTCGGAAAACCTGGGTGAACTCAACATGGCAGCATATCACAGGAAGAACAACGCACTCCTCAATATGGAGAGTCCCGGCTACTTCTACGACTTCACTCTCAATACGAAGACAGGCTGTGTCGTGATAAGCGGGTACCTTGCAAAATATGTAAAGAATGCCGCAGATGCCGTAGCTGAGAAGACCTTCTCCTTCAAGCTGCCCAGGAGCAACTGACATAAGAGAGCCCGGAAATCCCGGGCTCTCTCAGTCAACTGACAGGCTTCAGTATGGCTGTGATATAAACAGATTATCTTTTATTGTAAAGAAATACGTTGATGTCGGTTTTAGATGTGGAACGGAACGGCGACAAAAAAACAGAGCTGATATTGAACCCCTCCCGGGAATGACCCTCAGCCCTGCGTCTATTGTAAAATAACCAACTTTAAAATCTGACTTTATCTTAAGCCGACTTTTCTTGAGTTGTAAAGAATTATTTTTATTTTTTTAATCGTCCTCTTCCATTCCCGAGTGTCTCTCCCATTCTCCTGTCGAGAATGTGAAGCTGAAATCATCGGCATCCAGCGCCTTTCCGTCCTTTTCGACGGCAATCTCGAAGAGAAAGGTGTCGACAAAGCCGATCGGGATTGTCCGGATGATGTCAGTTATGTCCTTTTCAGAGTAGACACCATCTTTCCCGAGGCCTATTTTCAGAAGAAAATAGCAGGTATCATCCTCGGGTGTGCATTCATGATATACCCAGGAGTAGTCGAACTGATATTTTCTGAGCTGCAGGTCTATCGTTTTTGCAAGGAAGCCCGAGAGCCTCTTTTTGAACCGTTCGGTATCATCCTCGGGGGAAGAGCCGCTGTTCTTCTCCCATTTGTCGCAGAACCAGTTGTAGGTGTAGTTCATATCACTGATGATTTCTTTCCCGTTCCTGCCGAGTACGCGGTATTTGACACATGTGTAGCCGTTGTCGTCGTCACAGATGAACGTGCTTGCTTCTGTGATTTCTCCGAGTTCTTTAGCGAAGCTTGCCTTTTCCTTTTTCGAAAAGAGAACTCTCTCTGCATCCAATCCGCAGATTTGTGTTATGTTGATTTCCAGCTTTTTGTAACCGACTCTTCCGTCTTTCGTCACAGAGATGAAGTCGAGAGTGCTTTCCGCTTTTATGTCAGCGTCCTCCAAGTCTGCCAGTATATGTTCTTCCAGTGTCATTCCTTTTTCTCCTTTTCTTTCCTTACATGATAGTACTCGAGAGCAGAGAGAAAAGGGAGAATGTCGCATTTTTTTCCTGTCCTTGCAGTCTCATTTGTTTTTTGGATAAGAGTATCTGTGATATTTCTATGCCGAGGTCTGGGTCAAAGAAATTTTCCGAGCGTGTTTCAGAGAGCAACCACACGGAGTATCTCAGTATCGGAAGTTTGTCTCTTGGGAAAATCATGTCAGTTTGATTCCCTCTCTCCGTAGCGGGGTGCTTTTCCCGGGTATTCCTTATCTCTGTTTATGCAGAGAGGGGACTCTCTCCTGAATCCGTGTTCTCACGATTTCCGGAACATCTGCAGATTGTCTGTTCTCCTCACCTTTCCCGACTGTGAACGGGGGAAGGGGGCGGGTGACGGAAAAATCGTCATGATTTCTCAATATTTAACGTGTAACTGACTTGTTCATAAACAATAAATGTTTAAAATACTCCATTGGTATTTTATTTAAGAGGTTTAATATGGATACAATTCTCATTACATTATCCTTTGCCATGATTGCGGGCCTTCTCATGAGCAGACTTGCAAAGAAGGTTAATCTTCCTGCTGTCACGGCTTACCTTGTTGCAGGACTCCTGATCGGGCCGTACTTCATCGGCAGACTCGGTATAGAAGGGCTGGGATTCAACAGCCTTGAGGCAGTCAACTCCTTCGATATCATCAGCCAGACTGCCCTGGGATTCATCGCATTCGCCATCGGTAACGAATTCAGGCTCAAGGACCTCGAGAGCATGGGGCGTGCCGCAATCACTGTCGGTATTCTCCAGGCCGTGATCACGACCATCATCGTCGATATCGCACTCTGTGCACTCCACTTCATCGCACCGTCCGTACTCTCGCTTTCATCTGCAATCACGCTCGGTGCCATCGCAGCAGCTACGGCTCCCGCCGCCACGCTGATGGTTGTCAGACAGTACAAGGCCGAGGGACCTCTTACGAAGCTCCTTCTGATGGTCGTCGCAATCGATGACGCTGTCGGCCTTGTTCTCTTCTCCGTTTCCTTCGGTATCGCATCGGCACTCGAGACAGGAACGGCAAGCATCGTCACGATTCTTGTCGAGCCTCTGCTTGAAATCGGACTCTCGTTCGTTCTGGGGGCAGTCGCAGGATGGCTGCTGAACATCCTCGAGAGATTCTTCCACTCGAGAAGCAAGCGTCTTGCCCTCGCTGTCGCATTCGTATTCTTCCTCGTCGGCTTCTCCGACAAGGAATTCAATATCGCAGGAGTTCTGACACTCCGCTTCTCGCTGCTTCTTGTTCTCATGATTACCGGAACGGTGTTCTGCAACATCTGTGAGACGAGCCTCGAACTCATGGACAGGGTGGAGAGGTGGACTGCACCTCTCAATATGCTCTTCTTCGTCCTCAGCGGAGCTGAGCTCAATCTCTCGATTCTCATGAATCCTACGGTAATTCTTATCGGAGTCATCTTCATCCTTTTCAGAAGCATCGGAAAAATCAGCGGTGCATATATCTCCTGTAAGATGGAGCACACAAGCGAGAACATCCAGAAGCACCTGGGAATCACACTGCTTCCGCAGGCCGGAGTTGCCCTCGGTATGGCACTTACGGCTGCCAATCTCTCTGACGGACCTGTTGTGAGAAGCGTCGTTCTCTTTGCTGTCCTTGTCTATGAGCTTGTGGGCCCGACACTCACAAAGCGCAGCCTGACACTTGCCGGAGAAATCAAACCGGAAGGAAGAAAGTCTTCAAGAACCGTAAACGGGGAAGACAAAAAAGACGCATTTACAGTAAAATAACGTATGCAGTACACTACGCAGGACTTACGGATTGAAAACATAAAGAGCATAAAGAGCCCCGAGGAGCTCGCTTCTCTCTTTCCTCTCCTTGAAGAGGACAGAAAGAGAATCTGCTCTTTCCGTGAGAACGTAATCAACATAATCACGGGACGCGACGAGAGGATGCTTGCCATCGTCGGTCCCTGTTCCATCCACGACCCCGAGGCCGCAGTCGAATACGCAAAGAGGCTGAAGAGGCTCAGCGAAGAGGTAAGTGACGAGTTCTACGTCGTCATGCGCACCTACTTCGAGAAGCCGAGAACGGCCCTGGGCTGGAAGGGTCTCATAATTGACCCTTATATGGATGAGTCCTATGACATAGGAAAGGGCCTCGAAATCTGCCGTCGTCTTCTTCTTGAGATAACCCGTATCGGCCTTCCTGTCGGATGTGAGGTCCTCGACCCGATTGTCCCCCAGTACACCGACGAGCTCATGAGCTGGTCGAGTATAGGAGCACGAACGACGGAGAGCCAGACACACAGGGCAATATCATCAGGACTGTCTGTTCCGGTAGGCTTCAAGAATTCCACTTCCGGGGACTACAGCGCTGCTGTCAATGCGGCGAAGAGCGCAATGGCGGGAGCTGCCTTCATCGGTGTCCAGCGTGACGGCATGATAGCACGCTACATGACGAAGGGTAATCCCTATACCCACATAATCCTGAGGGGTGGTGTCCACGGTCCGAACTACCACGAGAACGATGTCGAGAGTGCCGAGAGCGACATGAGAAAGGCGGGACTGGAGCCCAGGATTGTCATTGACTGCTCCCACGCCAATTCCAACAAGGATTACACGAGGCAGAAGAGGGTTCTGAGGTCAGTCATCGACCAGAAGGCCTGGGGAAACATCTCGATAAAGGGCTTCATGCTCGAGAGCAACATTGAGGAAGGAAACCAGAAGATTCCGTCAGACCTTTCTCTTCTTAAATACGGTGTCTCAGTAACCGATGCCTGCATAGGCTGGGAGGAGACTGAGAGAATCCTGATGCACGCCGCCGAAATTCTCAGAGAAAGCAAGAGAAGGGGCGGGGAGGATATTCTATGAAGGAAGCTGTAATTCTGCTTGCGCCCGGCTTTGAGGAGTGTGAGGCACTCTGCGTCTATGACACACTGAAGAGGGGAGGCGTGAAGACCTCATTCCTTGCTGTGGGAGAGAGGAATGTCGAGTCTTCCCACGGCGTCAGGATAACGGCTGACGAAGTCCTGACGGAGAAGACTCTTGAACGCTCCTTCGACCTCGTCTTCCTTCCCGGAGGAATGCCGGGAGCGGAGAACCTCTATAAGAGTCCGCTTGTGAGAAAACTCGTCACGAAGACAAACGAGAACCTCTCGCTTGTCGGTGCCATATGTGCTTCCCCCTCTGTCGTCCTGGGACCGCTGGGACTTCTCGAAGGCAGAAAGGCGACAGTCTTCCCCGGATGCGAGAGCTACTGGCCGGAGTTCGATTTCTCCACAGACGGCGTCGTCGTCAGCGGCAACATCGTCACGGGAAAGTCCGCAGGCTGGGCATTCGATACGGGCCTCGTGCTTCTGTCACTCCTGTGGGACAGTGAAACAGCGGAAAAGGTAAGAAAGCAAATCTACTATAAAGAAGGATAAAGTTTATGAGTCAGTTTCCTGAAAACTACACCCCCGTTCTGAACCTTCATGAGACGGAGCGTGCCATCAAGGCAGTGAAGGACACATTCGAGAAGGAGCTGAGTGCAGCTCTTAGACTGAGAAGAGTCACATCCCCTCTCTTCGTGGAGAGCGGAAGCGGTATAAACGACGACCTCAACGGCGTCGAGAGACCTGTCTCCTTCCCTGTGAAGAACATGGGTGAGAAGAAGATGGAAATCGTCCAGTCACTGGCAAAGTGGAAGAGAATGGCTCTTGCAGAGCTGAAGTATCCTGTAGGCCTCGGACTCTATACGGATATGAACGCCCTCAGACCCGATGATGACATTGACGCAATTCATTCCATTTATGTCGACCAGTGGGACTGGGAGAAGGTGATGGGAGAGGGGGAAAGAAACCTCGAATATCTCAAGGAGACCGTAAGGACAATCTACGGCACCATCAAGAGAACCGCATTCACAGTCGAGGAGCTCTATCCCGAACTTGATGATTATCTTCCCGAGGAGATAACCTTCGTCCACACGGAGACACTCAGGGATGAGTATCCGGATCTTACTCCCGAGGAGAGGGAGAAGGCCGCAGCAAGAAAGTACGGTGCAATCTTCCTTATCGGAATAGGCTACGGCAACCCCCCGCACTCGGGACGCGCGCCCGACTATGATGACTGGTCAACGGAGACAGAAGGCGGCAGACACGGTCTCAACGGTGATATTATCGTATGGGACAGAGTCCGTAACAGCAGCCTTGAACTCTCGAGTATGGGAATAAGAGTCGACGAAGAGGCTCTCATGCGCCAGCTCAGAATCAGAAAGACCGAGGGTCGCTCCCAGCTCTACTGGCATAAGCGTCTTCTCTCCGGTGAATTCCCGCAGACAATCGGAGGCGGTATCGGGCAGTCGAGACTCTGCATGTTCCTTCTCCAGAAGGCACACATCGGAGAAGTGCAGGCATCGGTGTGGCCGAAGGAAGTCTACGACGAGGCAAAAGCACACAGTACACCTCTATTCTGAAAAAGAAAGGAGCCGGCTGCATCCGGCTCACTTCAGAATCTTCCCCCTCTTTCAGGGGGACTTTTCATGCCTTTCTGATGACAGTCCTGTAGAACTCTACTCCCTTGGGAAGAGACGAGACATACATGTTCTCATCAATCGCGTGGATGGACTCAAGCTGCTGCTTATCTATGTAAATCGGGGCAAAACGAAGTGCGTTGTCCGTGATTTCAGAATAGAAGTAGGCATCAGTTCCGCCTGTCATGATGTACGGCGACGGAATGACATCGGGATAGATTTCCTTCACTGTCTCCTCTATGAGCCTGAAAGGAGATGCAGTGTAGTCCACGGCTTTCTGAGGCTCGTTGCAGTCGGAATAATCTGCCTCGAGACTGTACTTCTCGAGGTAAGGCTGAAGAATCTCCTTTGTCTTCCCGACACCCTGATGCTGGATGAAGCGAGTGTTGATGTTGACCCATGCCTTCTCCGGAATGACGTTTTTCGCGTCGGCTCCTCCGCACATCGTGAATGCCATCGTCGTACGGATCATGGCGGCAGCCTTGGGGCTTATTGCGGGAAGAAGCTTTCCCAGCACCGGCTTGAGACCCTTTGCATGGCGCATCGCAAAGCCCAGTACTCCCTTCGTCTTTCCTCCGAGGCGCCGGAACATCTCGAGAAGAGTGGGACTGAATTCGATAATGTTCGGATTATTTTTCTCTATATCGCAGATGAAGGCTGCAAGGCGTGCTATCGGGGTATTCTTTCCCGGGGCCGATGCATGGCCGCCGTTTGATTTTGCACTGACCACGATGTTTCCCGTTCCCTTCTCGACGGTGCCTATCATGGCAAAGCGTCCGTTGACACCACTCATCGGCTCGTCGACTATCATGCCTCCCTCGTCCATGAGAAAGAGGAGCCTGACGCCCTGACTCTTCAGGTACGCGACGGTCTTCGGGGCACCGCTGCCACGTACTTCCTCAGTGGAAGAGGATGCAATGTAGACATCTCCCCTAGGCGTGAAACCTTCCTCAAGAAGCTCTTCGATTGCCTCCATGAAGCAGAAGAGTGCCCCCTTGGTGTCCACCGTTCCGCGTCCCCAGACTCTGCCGTCCTTTATCTTCCCGCTGAAGGGAGGCTCTGTCCACTCTCCAGATGCCGGAACGACGTCCTGGTGACTCATGAAGAGAATGGGGTCTCTCTTTCCCTCTCCCGTCCACTTTATGAGGAGGGAGGAGTCGATGTACTTCACATCGAGGCGTGAGAAAATCAGGGGAAAGTTCTCCTTCATCACTTCATGAAGTCTGTCGAACTTCTCCGTATTCGGAACATCTGCTTCAGAAACTGTTTCGACCTGAATCATTTTCGAGAGCTTTTCTGCATAAATCATTTCGTCTTTCATTTTTTCTTCTCCTCGAGCATTCCCTTCTTATACATGAAGAAGCTTATTGCAATGCTCATTGCGCCGACGACTATCATCAGCACTGTTGTCTGGCTGATGAGGGAGGGAACGAATATGCACAGCAGAGTCATGAAGAGCACCGGAACAGCGGTGAGCTTCCAGCTCTTCGAGAAGTACTGGCAGCCCAGAGCTCCGAAGAGGGCGGGAAGCAGGTTGTCGAATGCAGGCTTCAGCGTCGGGTTCTGGAGTATCGGGGTGAGTGGAATGAGAAGCAGGACGCCGATGAAGATGACAAGCATCGTCACAAGCGACGATGTTGCGACCGAGAGCGTCGTTATCACGCTGTCTTCCTTTGTCCCTGCACTTGTTCCCGCAATCTCACGCGCAGAGTATGCGCAGGGGAGCTTCATGTTGATGATGTTGCCGGTGATGAACGAGAGGTATGATGCTCCCGCTCCGAGAATCGGAACGTAGATCAGGAACTCCACGATACATATCGGAAGATACGTAACGCCGACACGCAACAGTCCCTTTGCCCATCCCGACCAGTTGATGCTTGTTCTGAGGATAGCCGAGAAGATGAACGGAACGGCAAAGAGAAGTCCCAGGCCTATCGAATTCATTATGATACCGCATCTGTGAACAGATTTTTCGAAGTCTGAATAATCGAATTTGTCCATTGCGTTCTCCTTATGCCACGATAGCGGCGGCTGCCATTGCGACGAGCATCGAAAGTGAAAGGGAGAAGTTCTCCATCCATTTGTATCCCCTGTCTTCGAGTACCATGCAGATCTTCATGACGAGGGCCGCGACGAAGGCCGTAATGAGCGGTACTGCAGATGAGAGATTGTCGAGGGGATCGGAATTCGTCAGACCGTTGAAGGCCCCTGCGAGGTAGGAGCCGATGAATGTTCCGCAGAAGCCGATGAACATGCTTACCATCGCCCAGTCGGAGAAACTCTTTCCCTTCTTCTCGCCGCTCTTGTTCTTATTGAGAAGTCTGTTGCACTTCCTGCTGTACCAGGGACAGAGGAAGATTGTGCACAGAACTCCCCAGCATATGCCGCTGGTCATGACGGCAAGGATTGTGACGAGAGTCTGGGAAGTGAGGACTGACGAATTGAGTTCGGTTCCCATGGCCTGCGCTGCAGCTTCAGCGGCAATGGCCTCATAGGAAAGGTTGCCGACAACGCTGAGCCGCAGCCATGCAGTCGGGACACCGAGGGATCCCGAGAGTGCAATGACTCCGAGAAGAATCGAAACAGCAGGAAGGACGGTGAAGAGGGCCGACGATGTTATGGCCTTCTTCAGAACGGATTTCTCCATTCCAATCTTCAGTCCCGCTCTGTAGAACTTGATGATGAAGTACAGACAGCCCAGTGCGATGAAGAGCAGAACTCCTCCCACAACCAGGTACAGTACCGGTGAATTGGCAAGACTCAAGTAATCCATAAAGCCTCCGGAAAAAAATAATAAGTCCATTTTATGTATGATAATCCTGTTATTACAAGTAGAAACATGCAGAAAGTCAGGATAATTCACATCCCTTTTCTTCATAACTCCCGGAAAAGGGATATATCCAAACTGAGAGAGGACACCCGGTGAACGGTCAGCTCTCCTCCACATTTTTTCAGTACCGTTTCCAGGATCTGGTCAGAGAAAATCGCTCAGAACGAACTTCCATGCCGGGATAACCGTTATCTCCCTGTTATCATCATGGATTGTCTCTGAAGAATATGATGTTACAATATAACCTCTGGTGAGTCCTGTTTCCTTCATTGCCGATGCAAGGCCTCTGAGTTTTCTTTCCTTTGACGCGTCGTAGTCATCAGTAACCTGCACAAGAAGAAGGGGAGTCTTGTCATCGTCGTAGAGAATGAAATCACACTCTTCATCGTTCTTTGTCCTGTAATATGCAATGTTCAGATCCGTTCTTCGCCTCAGCTCCATAAGTACAATGTGTTCGAGTATTATTCCCGTCCCCTTGTCAAACTCCCTGAACAGAACAGCCATCTGGTGGTCTATCACATACATCTTCTTGTCATTCCTCTCCATCTGCTTTTCTGTTCCGTAGATAGGAACACTGATCATGAAGGAGGATGTGACCATCATGTCAAGGTAGGAGGAAATCAGTTCGATGGAGGTGGAGTATCCTATGCTCTTCATTACGGCCATGAGCTTCCGTATCGTATAGGGAGAACCGGAATTCCTCACCATCCTCTTCAGCAGTGCTTTCATCAATGCGCCTCTCGATACGTCGTATCTTTCAATCAGGTCCCTTGAGAAAACAGTATCGAAGTACGATGAGAGGGTCAGTTTTCTTACTTCCTTATCCGTGTTGTCATGCAGTACGGGATAGGAACTTCTTTCCATATATTCTTCAAACCAGTAAATAAGCAGAGTTTGGGTCAAAGTGCTGTAAGAGCCGTCTTCAGAGTTATACGTTACTCCATTGAAGGAGAGGAATTCCCTGAAGGAGAGGGGATAGAATCTCCAGGAGAGCGCACGGCCTCTGAGTTCGGTCGGTATCTCGAGCGAAAGTTGATTTGCGCTGGAACCGGTGATGAAGATGTGACAGAGAGGATATCTCTCCATCATGTAGCTGACGCCTCCGCCCCAGGAAGGAATTCTTTCTATCTCATCGAGAAAGAAATAGACTTCCTCTGATCTGTAGTCGGGATAAAGGGAGAAATATGCGTCGCTGACGAGAGAGAAGGGGAAGTTCGTATCGTCTGAAGTGAAGAAACTCAGATAGCATATCTTTTTCTTTTCAAGACCGTTCTCAATGAGCTTTCTGGCATAGTGCTTCAGGTAGGATGTCTTTCCCGTTCTGCGCCCGCCGACGATGCACGTTGCCATTCCCCTGACTTCTCTGATGGAGAAATCTCTCTCAAAGTAATCATGAGAAGTTACAAGTTCTCTGTCTGACAGTATCTTTTCTCTCATTTCTTCTATGTTCATCACGAAACCTCAGTTATATGATAACACATTTTATGCCGAGAATCCGACATCTGATAGTCTTACACTGACAAACAGACAGCTTTTTGATAAAATAATCTTATCAAATAGCAAATGTACGACACGATATAACTGAATATTCCGACCAAAAGTACAATGCATTGTCGGTTTGGTCGAAGTTTTTACGAAAAACTCCGGCATGAGCGATGGCGGGGTTGCGAGAAAAAAATACTGATGAAGGAAAGGAAAAGGAGGAAGTCCGGCTGGTTGTAACTCGGTGTGGGGTCGGTTATGGCTCGATATTTTACTCTGCCAGAATCGAAAACCCGATTGCTGCATTCAATGCAGTTTATTGACCTTTCTGAGTTATGGAAAACATCAGTTTTCCTTGCTGTACACAAATCCTTTCGATGCGAGAGAGGAAGGTAACACCTCACGATATCTGAATTCTCAGATAACGGGGGCCGACGGGACCCCGAACACTGGGGTGCCTGTATACAGAACAGCAGGCTGCAATTGTGAAATCCGGCGGGGAATTGACACTTTTTGCCTTTGTTTTTCTTTATCTTGCAGTGTTGAGCAATTTATTTACATTAAATTTGTTTTTGATGTAGTGTTCTGTCTCCAGTTGGAGTATACTGACTCAAACGGAGGAAAAAGATGAATCTCATCACAGTTAAGGATTATCAGGAAATGAGCATCAAGGGTGCTCAGATTATTAAGGAACTCATGCTCACTAAGCCGGACGCAGTACTGGGACTTGCAACGGGAAGTACGCCGGTGGGAATGTACAGGGTTCTTGCCCAGATGTACATGAACGGTGAGATTTCATTTCGGAAAACAACAACCGTCAACCTTGACGAGTATTATCCGATAAAGAAGACGAACGAGCAGTCATACCGCTATTTCATGAACGACAACCTCTTCGATCATATCGATATAGATATCGAGAAGACGCATGTTCTCAACGGAGAGGCACTTGACCCTGATAAGGAATGCAGGGATTACGAGAAGATGATAGAAAATCTTGGAGGAATCGACCTTCAGGTACTGGGAATCGGGCGCAACGGTCATATCGCATTCAACGAGCCGGGCTCCTTCCTCTATCCCCATACGCATAAAACAGCTCTGACGGAGAGCACAATCGAGGCCAACAGCCGCTTCTTCGCTTCTTCTGACGAGGTGCCCCGCTATTCCCTTACAATGGGTATGGGGACAATTCTCAGGGCAAGGAAGATAATCCTTCTCGCGACGGGAAAGGACAAGAAAGAAGCAATTCAGAGGATGCTGGAGGATACTATCGACACATCGTGCCCGGCGACACTTCTTTCCATCCACAGAGATGTGACAGTAATCGTCACAGAGGATGTCCTGGCCTGAGTATGAAGATAACGAACTGCCGCATTGTCCTTGAGGACGAAGTAATCGAAAGGGGTACCGTCGAATTCAGGGACGGCATCATAAGAGGTGTTTCAGATAAAAGTGCTCCCGATGCAGAGAGAGATGCATCGGGTCTCACTCTTGCCCCGGGATGTGTTGATCTCCATACCCACGGCTCCGGCGGCTATGACTTCATGGACGGTGACGAGGAAGCAATCCACGGCGCGGCGAGGGGACTGGCCCGTTTCGGTACGACGACAGCTCTGGCGACGACTCTCACATCATCCGACGAGGAACTCTTCTCCTTCTTCGACAATCTCAAATCAGCTCAGGCGAGAAGGGGAAGAAACGAAGCAAGACTTCCCGGAGCACACCTCGAAGGGCCTTACTTCAGCATGGATATGAAGGGGGCACAGGACCCCAGGTACATAAAGAATCCGACTCCCGCTCACTATAATATGGTGCTCGAGAAGTCTCACGGTAATATCAGACGGTGGTCAGTTGCACCCGAACTCGACGGAGCCATGGATTTCATAAGGGATATCTCCTCAAAGGGCATAATCGTCTCCGGCGGTCACACGAAGGCCGACTTCAGGACAATCGGAAAGGCCGTAGAGAACGGAATGACGATGCTGACGCACTACTACTCGGCAATGTCGAGCATGACGAAGAGCCACTCCTGGAAGATACTCGGCACAACAGAGGCCGGCTTCTACTTTGATGCTCTTACCGTTGAACTCATATGTGACGGCTGTCATCTTCCCGAGGACCTTCTGAAGCTCATATTCAAGCTAAAGGACCACAGCAGGATTATTGCGATATCAGACAGCATGAGAGGTGCGGGCTTCACATCCGGCCACTCGATTCTCGGCCCGAAGAACAACGGAACGAACGTCATGATCAGGGACGGAGTTGCGTACCTCGAGGACCTCAGCTGCTTTGCCGGTTCCGTTGCAACGGGAATAAGACTTGTAAAGACTCTCTCGACACTTGTCGGTCTGAGTCCTGTCGAAGTATTCCGCACCACGTCCCTCAATCCCTCGAAGCTGTTGAAACTCGATTCTTCAATCGGCTCCATAAAGGAAGGAAAGAATGCAGACTTCATCCTCTTCGATGATGATTTCAATCTCGATTCCGTTTATATAGCAGGTGAGAAGGTCGATAGCGGTAAATAAGATAGATTTATCGTCTCAAATCGTGTAAAGTTATCTCTCGGTAGGCGGAGGTTGTTCCAATTGAGAAAGAGAAAGGTAGCTGCAGTATTCGTGCTCTTGTTGTTATGTACAGCTGTGTCTGCATCTCCGCTCTTCAACAGAGGTCTTTCAAATACCTCGAACGGCATCAACCAGCTTGCCGGCGGCTATCTCCCGGTATCTTTCTCGGTCAACAGGTCATCACGCCTTCAGATTCTCCCGAAAGGAGAGGACAAGGCAACGCTTTCGTTCTCCTCGTCATACAGCATTTCGAATACATATGAGTACAACTATTGGGATGATGCAACAGGAACGCCCAGTACCGGATGGACCAACAGCGGTGAGGAAATATCTACACAGAACCGGTATTACTTCAATCCTGTAGGCTCAATGAGCCTTTCGCTCTCGCAGAAGTTCGATGACTGGACATATTCCGTTTCCTTAAGCTCCAGGTATTCTTCTCCGCAGGAATATCTTACAGGTGCAACGAGCAAAGATACCGATCTTGTATTTTCAAAGTATGACAGTACCGGCGGATGGACTCGGAAATATACTGATAAGGATGCCGTCTATGCCTATCCATGGCTCTACGGGGAGAGAACCAATCTGACGGCATGGATGTCACTCGGGGCTTCAAGAGATATTTCCACCGTGAAGAATCTCAGCTCTCTGAATGTCTCGCTTTCGTTCGAGGCGGGGCCATGGTGGCTATTAAACAGAGTGTCGAACGGGGGAATAACGCTTTCGGATTACTGCCGCGTTTCTGCATCGTGTACGCAGAGCATGCTCATAAAGAGTGAGGAGCAGACAATATCTCTCAGATGGCTGAGAATAAGTCTTTCACACTCGAACAGCTTCTCATATACATTCGGTAAGATTGTCCCGCAGAACAAACTCAATTCTTTCAGGCTCCGGGGCTATCTGACTGATTCTGTATCCGTAGGATTCTACGGCCCGCAGATTCTGAACTCCGGAACATCTGTGGGAGTTTCCGTCTCATACAATCACAGTCTCTACTTCGGAGGATTCCAGAACGAGAAGAGCGGAAAGAGCAGGGGACTTGCCTATTCATCATCTTTAACGACATCATTCAGCCTTTCGGTTTTCAATCTTATTTCATTCGGCTACAGCCTGACGTGGGAGATTGCAGGCGGGTACACATCTTCTCCCGGGCTCAGGGGAAGTGGCGAAGTCGGAATGTCGTTCAATCTGTAGGAGGTGTGGAATGAAAAGATTATCGGCTCTGATTACTGTTCTGTTTTCGCTCTTCACGCTTTCCGCAATGACATTCTCCTCATCTGTCATCTCGACTGACGGGGACATGAAATTCTCGGGTGGCTTCTATCCCGTAAACGGGAAATTCCGCTATGAGGCGGATCTTCCGGATGCCCTGGATGAGATGGGACTGTCTCTTTCTCTCAACTTTGACGCAGGCCTCAAGCACAGGCTTCTTGTCCAGAATCCGGAGAACGGTGAACACATTACATCTTCCTCATCTCTTTTCGATACAGATAATGCGCGCCACTACCAGGTGCATTACATCTACACATCCCTCGATTTCAAGATAGGACTGATAAACGTCAATTACCTCACATCCCCGCTTCTGGCACTTGTCTTGTCTCTCGAAGGGGACTTCGAGAATGCCTACGAGAGACTGGGATGGCTTGGCACGGACGGGGATGAGGCTACCTTCACGAAGATTGCTGATGGAAACAGGGTATCACGTTTCAACAGCTACAGCGGTGTTCTCGAATTCACAATATCGGAATACGGCTACAGACAGCTCAGACACACAGGTATGAAGGTCGGTCTTGAGTACAACTACACCGAAGAGACGAGGATGACGAAGGACGGCCTCTGGGCAGACATCTCTCTCAGGTACATGCCGTCATGGTTTCCACTTCACGATACAACAGGCTCTTCGTACGTTTCGGCAAATGCCAGTGCAGGTGCAGCATACACGCTTCTCAACATAAATCAGTTTGCTCTTTCGACGGCGAAGGATGTACTGAAGATGTTCTCTCTTGTTCTCGAGAGTCAGTTCGACGTCCGTTTCATCGCCGGTAAGGGAATGCCGCAGTACGCACTCGAGAGAAATATGTGGGGAAGCCACACGGCCAACTCGATGTTCCTCATGGGAAATACCACGAAGCTTGTCTTCAGAGGTCCGCAGATTCTTGAAGATGTCTATCCGACGATTATGCTGACGAGTGACATTGCCTATGCCTGCGGTCCTGTCGCAAACGGAAACGGCAGTATCAGGTGTTTCAGCGGAAGCGTGTCTCTCAGAGGGGAAGCGGACCTTTTCGATACTTTATATATCTATGCGGAATGCGGGTGGGTATATGCATCTGTCTATGAGAAGGATAAGGGCTTCAGATATTCATTCGGAGTGAGGATAGGAGTATGAGAAAGAGACTGATTGCCGCTGCTGTTGTTTTATTTGTACTTTCGTCTCTCTTTTCTGCCGTCATTCCCCAGTCTGACAGGATTACGATGTATCTCAGGGGAACGGTTTCTCCTGTCCTTGTCAGCGAGAAGGCATTCTCGTATCCGGCAAAGGACGGGAATATTCACTTCGGCCTGGGACTTGATGCCTCTCTGGACCTCTACCAGAATGATACGGGTGCGAAGTGGGGCTTCAGCGCAGCACTTCATGCTTCATACCCGCTGGTGTCGAAGAAGTTTGAAAACTTTGTGTCTTCAGATATGACAGACAGACACGTCTTCATGCTCTTCGGAGCGGGTGCCGTGTTCAGATGTACGCCGTCGACATACATTGACGTCACACTTGCCGTCAGGGCATGTATAATGACATATGATTATTTCAGAAGCGGAATCATTCTCGGTGCTGCCATAGAACCTAAGGTTGACATATTCTTCACAGATGACTTCTTCCTCACTGGAGGCATCAGCCTTGCCGACGGCATCATGAAGCTTACACCGGGGAATAGCGAGATGTGGTTCGAAAGTGGTTACACTGCGCTGATGTTCCGTGCTCAGATAGGAGCAGGCTGCAGATTCGGGGGGGACAGAAAACGATGAAGAAAAGAATAATTCTTGTACTTATGATATTCTCCGTTCTCTCTCTTTCCGCACGTCCCCAGTTCTTCCTCGGCGGCGGGGCCGAATGGGGAAGAGTACATCCGACAGAGAACATGCTTGGAGATATGAAGACCAACCAGCGTTATTATACTTCATCCCGTGATTTCAAGTTCTTCTCGTTCCTTGTTCCGAAACTCGGACTGACAGTAATTCCCTATACGGATTTTCCGCTCGGACTGAATGTCGAGGGAGGTTTCGGTTATGTTACACAAGTCAATACGGGAACAACGGATTACAATCATTCTCCTCTAAGCAGTGCTGACTACTACCGCTATGGTTCCGATAACATAATCCTTGTCTCCGGTGGACTTACATACATTCATCTTGCCGACAGTGACAGATATTTCTCGGTAGGGGCAAGCCTGAAGTACAACTGGAACAGATATATCCTGTCCAATGTGAGACTTATAAAAGGTAAAAGAATCAGGGAAAGGAATGACATGATCATCGACGAGCATTCAGTTTCCGTGGGTATCGGGATGATGGGGCGCTATGACGCGGAGTATTTCCGCCTTGATGCGGCACTGAGGAAGGACCTGGACTTCGAGAAGGGCATTTCCTCGCTCTTCGACGGTGACGGCTATTCCTTCTCGATATCAATGACATTCGGCTACGTATTCACGATACTCAACGAGCATCAGTTCATGAGGTAAAAACATGCTTCTTTACGATATTCTCGACAAACTTGAAAACTATGCTTCCATCATTCCCCATATGGACAGGGTAATCGACATAATGGATCACTCGAAGCCCTACGATGATGACGTGGGTGAATACAGCGCAGGCGGGGACGGAAGCGTGAAGTACATTGTCTCTGCGCATCTTTCCTCTTCTTCCGGCTTCGAAGGTGAGAGAAGGGAAGGGAAACACATTCTCGAGATAGTTCTCGAAGGCGACGAAATCGTCTCTGTCGACGGCTCCGTGTTCCGTATGTCTCCGGGAGTCTTTCTCGTCTATGACGGCGAAGCAAAGATAAAGAGAGGAATCGCTTCCTCTCTTCCCGTTGCATTCAAGACTGTAAGGTTTGTCCTATAGAATCTTCTGGAGTGCTATATCGTAGACAAAGAGCGAGTTCGGCTCTATGTCCTCTCCGTCACCTTCGCTCAGGCCGCTGTACTCTGGCGGAATGAACGCTCTTATCGCCTCACCCACGTGCATGTTCGTCACGGCACTCTGGAGACCGCTTGAGAGGCTGATCACGCTTACCTCTGCATTCCAGTCGGCATCTGTGAACTCGAGTTCTCCCGTCTCGTAGTCGAGTATGTATTCGTTGTAGTCCATGATGACCGTGTCATACTGGGTCGGTTTCCCGCCGAGTTTCTCGTCGCTGTCGAGGAGGAGAATCTGCACTCCGTTATCGAGTACGGTTATTCCGTCTTCCGTGCTGTTTCCTCTAAGGAATTCCTCGGCTTTCAGTCTGTTGGCCTCTGCCATTTTCTCCTGCTGTGCATAGTACTCCTCGTTGAGATAGAGTATGTAGAGGTTATAGGCATCGTTGATCTCTTCCTCTGTGAGTGGAGATGTTTCCGAGTAGAGCGCGTCGAGCATTCCTGCCATGAACGGGATTATGTCGATGTCGATTTCAAGCCCCTTCAGGTCCCTGATGACAGAGAAGCCGTAGGCATATGAGAAGAGTTCCGCCTCATCTGAGGGCTCAGGAAGGGAGAGAAGATACTCCACATTCTCCGGCCTTTCCCCGTGCTCGACAGAGACGCCTTCAGTTATGTAGAGAGTGTAGTATTCGTTGATAACATTCTGGAGGTTACCAAGAGTTATGAAGACGGGCCTCTTCTCGTCGAGTGATGCGTCATACATCCCTCTCATGAAGTATTGTGACACGAACGGGATACCCGATTCGATGAGGTCGTTCATGTTCTTTACGCCGTATGCATAGCTGTAGATGCTGATTGTGCTGTCTGTCTCTCCTCTTACGATGGGCGTAACGGGGAGTACAGTCTCCTCTTGCGGTCCATCTTCCTCCTCAGTCACTTCGCTTGCCTTGCTTTCTTCGTCCGTGATTACTTCAATGACCGGAATCTCATCCTCTTCGCGGATGACTACGTCGACCTTATCCGCACTTTCGTCCGTGGAGACTACGATTATGCTTTCCTTCTCCGGTGCGACTGTCTCTGCAGGCTCTGCTTCTGCCGGAGTATTCTGCGCTTCAGTTACAGTAGCGGCAGGAGCTTCCTCCTCTGCGCTTTCGGTTATTGTTGTCTCTTCCGTCTTCTCTTCGATGACGGCAGGTGCTGACTGTTCCTCTTTCACTGTAGTTCTGCAGGAAAAGAGGAGAAGTGTGAGAGTTATTACAAGAAGTGTGTTCAGCAGTTTTTTCATGATTCCTCCTCTCACGATTGTAGCACAGAGAAAGGGTAGAACAAATGGAGATTGAAAGAAGAGGGCGGGAATGAACCCGCCCCTGTAAGTTGAGTGATCTTTTCTCAGTTCTTCTTCTCGAGAAGTGCCTTGATGTCCCTCAGGAGAAGTACCTCTTCAGATACCTTCACTTCTGCAGCAGCTGCTGCAGCGGCCTCTTCAGCCTTTTTCTTCTCCTCAGCAGCCTTGGCTTCGGCTTCAGCCTTTGCCTTGAGGGCATTCTCCTCGGCATGCTTTGCTTCCTTCATTCTGTTCGCTGTCCTGATAATCAGGAAGAGCACGAGGGCTGTCAGCAGGAACTGGATGATTGTCTGAATCAGGACGCCGTAGCGGATAGCGACTTCGCTTGCCGTCTCCGTTGCCGGAACGAGGACGATCTTGAGTTCCTTGAAGTCAATCTTGCCGATGATGAGTCCGATCACCGGGTTTATGATGTCCTGAACAACAGATGTTACGATTGATGTGAAAGCACCGCCGATTACGATACCTACTGCCATGTCCAGTACGTTGCCGCGCATGACGAATTTCTTGAATTCCGATAAGAACTTTGATTTTTTAGCTTTTGCCATAATATTCTCCGTACTCATGATTCTAAATAATTCCTCTCTGTTTGTTAATTGTCTCGCATGAAAAAAGAGGTAAAGCCGGAGCATTACCTCTTCTCTGGGCTTAACTGTGCTCAGTTGTTTGCTGTTTCAGCAGTCTCTGCCTCTTCTGCTACCACGATACCCTTGAGGTAGATGCGGAACCAGAGGAGTGAGTTGGGCTCGATTGAGCTTGTGCCGCTCTCGCCGTAGCCGTAGTCTGGGTGGATGTAGACGTAGCATTCCTGGCCGACCTTCATGTTCGTGCATGCCTCGACGAAGCCCGGGATGAGGCTCTCGAGTGAGAATGTGACATCCGTGCCGCTGTCGACCTGGGTGCCGTCAAGGAGATAGAGATCGTAGTCAACGAGGACCGAGTCAGTCTCCGCCGGGGTAGCGCCGAGTGTCTCGTCTTCACTCAGGATTTCCATGAGGTCGCCTGAAGGAAGGACGATGATTCCCTCGTTTTCCCTGTTCTGTGCGAGGAATTCCTCTGCAGCGGCGAGGTTTTCTTCAGTGACCTGAGCAACATATTCCTCGTACTCTGCGTTGAGCTTCTCCGCATAGGCGTTGACAGCTTCTGTCATCTCGTCAGTCGTCATGGTGACAGGCTCGTCAAGATAGAGAGCTTCGGCAGCGCCCTGCTGGAATGTAGCGGTTTCGATTGCATAGCTGTTCATCCAGTAGAGCTGGACGGCATAGATGAAGCCGTAGGAGTAGGAGAACCTCGAAAGAAGATCGTCTTCGGCAGGAGCTTCGAGTGCGCTGATTTCATCTGCTGTGAGAAGAGCGCCCACGTCTCCTGTGAGACCTGCACCGTAGTAGTTGTCGATGTAGTCTGTGACGATTGCGTTCATGTCGTCAGTGCTGATAAGCGGGGTAGCCGTGAAGTATGCAATACCGTCCTGGATACCTCTGAGCCAGTAGCCGCCGTCGAAGGATACACCCTGGCCTGTCAAGGATGATGTAATCATATAACCGTAAGCGTAGCTGAAGGACTCATCGACGCTTTCTCTGTCAACTGTTGCGTAAGCAGGAACAGAAGCCAAAGCCGCTGTCTCTGCCTCATACTCTGCAATGATTGCTTCCTTTGCGCCTGATGCCGCAAGCGGAAGTGCAAGAGCAAGAATCAAAACGAAAAATACTGGAAAACTCTTTCTGCTGTGCATTTAAAAATGCTCCTTTTCATACTTTAGGTATAAATTTAATTAAGAGATGTGTTCCGGTCAACCTTGTTCTTCTTCCGTGCAGTGGATTTTAGATGAAGATGGAGAAGGTGACTGAATGAATAGCTGTCATTACCTCTGAGTGCATCAATCGCGTCCAACATGATGGTCTCATTCATGGTTCTCACCTTAATATATCTTTGTGCTGCCGGCATACGGTATAGGACAGGGGACAGTGAGAACAGGTGTATATCATGTGTTCTTTTTCATTTTCAGCCACTCCTCCGTATTCTTTCGGAAACATCATTTAGGAGCGTGAATATACCTTCTTCCGACGCTTGACGGAGAGCGGTGTTTCGTCTATTCTAACACAGTTAATTAACATTTAAGGAGAAAGACATGTCCAAAGCACATAGAGGAAGCGGCATCAGAGATCAGTTCAACAACGGAAGAGGCGAATGCCCTGTCTGCAAGAGAACTGCTGTCAAGTGCCTTTATGAGAAGGAAATCGATGGCTCTAAGGTCAAGATTTGCAAAGAGTGCAACGCTAAGCTCTCAAAGTAAATCATGGCGTTCTTTTCTAATCGGGAAAAGCCTGAGATAAAGGAAGAGATGAGGATGCGCTTCTGTGCACCCTCATTTTCTTTCTCTTACGGCGACATTCTTGATATCTGGAGCCTTCAGGACCTGAAGAAGGAGGCGGGAAAGATAAGGGGAAGGATAGTCGTCCTTCATCCCGGCCTCAACACAATGCTCTCACCCCGTCACTGGATGAAGGAACTCAGTGCAGCCTCATATCTTGTTATCTGCGGCGACGGCGGGGATGAACATATCCGGAGGCTGAAGAAGGAGGCCGACAGGGTTGTCTACGGTCTTGTTCCCAAGGGCCTCACGGGCGCCTGTATCTCCCCGAACGCAGAAGAAGCTGAAAAAACAGTCGATGCGATAGTTGAAGAAACAGGCAGGGATGCTGTTACAATCAACAGTACGGAAGGAGAATTGAAGTGCTCTCAATGACAGGTTACGGGACGGGTGAGTACCGCTCCCAGGATTTCATCATCGGAGTCGAGATAAAATCATACAACAACCGCTATCTCGACATATCTCATACCATCAATCCTCTTCTCTCGTCGTTCGAGGAGTACATCGACAGCGAGATAAAGAAGGTCTGCAGGCGCGGTCACCTTGATGTTTCTGTTCATCTCAGGACGCTGAGAAGCCGCGAGGCGCTCTCTGTCGACACAAATCTTCTTCTCGAGTACAGGAAGGCCTTTGAGGAAATTTCGAAGTACACCGGCGGAAAGGAGCCGACAGTTTTCAACTATGCCTCGATAGAAGGCATCATCACTCCGCTCACGTCTCTTGACAGTTCGATATATAAGGAAGGCGTCGAAATCGCGCTTTCCTCAGCCCTGAAGATGCTCTTTGAGGCAAAGAAGAGAGAGGGAGAGGGGACTAGAAAGGACCTCGAGAAGCTCGGTGGAAAGTTCGAGTCTTCCCTCAGTGTAATACTTTCGAAGAGAAGCGAGATGGAGGAATACTTCAAGGGTGTGCTTCTCACGAAGTACGAGGAACTTCTCGGGGAGAAGGGGAAGGATGACCCGAGATTCCTCGGCGAGGTTGCCGCTCTTCTCGTGAAGTATTCGATAAACGAGGAATGCTCACGTCTCAGGGTACATATCGCAAGATACTACGAGCTTCTGTCGTCGGATGAGCCTGTTGGAAAGGAACTGGACTTTCTCTGCCAGGAGATGAACCGCGAGATAAACACTACGGCATCGAAGAGTCAGATGGTCGAGATAAATCTTGCAGTCGTCACGATGAAGGATGCCCTTGAGGACATCCGCGAGCAGGTGAGGAACATAGAATGAGAATAGCAATATCGAGTAAATCGGGATGCGGGAACACGACGGTGTCCACGCTTCTTTCGAAGAAGCTGGGGTACCCGATCATCAACTTCACGTTCAGACAGATGGCAGATGAGAGGGGTGTCGACTTCTGGACTTTCTGCCGCATGGCAGAGGACGACTACGACATCGACAGGGAACTCGACAGGAGACAGGTCGAGATGGCGATGAAGGAGAAGAACTGCATTCTTGCATCGCGCCTTGCTGTGTGGATGCTGAAGGACGCCGACCTCAAGGTCTATCTCACGGCCTCCGCCGAAACGAGGGCGAAGAGGGTACAGATGAGGGAAGGCGGAACACTGGAGGAGAGAATGGCTCAGACCGAGGGCAGAGACAGGAAGGACTCCAACCGCTACAGGATTGTCTACGGTATAGACAATTCGCACCCGGAAGAGGTAAGTGATCTCATCATCGAGACAGACAACAGAAATCCCGAAGAGATTGTCTCCATTATCCTTGAGAAGATTGCCGAAAAAGAGGTATAAATACAGTAACGGTTATCAATAAGAGGGTACTGTGAAAGATAAGAGAGACGAGGAGAGCATTGTAAGACGCAACACCAGGCAGAAGGCCATGGTGCTGGAGACTGTCAGGGAACACCATGACCATCCGACTGCAGACTCCATCTACATGGATGTGAGAAAGAAGGACGCAAGGGTCAGCAAGGGCACCGTCTACCGTAATCTCAAGGAGCTTTCCCGCACTGGCGAAGTGAATCATCTTTCCGTTCCCGGAGCAGACCGCTACGACCTCCGTACCGATCCCCATCCGCATGTCATATGCACACTCTGCGGGGCCGTCGAAGATGCTGAGACAGACTATGACAGTTCACTCGACGAAGAAGTTGAAAAGGCCACGCTTTACCGCGTGACGCTCCACCAGACCGTATTCGAGGGTATATGTCCCGCCTGCCAGAAGAAAGGCTTGAAGTAAAACATCATTTTTTCTATTATAGAAAGGAATTCGTTTAAGGAGATATCACTTTGAGTATTCCACTTAACAAACTGATTGACAAAGAAACAAACGTATATGAGATGACATGTGTTGCCATCAAGGAAGCGAACATCTACGCTGCCACAGACAAGAGAAAGGAAATCGAGAAGAACGGCGACAAGGTCGTATCCGTTGTTCTTTCCCGTGCCCTCAACGATGAGATAGCCTACGAAGGCGGAGAGAAGGACCATAAAGAAGAATAAGGCTGTCGTCCTCTTCGGGCCTACGGCTGTCGGCAAGACCGCACTGACGGAATCCCTGTTCTCGAAGGGATTCGAGATAATCAATGCCGATTCCATCCAGGTCTACCGCGGTCTTTCGGTAGCAAGCGCAAAACCCGATGAGGAACTTCAGAAGAAGATAAGACATCATCTTGTAGATATAAGAGATCCCCGGGAGGAGTATACTTCCGGGGACTTCTGCGTTGATGCCGATTCTCTCATCAGCGAGATAAACAGCCGTGGCAATATTCCTCTCATAACAGGCGGCACAGCCTATTATTTCAAGATGCTGTGCTACGGCAGAAGCCAGGCTCCGAAGTGTGACATGGCTGTGAGAGAGAAGGTCAGATCCCTTCTTGAGGAAAAGGGCCCGGACTGGCTCCGCGTTGAACTTGAAAGAGTCGACTCTGTCTCCGCTTCAAGAATATACAGGGAAGATATATACCGCATCACACGTGCTCTCGAAGTCTATTACCAGACGGGGCGTCCACTCTCGTCATTCCCGCTCTCCGACACGCTCCGGAGCGACGTCGATTTCATCCTCATCGGACTCGAAAGGGAAAAGAGCGAGCTTATAGAGCGCATCAACCGCCGTGTCGACATCATGTTTTCAAGCGGGGCCGTCGAAGAGATGAAAGCGCTCCTTGCGGCGGGCGCCAGGAAGGACTGGCCGAGCATGGAGGCCATAGGCTACCGCGAATGGTTTGATGCACTTGAAAGCGGAGAGTTTTCGCTTTCTCTCATAAAGGATGCAATCAGGCGTAATTCGATAAAGTACGCAAAGCGTCAGATGACTTTCTTTCGCTCGTTCCCCGATGCGGTCTGGTTCCATCCTGATGACACTGAGTCAATCAGACGCTACCTCGTCTCCCGCGGTATAGGGAACATGGAGAACGTCGAGTAGGGTTGCATCCCCGAAATCCGAGTCCGTACAGAGCCACCATCCCCTTGTATTCCATTCGAAGACGAAGTTCTCGTCTATCGAGTAGACGAAAATCCTGGCACTGTTCTCTTCTGTCGGGTAAATGTCCTCATCTCCGTCGTTCAGGCCAGAAGGCGTATAGTATTCGAGGTGTGCCGTGTAGCTGTTGTCACCGTTACTTTCGATTCCGCCGATTATGACACCGTAGATGATGCAGTCACTGTCGATTGCGCTTCTTCCGCCTTCAATCCAGTCATTCACGTTTATGATCGTGTTCTTCTGACTGTAGGCGAGTGCAGTGCGGGAGGAGACATAGAGTGAGGTCACTTCCATGTACTGCGCACATTCTCCCTTGAAGCCTTCGTTTATCGAGCCTGCATCAAGTTCATTCTGCTTCCCGATTGTGTATTCTATTATTCCTTCGGGATCGAGGTCCTTCGTCTCAGGGGCCTTAAACTCCTGGTAGATGTAATTGCCGACGAAATAGAAGACGACTGCGGCTATAAGAACAGTCACAGCGGCAACGGCTCCTTTTTCCCGTAAGAGCTTCTTTCTCTTCGATTTTCCGTCCTTGCGGTTTTTCAGGGCCCGGAAAGCTTCTCCCCCTTCGCTTTTTTCCCTGTCGAAAAGTGCGTCGGCGTCGCTGCGGGATGGATAGTTCCACTCAAGATTACCGGTGCTGTCGAGGAACCATCCAAGTGCGTACTGCGCTCCGTAGTTGAGACAGACCTTCCGCTGCTCCTTCTCCTTCAATGTGAGTGCATTCATTATGAATGATGACACTTCGTCACTCAAGCCGTAGAGCGAGAGGTCGTATGCACGGAATCCCGAGCCCCTGACATCGCTCATTTCGTACGGAAAGCGTCCCGAGAGCGCGAAGTACAGAAGCTGCACCATCTCGAGAGCGAGCGTGAAGCTCTTCTCCCTGCCGGGAACGATGAGTGCCCTGACGTCCCTGTCCGTCTCCTCGGGGGAGCGTGAGAGCGAGAGAATGGAGCCTATGTCAGGCGGAAGAAGAACAATCTCCTTCCCGTCCTTTATGAGCATCCTGTAGAGGGGGAAGATTCCCGTCATCAGGTCGGGAAAGCTTTTCGGGGCAGTCTTCAGTGCGTATGCAATCTTTCTCACGAAATCGAGCGCCCTGTCCCTGTGGACTGTCGTAAGAGTCGTTATGTCCTCATATGATGATGGCGGGAGAAGTATGTACTGCCCCTCGGTGTCCTTCGTGACACCGTACCACGGAAACTTCTCTATGCCGTCATCGGTAACGAGAAGCCCTTCCTCGCGCGTGCTCTGCATTATTGATGGCGGCATCTCGTAGCTGTCGCTGCCGAATCTGAGTGCCGTGTATTCCCTTTCTCCAAGCTTTATGTTTCTGAATTCGTTCATTTATCTTTTCTCTTCCAGAGAACGGAGTGTGCCGTTGTTTCCCCGTTTCCGCTCAGGGCGTGAATCCAGGGGCCCTTCACGATACGGTTAATGGTGTCGACAGTACCGCGTGCACATATGTGAACCCTGTTACGGTGACTCAAGTCGAGTATGTTCTCTCCCTTTTCCAGTGCTTCGACGGCTCTTTTCCTCCATTCTTCACATTCGTCAATTGTAGAACAGACAGAGCTGAGATTTGTGGAGATTATGAAAAGAGTATCGGGAGATGTGTGAGAAGAGAGAAATGATTCAAGGTCCCTGCTTTCCCTTGCCGCCTTTATGTCTGTATATATGATGCTTACTGGAACTGAGGGGGAGAGCTTCCTGATGAAGGGCAGAAGGATTTCCGCACCTGCTTCCTCTTCGGCATAGTATTCGGCTTTTCTCGCTCCGAGCGTCACAATTCCTTCTTTCCCGTTTTCCTCTCCCTCGAAGAATGAGAATGCACTGTCACTCTCAAGACGCCCCGAGTGAAGAGGTGAAAGAATTACGACTCTCTCCGGATTACCGAAATGGGAGAACGCATTCCTTAAAAGGGGAGAAGAGAGAAAGAGTGCCTGATGCGGCACGATGATTGCAGAAGCCGCATCTTTTCTCTCAATTTCTGACATGAGAACATCGAGCTCTTCTTTGTCAGAGGGGTAATATATTCCTTCGTGGTATCTTATCTTCACTTTTCTCCTCCGTCGGGGCCCAGAAGCTTCTGTACTCTCTTTTCGTCGAGTTCGACAGTGAGATTCTTCTCCTGCGTCGGGATTATGAGTCCTGTCCTGGCTCCTTTTATTCTCTTGAGGTTCTTCACCTGTGTGTAGTAGAGATCGGCCCTGTTGTTCTTTCTCGCCTTCGAGAAGAAGACTGCAAGGTAGCCCCCGTCGAGGAGTACCTCGAGCGGCACCGTCTTTCCCTTCTGGGCCTTTATTATTATATAGCCTCCGGCAAAGTCACGCGTGTGCATCCAGAGGTCGTTGCCCTTTGCGCTCTGACGGAGTATCTGGTCATTCTCCTTCGCGCTGCGGCCGACGATGATCTGCCACTCGCCGCTCTTTATGAAGAGGCCTGCCTTTCCCGGAACCAGCTTGCTCCCTTCCTTATCACCTGCGAGGGCTTTTCTGAGCTTATCGAGAGGAGTGGATTCCGAAAGAAGCGAATTATACTTTGCTTCAGTCTCCTTCCTCTCCTCTTCGATTCTGTCCTTTTCCTCGATTGCAAGAGTCCAGGCTGTCTTCTCCCTGTGGTATTCGTCGTAGAGTCTGTTGAGATTGCCTCTGCCGTCGAGCTTTTCCGAGAGAGCGAGCTTTACGTCGCTTCCTTTCTCCCAGTCGGGAATGGTTATTTCGCTCATTCCCTTCCTGTAGAGGTGGAGAGAGGCGGAGAGAAGATCCGCGTAGTGCTTCACTTCCTCGTAGTTCCTGTTTCTTTCAATCTTTTCGTCGTTCTTCCTCTTTCTTTCGTCGATTGCCCTGAGTTCACGCTCTCTTTTCTCTACAAGGAGAGTTATGTATTCGTCTCTCTTCTCCTCATTCGAGAGGGCATCCTCCTCCCTGTCGACGGCTTCGTTGAATGTCGGCGTTGAATAGGTGCGGACAGTAAAGTGTCTATCTCCCTCGCTTTCCCTTTCTTCGATTGCAATCTTCCCGCCTTTTACTTCGCCTCTCTGGGGGCGTCGGAACATGAGTTCGAGAATCGTGCTGTCCTCAGAGAGCGCTATGACGTTGGCACCGGGGCCGGAGTAGAGACGGAACAGAAGCTTCATCTTCTCCGATGGCGACTCGAGTGTGAGGAGAAATGCTCTGTCATATGCCAGCTGATGAACAGAAGTTATCTTTTTTCCTCTTACGTGGGCCTTGAGGTACTGGGTGAAGCGCTGCATCGAGGTGCTCTTTTTACGCATGATGTTCGTTTCTGCGACACGTGTGTGAGGTGTCGCGATTTCACAGTAGAGGTACCAGGCCTTCTTCTCCTTATGGAAGAGTGAGAGCGTGAATGAATGATAGCTGTGCTCTGTCACATCCTGGATGTAGCTCTCCTCGAGAGGCATTTCGGAGAGAAGAAGCTCGAGTTCACGCCAGTTAATCGCCATAGTTACCGTCCTTTAATGCCCTGTCGAGTTCGGAGAGAAGATAAAACGATCCCGCTCCGACGATGACGGCGGAGATGGGAGTCACCTCCAGTGCCGTCCTCATCACATCATCATGGTTTAAGATAAGCATAATCTCCTTTGACGGAAACAGCGCCGAGATATCTTCATATATTTTTTCCGGATCCGATTTCTTCCATTTACCCGTCGATGTGACGATTATTCTCTCAAAGAGAGGAACTATCTCCTTTGCCATTGTCCTCTGGTCCTTGTCATGGGCACATGAGAAGATAAGCGTGGAGGAGGGGGAGATATCTTCCGAGAGGGAAGATGTCAGGAGCCTTATGGACTCCGGAGTATGGGCGCCGTCGAGGATTATACGGTGTCCCGCGACAGTTCTTTTCTCGTATCGTCCCGGAAGATGGAAGGATGGGGATGTGAAGTCGAAGCATTTTCCTCCGGGAACAAGCCCGAGTGACGAGAGAATGAAAAGTGCATAGAGCGTGTCTGTGGTGCGGATATCGTCCTTCTTGAAGTCTGTCTTCACTTCACATCCGAGATAATTGAATGTGCCGTTTCTGCCTTCAACCTGAGGTGTTGTGAATACGTGGAGCGGAGATGAAAGACAAGAAGCCTTCCTTCTGAATACATCGAGTACCTCCTCTTTCTGGTCAAGAACGAATACGGGGGTGTTTCTCTTGATTATTCCGGCTTTCTCCTGGGCAATCTTATCAAGGGTATCGCCGAGGATCTGGGTGTGCTCGAGTTCTATCTTGGTTATGACCGAAGCTGCGGGAAGGAGAGTGTTCGTCGCGTCGAGCCTTCCACCCATTCCCGTTTCTATCACAGCCCATTCGCATCCGGTACGGGAGAAGAGAAGATAGCTGTATGCGGTGTAGAGTTCGAAGGTCGTCGGAAGTGGGGCTCCGAGGCTTTCCGGAAGTGTGAAACCGGATATGAGAGTCCTCAGTTCATCGAGTGCCGAGAGGTATTCCTCATCGCTGAAGAATGATGACGAGAGCGTGAAGCGCTCGCGTATGTCATACACGTGCGGTGAAAGAAAGAGCCCTGTCCTGTGTCCCATGGCCGCGAGGAGAAAGGAGAGTGCCGTCGCTGTCGTTCCCTTGCCCTTGCTTCCGGCTACATGGATGGTCCTGAGCCTCAGTTCCGGGTTACCTATCCTCTCCAGGAGCAGCGTCATCCTTTCGAGCCTGTTCTCACGGAGCGAGGATGAAAAGGAAGGAATGTATGAGGAGAAAAAGTCATCTAATTGCATATTTACTGCACGCATGGGGTAAATTGTAGTTAATTGTGGCCAAAAATGGTATGGTACGAATTACCTAGTAGTTGACAATTAACTGCTATAGTGCTGAAAATATGGCGTTTATTTTACAGACTTTGTTAAATTGTCAGAATAAACAGGAGTTGAGTATGGCTTTTAAAGACAGATACTGGAAGACCAATGTTGACAGTTTATGGGCGTACAGGGGAAAGGGATTCGACGGTGAATATCCGACGCTGAGGGAGACCATGGAGATAACAGCTTCCCGCTTTCCCAAGAATGAATGCTTCAAGACCATAGTTCCCGAAAAGGTTTCATATACATACGAGGAGACGCTGGCGAAAATCAGAAAGCTCGCATACTTTCTTGTCCGTGACGGCGTGAAGAAGGGTGACCATATCTGCGTAAGCGGAAAGAACAGCTCCGAGTGGGCAATAACATATCTTGCAATCTCCTTTGCCGGCGCTGTAATCGTTCCTCTCGACTATGCCCTCCATCCCGAGGACATGACGAAGATTCTCCGTTTCGGTGATGTTGATACGATTTTCATGGATGACGAGAAGATTGATGAAGTCGATCCTGAGGGAACATTCATTAAGAAGCGCTACTCTCTCGAGAGCGGGAAGAACCATCCCTTCGTCTTCAGTCTTGTGGGCGAGGAATGCCCCCTTCCGTCCGTTTCCTGCGGCGACATTGCGGCAATGCTCTTCACGTCCGGTACGACCGGAACCCCCAAGGGCGTCATGCTCACGCATTCAAACCTCATGGCGTCGACACTCGAAGCTCAGCGCATGATAGATGTCTATCCGACAGACGTGTTCTACGCAATTCTTCCGATTCACCATGCATATACCATGAGTGCAGTGTTCCTGGAGACAATCTCATCCGGTGCATGCTGCATTTTCGGCAAGAAGCTCATCACCCCGATAATGCTGAGGGAGCTCAAGGAAGGAAAGGTTACAATGTTCCTTGCCGTTCCGATGCTCTTCAACAAGCTTCTTGCCGGCATAATGTCAGGCGTCGAGAAACAGGGTAAGGCAAAGGCTGCACTTGTGCATTTCCTCATGCTCTTCTCAGGCGCAATGAAGAAGGTCTTCCACGTCAACCTCGGAAAGAAGATATTCTCGAAGATGCTTCTCGAGAAGGTTTCTCTCGACAGGATGAGGATATGCATCTGCGGAGGCGGTCCGCTTCCGGCTTCAACATTCAGACAGTTCAACCAGCTCGGACTTGACTTTGTCCAGGGCTACGGTCTCACGGAGACAAGCCCGATTATCAACCTGAACCCTGTTGAGGTATATAACGAGGACTCCGTCGGCATTCCTCTTCCCCGTGTCGAAGAGAAGATAGTCGACCCCGATGAGGACGGAAACGGAATAATCTACGTCAGGGGACCTTCTGTCATGAAGGGGTACTACAAGAATCCGGAGGCAACGGAGGATGTGCTGGACAGCGAAGGCTGGCTCAACACGGGCGACGTGGGGCATATCGGCGAGAACGGATTCCTGTTCCTGACGGGAAGAGCCAAGTCCATCATCGTCACAGAGGGGGGAAAGAACGTCTTCCCCGAGGAGATAGAGGACAAGTTCCAGCTCTATGATGAAATCGAGCAGTGCTGCATCATCCCGTATATCATCAACAGGGAAATGAAGAGTGAAGGAATAAGAATCGTGATTCATCCCTCGATGAAGTACATGAAGGACCATACGATGGATGAGTGTGCAAAGCACATGGAGGAGATAGTCGAGACAGTCAACAGAGACCTCCAGTCCTACAAGAAGATTACGATGACAACAGTCGTCGACGAGCCCCTCCCGATGACGAGCACGAAGAAGATAAAGCGCTTCGAAGTAATCAGAATGTACAAGGACAGATGACAGCAGCCCCCGCCGGGGCTGTTTTTCATCGGACTTCCAGAAGAGTTGAGAGGAAGGTGAACGCTTCGTCTGCGGTCAAATTCCCTTCTTTAATGAATGTGCCTAAGATTCAGCTCTGTTCATCTGTGAGCTCTTGTATTTCTTTCGGTTTTTTTCCGGGGCGCAGAGCATCGAATCCCAGTTCAGCTGCAGTTCTGATCCAACCATTTATCGTGCTGCGACTCTCGGGAACATACTTCGCGACTTCCGACACAGTCATGCCTGCGAGGACGAAGTTGACGCATTCGACCCTGTGGATGAATTTCGCTTCATCATCTGACGAGAGAATCCATCTTGCCTCTGAGAGCAGTCCGGCCTTATCACTGACATATTTACGCGAAGGCATGTTTACTCCTATCTGAGATTATAGGTGACAAAGCGGAAAAAGGTGAGTCTTTCATTCTGTTCAGATCACTTTTTCAATAATATGAAAAAGAAAGGACGCCGAAGCGTCCTTCCGTGTTCCCACTCGTAGGCGAGGAACCGGCCCTAAAGAGTAATACTACGCCATTTATGTAAGTGCAAAAAAAGGAAATTTGCAAGCCGTATTTCTGTTTTTTCTTCAAACTTCGACATATTGTTCAAAATTTGTAAAAAATGAATATGAAGTGCAAGAATTCTTAATGAAATCCGTTCTTGATTGGTCTTCAGTTGTCTTTCTCCCGTCAGAATCCGGGGTGATAGTTAGCTCATACTACTACTTATAGTAGTGAAAATAACTAATGCGTGCGCGCATATAACTAATTCTCTTTTTTTACAGAAATTGAAAAAATGTTGAAAACAGGAGTAATCATAATGAGAACAAAAGACAATCTCACACCATGGAATCGTTTTGATCCATACAGGGGAAAATACTTCAACGGGGAGTGGCCGACACTCAAGGAGCTCTTCGTCCTCAATACCGATCTTTACCCGGAGAGAAACTGCTGGGTTGAATTTGCACCGAAATATCTGTGCCTGACATACAGAGAGGCAGCTGACAGAGTGAAGAATGTTTCTTCATGGCTTCTTTCTCTCGGCCTCAAGAAGGGTGACAAGGTAATCGTCAGCGGCAAGAACAGCGTCGCATGGGCTGTCGTCTACATGGCAGTACTCTACATGGGCGGAACAATCGTTCCTCTCGACAACTCTCTCCATGACGAAGACTTCATCAAGCTTGCCTCCTTCTCTGATTCCGTCGTCCTCATCGCAGACAGGGACAGGATGAAGAGAGTTGCCCAATCTCTTCCGATGAAGGGCTACGCATGCCTTGAAGATGGAAGCGAGTGGCAGGACGTCATGAGTATCGAATGCGAGGAAAGGGAAGGCTTCAATCCTGTTGAGGAAGATGTAGCCGCAATCCTCTTTACATCCGGAACAACAGGTACCCCCAAGGGCGTCATGCTCACGCATAAGAACCTCTGCTCCGATATCTACATCGCACAGAGCTGCATGAACATCTATCCCGAAGATGTCTTCTATGCAATCCTCCCGATACACCATGCATATACGATGCTTGCAGTATTTCTTGAGGGACTCGGCACCGGTGCTTCCGTCGTATTCGGAAAGAAGCTTGTCGTGTCACAGATGCTGAAGGAGCTCAAGGAAGGAAAAGTCACGATGTTCCTCGGTGTCCCGATGCTCTTCAACAAGCTCTATGCGGGAATCATAAACGGTGTAAAGAAGAAGGGACCCGTCGTCTATGGTCTTATCAGGGCCATGATGGGAGTTTCGGGATTCCTGAAGCAGCACTTCAACTTCCAGGGCGGTAAGAAGATGTTCTCCTTCCTTCTCAAGAAGGTCTCACTCGACACCAACAGAATATGCATCTGCGGAGGCGGCCCGCTTCCCTCATCGACATTCAAGGGCTTCAACCAGCTCGGTATAAACTTCGTGCAGGGCTACGGCCTCACGGAGACCAGCCCGATTACCCACCTCAACCCGATCTATGCATTCAAGGTCGAGAGTGTCGGTAAGGCCATTGCGATGACAGAGTGCAAGATAGTGGACCCGGACAGCGAGGGCAACGGCATCATCTACATCCGCGGACCTCAGGTCATGAAGGGCTACTACAAGAACCAGGAGGCAACTGACGAGATCCTCGACAAGGACGGCTGGCTTAACACCGGAGATGTGGGGCACATCGACAGCGAGAACTATCTCTACCTCACGGGCCGTGCAAAGTCCATCATCGTCACCGACGGCGGCAAGAACGTATTCCCCGAGGAGATAGAGGACAAGTTCCAGCTCTATGATGAAATCGACCAGATCTGCATCATCGGCTACATCACCGACAAGGCTCTCAAGGTCGAGGGAATCAGGGCAGTGGTCTATCCTTCGAAGACTCTCAGGGATACGGGTGACAAGAAGAAGATTGAAGATACAATCACCGGAATCATCAGCGACGTGAACAAGGAACTCCAGTCCTACAAGAAGATCACGATGGTGACCGTCACCGACGAACCTCTCGAGATGACTTCCACAAAGAAGATCAAGAGATTCGCTGTTGCCGCAAAGTACAGGCTCGACTGATTTGAGCTTGAAAGAAGAGAGGCTCTCCACTAGAATATGGCTATGGAATTAAAGAGTTATCAGAGAGCCTTTCTCCGCTCTCATGCACAGCAGCTTGATGCTGTCGTCTATGTCGGTAAGGAAGGATATACGAAGGCAGTGGCCGATGCCCTCGACAATGCGCTCACATGCCACGAGCTTGTGAAGGTTCGCTTCTCAAACAACAAGGATCAGGTGAAGGAAATTTCAACACTCCTTGAGAAAGCAACGAAGAGCACAATCGTCGCAACGACGGGCTTCACGACTGTATTCTTCCGCCAGGACAGCAAGAGCGAAGACAGGATTTACCGCATATAAGCGGGATGAAAATGAAAGAGAAGGGTGTCAGAGACGGCATCCTTCTTTTTTGCGCATCAGTCCTTCAGACAGCCGATCGGAATGACAAGAACACCGTCGGCGCGTCTGTATCCCGTTTTTGTGGCCGTGATTATCAGTTTCAGATCCGGTTTCCGAATCTTTCCGTTTTCCCTGCCTTCGTTATGTTCTTCAATCAGTCTTTCGATTTTGTTCAGATTCGCCGCTCCCTTCTCGATTTCGTTTTCCCCGAGCTTGAATTCAATGAGGGCATAACGGGAATCGCCGAGGTGGAGCACTGCATCCGCCTCAAGCCCGTATCTGTCGTGAAAGTATGAGATATAACCGTCAAACTGTGATGAGTAGACCTTGAGGTCCCTTATGCACAGAGATTCGAAGAGAAATCCCAGTGACTGCAGATCTCTGTAGAAGTGTATTGGTTTGAGATTGTGTGCCGCTGCTGCAATGGACGGATCTATGAAATTTCTCTTGCTGCGTGACCGTATTGACGATTTCGAACGTATCGCGGGGCACCATGCCTCGATATCGTCAAGGATGAAGAGATTGGATAGGGAGGCTATATAGGAGTATATCGTTCTTTCCGATACTTCAAAGTTTGCAGATACATCATCAAGAATCGTTTTCGTATCTGCCAGTGTGCAGATATTTCGTGCGTATGAATGTGGCCCCGTTGTTCACGGGGCCTCATTCAGATTGATATGTTCAGTTCTTTTCGAGCTGGAGTGTCTTTGTTGTCTGGTCACAGACAGATGACGGGCCGTAGTACTGGATAGCACCGGGGTAGGTGTAGCATGTGTTCTTCGACCATTCATCGCGGTGTGAAGCAAAGTATATGAAGGGCTTGCCGTCAAGTTCGACGAGTGCCTTTCTTATTACCGGCTTGTCCTCGCCGTGTCTGCGTTCGATGTTCATCATCTTCGTAATCGGCATGCCGCCTGCAGTCCACTGATCAGCGGGAGCGGAGAGATTCTTCACGGATGAAAGATATCCAGTGCAGCCGTTGGCGATGAGGAGGAATGCGTTGTAGCCGAGAGAGTAGCAGTAGTCAGCATCGAAGTTCGACGGGAATGCACAGCGTCCTTCGTATCCGAAGAAGTGATGGAGCGGGTTGAACTTGCCCTTGTATGTGCCGTTTTCCTTTCTCTTCTCGAGCTCTGCTGCGACAATTGAAGAGACGAGCTTCTCGCTTTCGATCTTCGATACCTGTACGTTTCCGTGCGGGTCTCTGTCAGCCATCATCTGCTCCTGGATTGCTCCCGGGAGAAGTGCGAATACCGAATAAGCGGAAGAGGAGAGGTACTTCTTCATGAATGCGTTCTTCTCGTCCTGTGACTTGAGAGTGCTGAATTCCTTTTCCTTCTCTGCAAGGAGGTCGTTGATTTCGCTTATAAGAGCCTTTACTTCGGGAACGAATTCGACAAGGCCTTCGGGAATGATGACGGTGCCGAAGTTCATGCCGCTGTTTCCTCTGTATTCGACACTGTCGGCAACAAAGGAAGCGATGTCCGAGAGGCTCATCTTCTTTTCTTCGATTTCCTCGCTGATGAGACATACGTTCGGCTGTGTCTGGAGAGCGCATTCAAGAGCGATGTGGGAAGCGCTTCTTCCCATGACCTTTATGAAGTGCCAGTACTTCTTTGCAGAGTTGGCGTCTCTCTCGATGTTTCCGATGAGTTCGGAGAATGTCTTTGTTGCGGTATCGAAACCGAAGGATGCCTCGATGTCGTCGTTCTTGAGGTCTCCGTCGATTGTCTTGGGACATCCGATTACCTGTACCGGAACTCCGTTTGCCTTGAAATACTCGGCAAGAACTGCAGCATTCGTGTTGGAGTCGTCGCCGCCGATGATTACGATGGCGTCAATTGAGTGCCTGCGACAGACTTCTGTAGCCTTCTGGAACTGTTCGACAGTCTCGAGCTTTGTTCTTCCGCTTCCGATGATGTCGAAACCTCCGGTATTCCTGTATTCGTTGATGAAGTCATCATTGAAGACGACGAACGAATCATCTGTCAGTCCCGAGGGACCTCCCTTGAAACCGATGAGTGTGCTTTCGCTGTTTGCCTTCTTGAGTGCATCATATAATCCGCTGATGACGTTATGTCCGCCGGGAGCCTGTCCGCCAGAGAGGATGACACCGACAGTGAGCTTATCCTTTCTTGCGCTGCTCTTTCCCTTTTCGAAGCTGATTTCCTTCTGTCCGTAGGTCGAAGGGAAGAGTGCGTGGATCTTGTCCTCGTCTGCGGCACTTGTCGTATTCTTTCCTTCAACGGCCCTGATGGATTCCATATCCTCTTTGAGGATTGAAGGAAGCTTGGGGGAGTAAGAATAACGTGCAGTCTGTAAATTTGAGTATTCCATCGAAAATCTCCTTAACGGGTTTGATATTACTCAATTAAGGAGATTTGTTCCATTGCTGCATGGACGATTCGATATATATTTATAAAAAACGTACTTCTGGCCACATCTGAAATGAAGGGGGACTGCTAATTCTTTTGCTGTGGGTTACTGCCTTCTCGGATGTGGCTGTTCATGCCTCAGTCAAGCGAATAGACATCGATTTCATCCACGAAACCCAGAGCCTGGAGGGCATTGACTATATCGACGGAGGTGCTGTTTGTAACTGTGTTGATTGATGAGGAGAGGATGACATCCCCGTTCTCCTTCTTGTTTATGCTGATGTTCTTCAGGACAAGCCCGATCTTCTCGATCTTTTCCTTAGCCTCGTCGAGGGTGAGATTGTATCTGGTGAGATTTATCCTGACCTTACCGTTGTTGTACGTGAATGTCTTATGTTCCCCCCTGTGGACGGTAAGCTGGATGATGATTATGAGAGCCGTGCAGCATATTCCGAGAACATAGAGCCCCGATCCGATAGTCAGTCCGATTCCGACAGTCGCCCAGAGGCCTGCAGCCGTCGTTACTCCTATGATATTCTCATCCTTCTTGACGAAGATGACGCCGGCCCCGAGGAATCCTATCGCTGAGACGACTCCTCCTGCGACACGTGATGCGTCAACCTTGATGGAGTCGAGGAAGAGTACATCCATGAATGCGTATTTCGAGAGCACCATCATCAGTGCAGATGCAAGAGCGACAAGCATGTGGGTTCTGAGACCGGCACTCTTGAGGCGTCGCTCTCTCTCCCATCCTATGAACATTCCGCATACGGATGCAAGGATGATGCGGAGGACAAAACTCAGCTGAAGAGAATTGGTAACTGTGAATTCAGACATATGATAATCTCCTGTATCGCTACATTTTCCGGATGTTGAGGATAATAGTCAAGTTTTTCTTTTTCTGACCGGAAATTAAAACGCAGCGAGGGACAATCCTGCACCCACAGAAGACACCGCGATAACCGGCAGAACTGTTCTCCTCGATGAGTCAGAACTGTTGTCTTAAATGCCCGTTATCTGAATAATGGAGACATGTTCAACGTCTACATCGATTCCGATTCATTTCCCTCCCAGCTTCTGTCAATTGTCCTTAAAAGGCTTGTGAAGGAACACGCATTTATAGGAGAGGCTGTCTTCGTCTCGGACAGAGTGCTCCCGGATGTGAGGGATACTGTTGAAGCCCACACCCATGCACTGAGGGAGGAAGCGAAGGCGAGAGGAATCACGGACAGGACGGAAATCAGGAAAATCAGAAGCCGGATATCACAGACGGTGGTGCCGACTGGGGCCAACAGCGCCGACGACAGGATTGTCGAGATAGCCTCTCTTCCCGGTTTCTGCATCACGCACGATGTCCCGCTTTCCTCCAGGCTCTGCGAAAAGGGGTTCTGTGTCATCGACGACAGGGGACATATATATACGAAAGAAAATGTGGGAGAGAGATTATCTTCCCGCGACTTCTATACCCGACTCAGGGAGTGGGGTATCCAGAGCGAGAAGACGAAGAGAATGACAGCATCTGATATCAACGCATTCTCGGCCTCTTTCGACAGCCTTGTTTCCGACTTTGTGAGGAAGGAAAAGAAGGGTGAAGAAAACTGCGAAAAATAATGAAGCTGAAAACCGTGTGAACTACACGTGTTTTACCATGAATATAAGAATAACACGGAATTTTGATTTGACACGAAAATAAATTCTGTTAACGTACCGAATTAGAACGAAATTAAATTATTGGAAATAATAGGCTATAAAATAATTTTCGTGTTAACACGGATGACCAAACAATATTATTTCTGCATATTTTTGACAACGAACATCCACGATATAACCAGTACAATGAGCTGAAGTCGAAATACAGTCTCGCCGACTGAGGATTTCTGCCAATTAAAAAGGTCCCGATTTCTCAGGACCGGATAAATCAGTATTCACATGTTCCGACAGCACGCGGATAGGGGATGACGTCGCGGATGTTCTCCACTCCTGTGACGTATCTGACGGCACGTTCGAATCCCAGTCCGAAGCCTGCGTGAGGAGCTGTTCCATACTTACGGAGGTTCATGTACCACCAGTACGGGCTCATCTCCATACCCAGTTCCTTCATCCTGTTCTCGAGCTTTTCGTAGTCGCTCTCTCTCTCACTGCCGCCGATGATCTCTCCCAGTCTCGGAGCAAGAACGTCCATGCCTCTGACTGTCTTTCCGTCGTCATTCTGCTTCATGTAGAAGCTCTTGATCTCCTTCGGGTAGTCCGTGACGATGACAGGGCGCTTTGCAATGACTTCGGTGAGGTATCTTTCATGTTCTGAAGCGATGTCGGAACCCCACTCGACGGGGAACTCGAACTTCTCGTTGTGCTTCTCGAGAATCGCAATGGCCTCTGTGTATGTCATATGTTCGAAAGGCGAGTTGATCACATGCTCGAGAGACTCGATGAGTCCCTTGAGGACGAAGTTCTCGAAGAATGCCATATCTTCGCTGTTCTTCTCGAGAACTGCCTTGAAGATGTACTTAAGGAACTGCTGTGCGCAGTCCATGTCACCCTCGAGGTCGCAGAATGCCATCTCCGGCTCAATCATCCAGAACTCCGCAAGGTGACGGGAAGTGTTGCTTTCCTCTGCACGGAATGTTGGGCCGAATGTGTAGATGTTCTTCATGGCCATTGCGTATGTCTCGCCTTCGAGCTGACCCGAGACAGTGAGGTTTGCAAGCTTGCCGAAGAAGTCCTTAGAGTAGTCGACCTTTCCCTCTGGAGTCTTCGGGACGTTGTTGAGGTCCAGTGTGGTTACCTGGAACTGTTCACCCGCGCCCTCACAGTCGGATGCCGTGATAAGGGGAGTGTTGACGTAGACGAAGCCGTTCTCCTGGAAGAACCGGTGTACGGCGTAAGCCATCGTGTTGCGGACTCTGGTCACTGCACCGAAGAGGTTTGTCCTCGGTCTGAGGTATGCCTGGTCACGCAAGAACTCGACTGTGTGTCTCTTCTTCTGGAGAGGATAGTCGTTGGGACAGTCACCTACGAGAGTGAGAGTCTCGACTGCCATTTCGACCTTCTGGCTTCCGCCCTGGGATGCCACTATTCTGCCCGTTGCCGATACCGCAGCGCCTGTGGAGATGCTGTCTAGGAGATTATCATTATTGAAAGCGGCCTTGTCGATAACAAGCTGCAGTCCCTTAAGACAGGAACCGTCATTGACATCCAGGAAGCATACGTTTTTGCTGTCACGCTTCGTTCTTACCCAGCCCTCTGCGAGTACCTTTTCTTCACCAGGTTCACGCATGAGGAGTGATTTGATTCTTTCCTTCATTGATGAAATCTCCTATTTTCTTATCCGTCTATAATCTCTCTTTCCTCTCTCTCCCGTCAAGGTGGATATTCCCAAAAACAGATGCTTTGGATATCCTTTTTCCTATGCTTCAGATAATAGGAACAAAAGACGGCAGCGATTACAGAAAGGCCGTACGCTTCTGCAGGGAACGCCGTATTCCCTTCCAGGAAGTGAACACAAAGGAATACAGACTCTCGAAGAGGGAACTCGATTCGATTCTCTCACACGGCAACCCGATAGATACACAGTCTGCATACTATAAGAAGAACGGCTACTCCTGGCGCGAGTACGACGTCAGGGAGGAAATCATGGAGCACCAGGAGCTTCTTGTGAACCCCATACTCCGCAGCACAGGTAAGGTTGCATTCGGATGCGATGAGGATTTTCTCATGGGGTGCATGGAATGATTCACTACGTCGTCCTTACAACCGGGAGCTGCGGCAACTCGTACATCTTTTACGACGGGGAGACGAGCATCGTCGTCGACTGCGGTGTGACATACACAAAGCTCTATAACGGAATGAGCGAACACGGAATCGACATCTCAAGTGTCGCTGCTATGTTCCTCACACATCTCCATCCTGACCATGCGAAGGGTGTCGGAGTCTTCCAGCGCCGAACGGGAAAGGACGTGTTCGTCAGCGAGACGTGCTTTCACAACGGAAAGACCGAGATGGCGAAGATGAAGATGGAGACAAAGGATGTGAAGATGATAAGGTGGGGTGAGAGCGTCTCAGCCGGCTCGTTCTCCGTAATGCCTTTCAGAACATCCCACGATTCTCCGGGCTCCTGCGGCTACTATATAGTAAACGGCTCTGACACCATCTTCCTCATGACAGATACCGGCATGATTCCGGATGAGGCATACTCCCTTGCAAAGAAGAGCAGGGTGAAGTTCATTGAATCGAACTACGATGACGAAATGCTCGATAACGGTCCCTATCCGGAGTGGCTGAAAGAGAGGGTGAGGGGACCCTATGGTCACCTCTCGAATGCGGACGCAGTGACATTCGCATGTTCTGTCTCGTCATTCGGGGATCAGATCCACTTCATCCACGTCAGTGAGAACAACAATGACATAGAGCTCCTCAGAACTTATGCATTCTCGAAGATTCCGAGCGGCATCTTCTGCCATGCGGCTGAAAGAGGGGAGATGTTCGAAGGCTTTACGGACTGAGCAGGGTAGTGAATCTGAAGAACTGCAGACGGGCTTTTGCAGAGGCTTCTGACAATGACCGGCTGCCACAGGTGCTGAATGCGGCAGATGGTTCGGTTACAGCTGTCTGTCGAGTCTTATAGCGGGATATGCAGTTACCACAAGCCGGAATCAAAGAAAAGGCTTTGCGCTCCCTGCGAGGACAGGGCTTGTGTCAGCATAAGGAAGGGGGGCATCTGCCACCCGTGTTTCCGGGGCTATCATGCCTGCGATGGCTCCGGACTTCTCCGTAATCGTGCCGAAGCTTTCGAAACAGCATGCGGATAGCGGAACTGCGCCGAGGGGGAAGAAAGTGAGAGAAGAAGAATATGTACCGTCTGACTTCATCTTTTCGCTCTAGTCTCCGCATGCGAAGCCGATGAGAGATGGGATGATTACAAGGAGTGCAAGAACAGTCTCCAGCTTCCGGTGTTTGTTCACGACCTTCCTGATTTTCACTCCCCAGCTGAAGTGTGCTTGGTTGTTCCCGGGACTGGAAGGGGGACAAAAAACAACGGGAGCATCTTTCACGCTCCCGTACTGTAATCATTCTGTAACTGTCTTCTTCTTCTTTCTCACTTCATGAAGGATGATTCCTGTCACAAGACCTGTGAGGGCAGGACAGATCCATCCCAGACCCAGGGAGGAGAAGGGGAGATTCTTCAATAGAGCGATGATTTCTCTGATTACCGGAAGTCCCTGAACGGAGGAGGGAAGGGACGCAAGGAAATCGTAGACGCAGCCGAGTGTCGTGAATGCTATCACACTGTTGTATACAGCCCTGTCGTTGTCGAAGAGTTTACCTGAGAGTGCAAGGAGCGGAAGCGTAATCGTGAAGGGGTAAAGGAACATGAGGACGGGGAGACTTATCGAGATGATGTTCGAGAGTCCTATGTTCGACACGAGGAACGAGAATGCCGTGAAGATGAATACCCATACCCTGTAGCTCGGTCCTCTTTTGAAGAGCTCCGAAAAAGTCTCCGAGCATGATGTGATGAGACCCACGCTTGTCTTGAGACATGCAAGCGTCACCGTTATCGCGAGAATATAGAAACCTGCGGTTCCCAGGTAGTGATGGGCAATCTCTGCCAGTGCAATACCGCCGTTGTCGCTTACCGCAAAGAGTCCTCTCGACTCGGCACCGACAAGAGTTGTCGCAAAGTAGATGAGAGCCATCAGAAGACAGCTGAAGACGCCGGAGAGGACTGTGTTTTTCGCAATGTCTCCCTCTTCCTTTACGCCGAGGCTCTTGATTACATCAACGACGATGATTCCGAATGCGAGGGAAGCAAGCGCATCCATCGTGTTGTAGCCTTCGATGAAGCCCTTGAAGAACGGGGAGGAGGCATAGCTTTCGGCAACTTCAACGTCGCTCACGCTCGTTGAAGGATTGAGCAGTGCGACAATCACGAGAATGAAGAGGAAGAGAAGGAATGCTGGATTCAGAATCTTTCCGACCCATGTCAGAATCTTTCCCGGATAGAGGGAGAAGAGAAGCGCCGCGATGAAGAAGAGCGACGTGAATATGAGAAGAAAGAGGGAAGTGTTCGCCCCCGGGGGGAGTATGTGCTCGATACCGACGGTGAATGATGTCGTTGCACACCTGGGGATGGCAAAGCATGGACCGATCGAGAGATAAAGCGCACATGTGAAGAACATTGCGAAGAACGGATTGACCTTGCTCGAGAGGTCATACAGCCCCGTGGACTTGCTCATGCCGAGTGCTGCGACTCCCAACAGCGGCAGTCCTACTCCTGTAACGAGGAATCCGAGAGTTGCCGGGAGAAATGCTCTTCCGGCCTCCTGTCCCATGTGGACAGGGAAGATGAGATTGCCGGCCCCGAAGAAAAGGCCGAACAGCATGCTTGCGACATAAATGTACTCTTTGATTGTCAGATTCTTCTTCACCTTTGTAAGTCCTTCCGTTTTAACGAACAGCGATTACTGTTGATAATAACACGTAAAAAATTATCATCAATCATAGCAGAAGATTCGAAATAATAAAGGGAAATTTTCGGATATTTCGGCTTTTTTCCCTCTTTTTCCGTTAAAATACAGGAGATTACTGCCCCTGTATAACATAAGACAAAAAAAATCCGACTCATGATGAATCGGATGAATAGCAAGGACAGGACTCGGACCTGTGACCGACCGGATATGAGCCGGTTGCTCTACCAACTGAGCTACCTTGCCGCAACAGAAAGACAATAAACGTTTTCATTTCCCTTCGTCAATAGCTTTTTGGAAAGTTTTTGATGTAGACACACCATGCCTGTGGCTATTAAAATCAAGAACAGTTTTTGAAAGGGGATTCAGGTTCTGAATGGATAATACGCAACCTCAGGAAATAGATCTTTTGAAGCTGGCTCTGGTTCTGATAAGAAAACTCTGGCTCATCATCATAGTGACACTGCTCTTTGCATCTCTCGCATTCGGCTATACGAATTTCTTCGTATCTCCCGAGTACGAGTCGGTGTCGAAGCTCTATGTATTCAACTCGACTGAGAAGGCCACGACGGGCCAGGTATCGAGTTCGGATATATCGACATCGAAGATTCTCGTCAATACTTATATAGTCATACTCGAGTCCAACTCCGTTCTCGAACAGGTGTGCGATACGATAACCGAGCATCAGGGACAGGAAGGATTCGAATACCTCGGAGTGGAGGAATACACTCCCGAGAAGATAAAGAAGATGCTTTCGGCTTCCTCCATCAACAACACCGAATCCTTCCAGATAGTGGTGACTGCAACTGACCCGTATGAAGCGAAATTCATCAACGACGCTATCCTCTACTTTCTTCCCGATGAGATCATAAGAGTCGTAAAGGCCGGAGCCGTCGAAATCATCGATACGGCAACGCTGCCGACAAAGCCCTCCAGTCCGAGCATCGTGAAGAATACGGCGCTCGGAGGTCTTCTGGGCTTTGTATTCATCTGTGCCATCATTGTCGTCTTCTCCCTCCTCGATACTCGTATTCACAGCGAGGACGACATAACCCAGGAATTCAAGGATACCCCGATTATCGGAGTAATCCCCGCTTTCCGCAGCACAGGCGGTGAAAAGAGTGACGGAAAGAAGAAAAGTAAGGAGAAACCGGAACCTGATTCATCCGATGATGAGGAAGACCGGTCCGGAGAAGACAGGAAGAAGGAGGAAAAACCTTCTTCCTCTGACGATGACGACGACTGGGAAGAGGAGTGACGTATGGCAGAAAAGACTAAAGCTCAGGAAAAACTCAATATAGTTGATTCCTCGTCTCCCTTCGGAGTCGTCGAGGCATACAAGACGCTGAGGGCCAATCTTCAGTTCGTCTGTCCCCATTCGGGATGCAAGATCATCTGCGTGACGAGTTCTGTCGCCCACGAGGGTAAGTCCAGTACGTCCGTCAACCTCGCACTCGACATCGCCGCATCGGACCAGAGGGTCCTCTACATCGACGGCGACATGAGGGCAAGCCATATCGCAGAGGATCTGGGACTGAGAAAGGGACCGGGGCTTGCGAACCTCCTTGCATCCGGTGACATCGACGAAGACTATTTCCGCTCGTTCGTCCAGCATATAGAGGGGAAAGACGGACTAGACATGATCGTTGCAGGAAAGAGACCGCCCAATCCCTCGGAGCTTCTCAACAGCGAGAGGATGACAAAACTGCTCGAGGAAGCGAAGACCCACTACGACTATATAATAATAGACGGTGCCCCGATCGGAATCGTCTCGGATGTTCTCGTACTCGCTCCGCATATAGACGGCTACGTTGTTGTCGTCAAGGCTGACATGACGACGAAATTCATGATCCGCGACACGCTGAAGGCCATAGAGAGAATCGGCGGCAAGACACTCGGCGTCGTTCTCAACGGCGTCAGGACTAAGGGCTCGGGATACGGACGATACGGAAAATACGGCAAGTACGGCAAATACGGGAAGTACGGCAGGTACGGAAAGTACGGGGACTACAGCTGATTGTGATAAATTCGTGAAGAAGAGGTGGCCCTATTGTGGATTTTGCCTCTTCTGTCTTTCTCTTCAATCCCTTTCTCGTCTATGATTCAGGCACCGGAAGGGATTTTTCATTTTACCCGTTCCGTTATATGGAAATTCCAGCTTTTGCTGTTATTTTTTCCCCTCCCGTTGTCGCCGGAAGGGGAATCTTTTTTCTTCTCTTCGGAAGTTATTTCAGCTTGAATGTCATCAGAACGGGCTGGTGGTCCGAGTATGCGTAGTCCGTGTTGATGACTTCGCTCACGGCCTCGATGTTGTCGCTGACAAGAAAGCCGTCGACTATCGTCTCGTAGTTGACACCCTTCGTGTACGGGATGTCGGCAGAGCGGCATGTCGCATATTCAAATCCCGTTGACGGCTTCACGATTCGGAATGAGGAGGGAAGATCCTCATCGCGGAGGATGTTCACCCAGTCCGGCTTTGCCATTTCATTGGGGAATGCACTTACGTATTCCTCTCCCAGTGCATGGTTGAAGTCACCGCCGACTATGATGTAGTTGCCTTTCGCATATTCATCCTCCATGTAAGATATGAGCATCTCAAGCTGCTGTGTTCTTATGACACCGCCTTCGTCGTATGCCGACATATGGCTGTTGATGACAACAAGTTCCTTTCCGTTCTTCACCGGGTATCTCTGGAGGGAGAAGCATCGGTCCAGGTCCGCGACCTTCGTCACGCTGTCGGAGACGGGATAGCTGATTCTCTCGGCCTCTGTACACTTGTAGTACGAGAGTGTGAGAAGACCGGCGTTCGCAATGCCGTGGGGATCCATGAGAGGAAGATTGAGCCACGAGGAGTGGAAGTTGACGGCGAATGTGGAGCACATCTGGGGGAACGTTCCCTCGTAGTAGCTCCTCATGTCAACTCCGTATGACCTTGTGGAGGGAGTGTCGACTTCCTGAAGAAGAACAAAGTCGGCGTCGAGGCTCTTCAGAACATCGGCCGAGCCCGATGTGTTCTTCTCGACGTCGCTTCTGCTGAGTCCCTTGCCGTAGATGCCTGTCGTTACGGTCCCGTTCTTCCAGGTGGAGGTGTCCATGAAGAAGGAGTATGAGGGGGAGTACGAGCCGAAGCCGACGTTGTATGTCACGATGGAGTATTCCTTGTTGTCTCTGAGAACGAGCGTGGTGTTATTCCCGATTTCAAGCTCTGTCACGCCGTCGATTCTCGAGTAAGTGAGAAGTACGTATGCCGCGTAGACGAGTGCAACGACGACAAGACCTGCAACTGTCAGCAGAAGGGTCTTAAGAATGTTCTTCAATGTTCTTTTCATTCTTTCATTATAACCGAATCGGAAGCGGATGAAAGATACAAATGAGATCTGCGCTGTTGAATTGTTGCTTTCACATGGACTAAACTCTCCATGAGGAAAAATATGACAAACAGCAAATCCATCATCACCGTGGTCGGTAAGGACCAGGTCGGAATCATCGCAAGAGTGACATCCTACCTTTACAGGGCGAATGTCAACATCGAGGACATCACACAGTCAATCGTCAACGGCTTCTTCAACATGATGATGATAGTCGACACATCATCTGCCGACAGGGACTTCCTGGTGCTTTCCAACGAGCTCGAGGCTCTCGGAAAGGAAATCGGAGTCATCATCAAGCTTCAGAGAGAAGACATCTTCGAGAGCATGCAGAGAATATGATAAACATAAACGAAGTAATCGAAACCAATACGATGATAGAGAAGGAGAACCTGGATGTGAGGACAATCACGATGGGAATCTCTCTCCTCGACTGCATAAGCGACAGCCTTCCCGTACTCTGTGACAATATCTACAGGAAGATAACAGCGCTTGCAGAAAACCTTGTCTCCACGGGTCAGGATATAGAGCGCGAATATGCTATCCCGATTGTCAACAAGCGTATATCGGTCACCCCGATAGCACTTGTCGGCGCTGCGGCATGCAGAACGAGCGCAGATTTTGTTGAAATCGCAAAGACACTTGACAGGGCTGCAGAGACTGTCGGCGTGAACTTTCTCGGAGGCTACTCGGCACTCCCTGCAAAGGGGATGACAAAGGCCGAGGAGATGCTTATCCGTTCGATTCCGGAGGCACTCAGAGAGACGGAGCACATCTGTGCATCCGTGAACCTCGCGTCCACGAAGACGGGTATCAACATGGATGCCGTCGCCCTCATGGGGAGAATCGTGAAGGAGACAGCGGAAAAGACAGCAGACCGCGACAGCCTGGGATGTGCGAAGCTTGTGGTGTTCTGCAATGCCCCCGATGACAACCCCTTCATGGCGGGTGCATTCCACGGAGTTACCGAGACCGATGCCGTGATCAATGTCGGGGTATCCGGACCGGGCGTCATCAACCACGCACTTCAGAGTGTCAGGGGTAAGGACTTCGGCGTTCTCGCAGATACGATAAAGAAGACCGCGTTCAAGGTCACGAGGCTTGGACAGCTTGTGGCACAGGAAGCTTCGAAGAGACTGGGTATCCCGTACGGAATCGTCGATCTCTCGCTTGCTCCGACTCCTGCCGTCGGTGATTCGATAGCAGAGATTCTCGAGAGCATGGGCCTCGAGAGAGTCGGTGCCCCGGGAACGACTCTTGCCCTTGCTCTCCTCAATGACCAGGTCAAGAAGGGAGGCATCATGGCGTCGAGCTATGTCGGAGGCCTCAGCGGGGCCTTCATACCCGTGAGCGAGGACCACGGCATGATAGAGGCTGCAGAGATGGGTTCCCTCACAATCGAGAAACTCGAGGCAATGACCTGCGTCTGCTCCGTCGGCCTCGATATGATAGCAGTTCCCGGTTCCACGAGCGAAAGCACCATAAGCGGTATAATCGCGGACGAGATGGCAATCGGTATGATCAACCAGAAGACAACGGCCGTGAGAATAATCCCGGTCATCGGAAAGGATGTCGGGGATACGGCTGAATTCGGAGGCTTACTCGGCTATGCCCCGATAATGAAGGTCAACTCATATTCATGTGAAGATCTCATAAAAAGGGGAGGAAGGGTACCCGCACCTGTACATTCGTTTAAAAACTGATGGAGATTTCGGGTATTTCACGTCATATGTTGGCCTTTTGATTTTTTTAAGGTTATCTTAAGGCCAGGGAGAATAAGATAATGTCAGAAAACAGTTCAATTCTTTCATCTGCTCTCAGCAGGGAAAATGCATTTCTAAGAAAAGTCTATCTCTGGATGGCATCGGCTCTCGTACTCACAGGAGCTGTCGCTTATCTTGTGGGAACGAGCGAGAAGCTCATCCGTGTGCTCTATACGAATCCGCTACTTATCATAGCACTTGTTGTTGCCGAGCTTGTGATGGCAATGGTACTTTCGGCACGAATCGAGAAGCTGAGTCAGGGGGCGGCAATCGCGCTCTTCTACGGTTACAGTGCCGTTAACGGTCTCATGCTGTCATCCGTTGTCATATGCTACGCAGGAACGAACATCCTTCCTCTGTCTCTCGGAACGACTGCAGTCGTATTCATTATCGCATCGCTTTACGGAACAGTGACAAAGAGATCAATCAAGGGATGGGGCGGCTGGCTCTCTATGGCGCTCATCGGCCTCGTGATAGTGTCGCTCATAAACATGTTCCTCGGCTCTTCGAGACTCGATTTTCTCATCAGTGTCTGCGGCGTTCTCATCTTCACGCTTCTCACAGCCTGGGATACAAAGAAGGTTCTCGAGATGAACAACAGCTACGGAACGATGATGGACGAGAGCGAACTCAACAAGATATCGATTCTCGGAGCACTCGAGCTCTACCTCGACTTCATCAATATCCTCATGTATCTCATCAGACTCTATGCAAGAGCTAAGAAGAACGACTGAAGTCATATTCGAAAGCAGGAACCTTCTCGCTTTTTATAAGGAGAAGGGCCTTGCAACAGTCCCCCTCAAGAAAGATCCTGAGGGGGATTCTCTCCTCGTGCGAATTGCAGAGAATTATCCCGAAGTCAGGAGAGTGAAGGGTATCAACGAATGGGAAGGGGGAATCATTCACCGATTAGATACCCCGACATCCGGCATCGTGCTCTGCGCGAGAAACGATGAAGCATACCTCTCTCTCATGAATGCACAGAAGAACAACCTCATCGAGAAGCACTATATTGCGTCAACAACGGCGAAGGACAACAATCTTCCGGGCTTCGAAGACTTCCCGTACACTTTCTGTGGCAGCACACTTGAAATAGTGTCATACTTCCGCCCCTACGGAGAAAAGGGTGCCTCTGTGAGACCTGTTCTCACAAACAGGCGTTACATTTCCGGAGCAGAATACACAACAACAGTCAGAAGAACATCCACACCCGACACCTTCGAGTGCATAATCACAAAAGGCTTCAGACATCAGATAAGAGCCCACCTCTCCTGGAGCGGCCACCCCATCGTCGGCGACGACAGATACGGCGGCATCCCGAACGACGCTCTTCTCCTTGAGGCCGTGAAGGTTACATTCCCATTCAACGGAAAAACAGTCACGATAGAGATATGATGCCACCGAAGAGGGGAACAGATAGTGTCGGACAAAGATCAGAAGCAGCGTACTGGTCGAACAACAAGACCAGAATAATCTCTATCTATTGAAGTGCTACTGATTGTACCATCAGCTTTAAGAAGGACCGTATCTACTACTACAGAGCCACTTACAGAACTTGAAGCGTAATATTGATGTGTAGTAATTTTGCC
>CAVFYD010000002.1:0-78504 GCA_963626615.1 Sphaerochaetaceae bacterium
AGGTCAGCATGTACATGTATGACAGACCGGCATGGACAGGACATGTCTATGAGACGGAATGCTTCTTCCCGACATGGATCAACAAGGAGACAGCTCCTCATGTCAAGGCACTCGTTGAAGCTCACAAGGCACTCTGGGGCGATGAGAGAATCTGGGCTGATGACAAGGCAAAGTCAACCAGAGAGGGCAGACCTCTCTGCGACAAGTGGACATTCTCCACGAACGGCGTCTCCATCCAGGGCAGATACGGTATCCCGTGTGTAGGATTCGGACCGGGCGCAGAGAGCCAGGCTCATGCTCCTAACGAAATCACATGGAAGCACGACCTTGTCGTATGTGCTGCTCTCTATGCAGCTGTTCCTATGCTCTACAAGCCCGGCAACGACGGCGAGAGTGCAACTTCCTTCAGACAGGAACTCACAGGAAACGATATCAAATAAGCGAAGAATGTGCTAAAACAGAAGGGAAGGCTCCGGCTTTCCCTTCATTTCGTTTAAAAGGAGACAATATGAATCCGATGGATATTTTCAGGATGCAGAAAGCTTATGCCACATTTGCCCAGGAGCATCCGAAGTTCACACAGTTTCTCACATACATCTGTACTCACCCCATAGAGGTCGGCGATGTCATCGCTGTTTCAGTCGACAAGGGGGAAGGAAAGGGCAAGGTTTCCTCCAACCTCAAGCTGACGGAGAAGGATATGGAGCTCATCAGCCTTCTCCAGAGTATGGGTAAGAAACAGTAATTCCTTCAGATATTCTGATTTAACTCTTTGTTTTCCCTTCCTCTCCTCCGGACAGGGAAATCTTTTCAGTCTTTTTTCTTGACGATTCTCCCCTCTGTTATTATCTATTGAAGCATGAGGGATAACGTCCCGGGCAGGACCGGCTTTCCCTTCATCAAGTATACGTACCTGTCACACTTATATCGAAGAATGCGGTTGAGGACCGCAGTTTTCCGATTCTTCAATCATTTTTTTTCATAATCTCAGGGGGTAATGCCCCTCCGTCGCGTCGTCGTACGAGAACGTATTCATGGAGGTGTTCAATGAAAAGCTTCTCTGCCGTCGCCTTTGTCTCTCTTTCCGAGGGGGAGAGAGAGACCTTCAGATCCTGTCTCAGGACTGAATGTGATAATGGAAAAGGACTCATCTGCAAAAGTTATCCCGAGGAGAACGAGAGTGTCCTGGAGTTCAGCGAGTTCTTTGAGACTCCATACCGCTACGGCCGGTTCAGTCACGAATTCGAAGGAACCTACGCCGTCGATCTCTCAGGCTATCTGAGACACTGTTCATCCATCTCTCTGACGAAGCTGAGAAAGTACATCGATGACAATCGGAGTATCAGATTCATCCTCTATGCCTGTGAGGAAGATGGCGACACAGCTTCTCTCGAGAGAGGAATCGAGAAGTGCTTCCGCTCTTCGGAAAGGGGAATCGTATTTTACTCATTCGACAGCGGAAAGATATCCCCAAGACACAGAATGGAACAGAAAAGAGCAAAGAATTTCGGCTATTGAAGGGCAAAAACAATGGATAACACAAAAAGAACAAAGGGTGCGGATTTCGAGTCAATGGAGAGATTTCTCTCACACTCGGACACCGTCACGGCGGGAAAAGGAAAACTTACGTCCTCCGGCCTTCCTCTGGATTACCTCGGAGAGGGAAGGTACGCGGTATCGCGAAGGGAGCAGCACTGCCTCGTAATCGGGGACACCGGATGCGGAAAGACACGGCGTCTCATCATTCCCGCGATAAAGCTGATGGGAGATACGGGGGAGTCGATGGTCATTTCGGACCCTAAGGGAGAACTCTATCAGAAGACGGCACACGGCCTCAGAGAAAAGGGCTACAGTGTGAGAGTCGTCAACATGCGTGAACCCAGGCGCGGCGACAGATGGAATCCCATGGAGATTGTCTGGACTCTATGTCATTCGGACGACGATGACAGAAAGGACAAGGGGTACATCATGCTTGACGAGATAATCGATCTCATGGCTCAGTCCGTCCACTCTGAAAGGGATGTCTTCTGGGAGAACATCGCGAAGCAGTACATAAGGGCCATCGCCCTCATTATTCTCGAATACGGGAAGAAGGAGGATCTCTCCTTCTGGAACATCGCATCCGCAGAGGCCAAGATAACCTCCATCCTCCAGAAGAGAATCGAGAGAAGGGAAAATGAAGAGAGTGGTGAAGAAGACGGGGATACGTCTGTTTTCTTCTCGTTCCTGGATGCTCTTTCCCCGGAGAGCCCCATAAGAGAGAACATCCAGAGCGCAGTATGCATCACGTCGTCGGCTACATTCACAAGCGTTGCGAGTGTGGCGCACACGATGACGATGGAGTACACGAGGCAGAGTGCCGTGAGGTTTCTCCTCAGTGCAACGGACTATGACATCTCCGCCCTCGGCCGTGAGAGTACGGTCCTCTATCTCATTCTTCCCGATGAGATAGCGACTCTCTACCCCCTGGCGACTCTTCTTGTCTCCCAGATTTACTCCGTTCTCGTCGACGAGGCATATGAAAACGGCGGGATACTGAAGACGAGGGTTAACTTCATTCTCGACGAGTTTGCGAACTTCACGAGGATGAAGAACATCTCCAGCATGCTGACAGCGTCGAGAAGCAGGGGAATGAGATTCTTTCTCGTATGTCAGGATGTCGACCAGCTCGACAACACCTATGGCGTCTCGGCGTCGGTCATAAGGTCAAACTGCCAGAACTGGATTTATATGGGAACAAGGAACACGGAGTTCCTCGAAATGCTGGAAACTTTAGGAGGTACGTATTACGAGCACTATACCCATGAGAGTTATCCTCTCCTGAGTGTGAGCTCGCTGCAGAGCCTGGAGATGGGGGAGGCAATAGTATTCCTTCACCGCTCGGCCCCGAAGCTCTCCCGTTTCCCTGACTTCAGCGAGGTGAAGTGGGGGGATGAGGAGAGCATGGAGGAAACCTTTCCGGCCAGGAACACCGCTTCCGCTCCTTCCTTCTTCGATGTGATTTCGCTCATGAGGGAGGGCGAAAGAAGAATACTGGTGTGCAGGGACAGTCTGAAGAGGAAGATATGTGACTACTACAGGTCAGTCTTCGAGAAAGGTGCTCCCGACGAGAAGGAACTCTCTCTTTCGTGGGAGAGACTTGAAAAATTCAAGAGTGCCTTCATAAGAGGGCTTGAAAACGAAATCTTTGATCTGGAGGAGATTCAGTAATGGCAAGAAGAAAAGGAACAGCGGAAGATGATGAAAGAGGATATATCTGGGGAAATACCGGTCTCATGGTGCTTCCCGAGAGAAGGACAGTCTATATCAACGACGCGATAAAGAGCGAGATGAGCGCAGCCTTCAACCTCGCTCTGCTTGATATGGAGGCTGAGGCTCCCGACAGGGATATCACAGTTTACATCAACTCCCCCGGAGGGGAGGTGACGGCCGGGCTGAGCATGGTCGACACAATGATGACCGTGAGCTGTGACGTGAGAACGGTATGCGTGGGGGACGCATCGAGCATGGCTGCCGTCATTCTCATGTGCGGAACAAAGGGAAAGAGGCAGATCCTCCCTCACTCCACAGTCCTCATCCACCAGCCTGTCGGGGGAACGGGCATGATGCAGGCTGCAGACATTCTCATCTATGCCGATACTCTCGCAAAGAGAAAGAGCGAACTGTTTCGTCTGATGGCGGAAATGACGGGACAGAGCGTCGAGAAAATCACATCCGACTGCGACAGGAACTATACGTTATCTGCCTCAGAGGCCATGGAATATGGTATAGTCGATTCGATAGTACAGAAACACAGGGGAAAGGAGAAATGATCTACTTCACAGGTGACACGCACGGCGACATCAACGGTTTCAGGGAGAGGATGAGAAGAAATCCTCTCACAGAAAGCGACACTCTCATAGTCCTGGGTGACTTCGGTTTCTCGTGGGATGTTCCCACGGAGAACAGGTGGATGCGTGACGAGCGGCCCTACCGTGTGCTCTTCATCGACGGTAACCACGAGAACTACACGAGAATGAACCGTATGAAGACAGAGGAGATGTACGGTGACAGTGTCGGTGTCTTCGGCGGCAACACCTACCGCCTTTTCACGGGCCACATGTATACAATAGAAGGAAAAAAGCTCTTTGTCTTCGGTGGAGCTTCGAGTATTGACAAAGACTACCGTACAGCCCCCGGGATGGTCTCTCTCTGGGGAAAAACCTGGTGGGAGGAAGAGGTTCCCTCATACGGGAAGCTCGATTACGCTCTCGAGACTGTAAGAAGAAACCAGTGGAGATTCGACTGCTTTCTCTCCCACACGACAACACCGGAGAGAAAGATGAGGATGTTTCCCTCTCTCTCCCCGGGCTTCTTCGACCCCGTAGAAAGCATGATCCGTGCCCTCGAGGAGGAGATAACTAAAAACGGAGGCGGGTGGAAGCACAGCTTCTTCGGCCATTTCCATGTGGACGCGGACGACGGCAGATACCACTGTCTCATGAACAGGGTAATAGGGCTGGACGCAGTCGGAGGCTGACTGAAGCGAAGACACCGGAAAGTGTCGGAAGAACGAACGACCACAAAGGCGGCTTCCTGCAGGGGAGGGGTTCTTTGTGAGAAGCACTGACGGCCTTTCTGTCTTCTGCCCGGCGGGAGAAGTCCTTGCCCGCAAGACCGTGAAGAGCAGCGGAAGGGTGAGGTACATGAAGAAGAGTGCATGCTTCGTCTGCTCCTCTCCATGCTTCAGAAGAACGGAGACGAAGAGATGGAAGGAGATAGATTTCTCTTCCTCGGTCTCCGTGAAGGGAGAAAGGGGAAAGCCGGTGGCACTCCTTGGAGAAAAGTGAACACATTTCTCCTGTTTTGCCGTTTTACAAACGTCATCTGTTGACGAGATCGGGTGCTGTACATATTTTTTCTCTGGAGACGAAAAATGACAAAGGAAAACGAACTCGCAACAGCCCCCATCGGCCGCACTCTCTTTCATCTTGCACTGCCGACAGTGGCCGCGCAGGTCATAAACATGCTCTACAATGTCGTGGACAGGGTATATATAGGCCACATGGAGGAGGGAGGAAGCCTTGCCCTCACAGGTGTCGGCGTCTGTCTTCCGCTCATAATGTTCATATCTGCATTCGCATGTTTCGTTTCGGCGGGAAGTGCATCGAGGGCCTCGATGTTCATGGGAAAGGGTGAGAAGGAGAAGGCCGAGAAGATTCTCGGCGGAAGCTTCACCCTCCAGCTTGTGATATCTCTTGTGCTGACGGCGACCCTGGAGGTGACACAGAGACCGCTTCTTCTTGCATTCGGTGCAAGTTCCAACACCATTGAATATGCCTCATCGTACATGAGGATATATGCTCTCGGAACCGTGTTCGTGGAGCTTACACTGGGCCTCAACGCATTCATAACAGCCCAGGGCCGGACTGTCGTGAGCATGCTCGTCGTGCTTACCGGAGCCGTCCTCAACATCGTCCTCGATCCTCTCTTCATCTACTCGTTCTCAATGGGAGTCGAGGGTGCTGCCCTGGCGACAGTCATAAGTCAGGCTGCATCGTCTCTCTTCTGCATTCTCTACCTTACGGGGAAGAAGACATCCCTGAGACTCAGAAGAGGCAATTTCACCGTCCCGTTCTCTCTCATCGCACCCTCGTTTGCACTTGGAGCAGCATCGTTTGTCATGCAGAGCACGGAGAGTCTCATCTCCGTATGCTTCAACTCGTCACTTCTGAAGTACGGCGGAGACACCGCAGTCGGCGCCATGACGATATGTTCCTCTGTTCTCCAGATGGCGATGCTTCCCATCCAGGGAATAGCGCAGGGAAGCCAGCCCCTCACGTCCTACAACTTCGGACAGGGTAACAGGGAGAGGGTGAAGAAGTGCTTCAGAACTCTTCTCTCTGCATGTTCCGTCTACTCCATTGCGGTATGGGCCCTCGTTGAGCTCTTCCCGTCAGCCTTCGCACAGGTTTTCACTCTCGAGAGCGCCCTCGTGGAGTATGCAGTCCCTGTTCTCAGAACATACTGCCTCATGCTCGGTCTCATGGGCATACTCATATCGTGTCAGATGACATTCGTCTCGACCGGAGTTGCCGCAGCCTCGATAAGCATTGCGGTAATCCGTAAGCTCGTACTCCTCGTTCCTCTCATCTACATCATGCCGCATCTCTACACATCGAACCGGGCTCTTGCCGTCTTCATGGCTGAGCCCATTGCCGATTTCCTGGCAATAACCTATACGGCGATAATCTTCTCTGTGAAGTTCCCTGCGGCTCTCAGGGAGATGAAAGTCGTCTGAAATAATATCCATGCTCCGTTCTCTCTCATGCTACAATGGACGGGGAGGTGAATATGCTCTATTCATTCGGTGTCTCCAATTACAGAAGCATCCAGAGTGCAGTGCTCCTTCTTTCGTGGCCGGGAAAGAGAGTTCCCGCACATTACGGCGACTATCAGTCTCTTCTCTTCGTGGAGGACGGAAAGAGGAGGGCCGTGCCGCTTGTCGTTATCTACGGCGCCAACAGTTCGGGTAAGAGCACGCTTCTGGGAGCATTGAAGGATTATGTGTCCCTCATGAGAGAAGGCATCGGGAGCGTGAAGTACACACCCGACAGGTTCCTCTCCGTTAATGGAACGACATTCCGCTCGGAAGTGGTTGCCAGAGGTAAGCTCTATTCTCATATGATTACCTTCAACGGCAGTGAAATACTTGAAGAGAGCCTTGAAGAGGAGCACAGGACCGTATTCCGCATGGAGAAAGGCCGGCTGAAGACAGGTTCAGTACCGGTTTCTTCATGCCTGGACGAACAGCAGCGGCAGATTCTTTCCGTCGTCTCGGCGATGATGGGTAATCCGTTCGCCTTTGCACTCGAGGAGAGGATAATATTCTTCAATCCATTCTCCTACTCGGTTCCGGACTGCTTTTCCCGCTATGTCTCCATTTCCGGAAAGAAGAGGAAGGAGTGCCTCGAAAATATAGCTTCTCTTATGAGAAAGCTCGATTTATCCGTCGACGGCATAAGGGACGGGGAAGTATGGCAGACGGAACATACGGACTCGAAGAAAAATGAACTCTGGTTCACGCTTGAGGAGGAAAGTGAAGGCACGAAGAGACTCTTCGCGCTTCTTTCCGTAATTCTTGCTTCCCTCTCGTCGGGAGGCATACTTGTCATCGACGAGATAGACACATCCCTTCATTCCATAGTACTGCGTCAGCTTGTCTCCCTCTTCCTCGATAAGAGATACAACACGACAGGGGCACAGCTTGTATGTTCTTCTCACAATACGGATCTTCTCGACGCCCCGTTCATCCAGAAATGCGAGATAGCCTTCTTCGAGAAGACGAAGAAGAATGGCAGTGTTGTCGGAAGACTCAGCGAAATAGACGGCGTGAAGAATCTTTCTCGGTTCCGTACCGATTATCTTGAAGGCCGTTTCAGCGGCATTCCGTTCCCCTATATCTGAAACCATGGCAAAGGAAAAGAAGATTATCATCGTCATTGCGGAAGGTCAGAGTGAAATAGCCTACCTCAACGAGCTCAACCGCTACTTCAGGGAGGAGGAGATCAATACGGTCTTCTACCCGGTGAAGGCCGTGAACGGCCAGTACCGGGAAGTCAGAAAGGCTTATAACGCCGTGGTGAAGAAGAACAGGAAGAGCCGTATCGAGATAATGGTCGACCGGGATATCTACATCAGGGACGAGGACGAGAGGAAGGCTTACTCGAAGCGGGAAACGGACGGTCTTCCTCCCTTCCGCTTCTCGTACATGAACCATGAGGATTTCCTCATCCTCCATCTCTCTCCGTCGAGGGCCGAACGCTGGGCCCGTATCGCATCCGAACACGGACACGGCACGATTCCTCTCACGGCAAAGGAATACCTCGCACTCCAGAAGTACAGCCACATCTGGGGAAAGGTACACTACAGAAAGGGCGAAGTTCCATTCGAGATAACACGCGGGAGACTCGATAATCTCATCAGAAATGACCGGGACAGCAGTATCTTTATCCATTCCGACTTCACAGATGTCATCATCGAGATACTTCCTTGACAGGAAAGAGCGTACAGGATTGCCTTTTCCCGCCTTTCGTCGTCTTCCGGTGCTGATGTCATCTGTTTGCCCTTTCTGAATTCTGAACTTCTGCTTCAGAGAAGAAAAATACTTCACACATACTTTACTTTTTGCTGTACACTGATAGAGCGTGTTAACCGAATAACAGAGAGAGGTAGATTGTGGCGGATTCCTTTGATATCCAGAGAGCAGGGCTTCTGAAGAGATTCTCGGCTTTCCTTTTAGATTTCATCGTAATCACGATACTTGCCACATTATTCATATATCTCATCTCGCTTGTCACACATTTCGACTACTACAACACCCAGCTCACTTCTGACTATGCAAGGTACGAAAGCGAATACGGCATCACGTTCTCGATATCACGGGAGGAGTACGAAGGCTACTCGGACGAGGAGAGGGGACGCTACGACGAGGCATACGGCACCCTCATCGGGGATGAGGAGGCCATGGCAAACTACGAGAGGGTTATGAATCTGACGCTTCTCTCGCTTTCGCTCGGAATCTTTCTTGCCGTCCTTGTCAGCGAATTCCTCATTCCCCTTCTCTTCGGGAACGGAGTCACCGTCGGCAAGAAGATATTCGGCCTCTGTGTAATGAGAAAGGGCGGATGGAAGATAAACTCCCTCTCCCTCTTCATACGTGCAATACTCGGCAAATATACCATCGAGATAATGGTTCCAGTCCTTCTTGTACTGATGATTCTCTTCAACATTATAGGAATCGCAGGAACCATCGTCATAATCGGAATTCTCGTCACAAACTTCCTTCTTGTGATGACGCGTTACGAGCATCAGACCATCCACGACATTCTTTCCGACACCGTTGTCGTCGACTGGGCATCCCAGAAGATATACGACAGCGAAGAAGAAGTAATCGAGGCCAAGAAGGAAAGGGCGAGAGAAGACGCCGAAAGAGCGGACTATTAGAAAAGGAAAATGAAATGAAGGTAGAACTGCAGAATCTGACGAAGATTTTCCCGTCAAGAAACAGGAAATCGAATGAAGAGGTCGTTGCCGTCAATGACATGACCATCACAATCCCCGACGGGAAGCTCGTGGGACTCCTGGGGCCCTCGGGCTGCGGAAAGAGCACGACGCTCTACATGATCTGCGGTCTGCAGAAGGCGACAGGAGGAAAAATCTTCTTCGGTGACGATGACGTGACACATCTCAGCCCCGAAAACAGGGGAGTGGGACTGGTGTTCCAGAACTATGCACTCTATCCGCACCTCACGGTTAAGCAGAACATCCTCTTCCCGCTGCAGAATCTCAAGGGGGCAGACAGGCTCTCGAAGGACGAGATGCTCAAGCGTACGATGGAAGTTGCCTCCCTTGTTCAGATAGATGATCTTCTCGAGCGTAAGCCCTCCGAGCTCTCCGGCGGGCAGCAGCAGAGAGTTGCAATCGCACGTGCTCTCGTGAAGATGCCGAGAGTCCTTCTTCTCGATGAGCCGCTCTCCAACCTCGATGCAAGACTGAGACTCCAGACAAGAGAGGAGATCAGACGCATCCAGAGGGAGACGAAGATCACGACCGTGTTCGTCACCCATGACCAGGAAGAGGCCATGAGCATCTCCGATGAGATCGTCATCATGAAAAAAGGTGTCGTCCAGCAGATAGGCTCTCCTCAGGATGTCTACGACAGTCCGAACAACCTCTTTGTCGCAAAGTTCCTCGGAACTCCTCCGATCAACGTGTTCGAAGGAGAGATCAGAAGCGGCAGTCTCTTCATCGGAAGCGACAATATAGGCCCGTCCGGTGCCCCCGACCAGAAGGTGTATGTCGGAATAAGGCCAGAAGGTTTCGTTCTCGATTCTGACGGTCCGTTCCACTGTACGCTGAAGGCCGTGGAAGTCATGGGACGTGACGTCTCCATCGTTGCTGAGAACGGCAGCCTCGTCAGCCAGACGCTGAGAGCAATCATTCCGTCGGATACGGTCATGGACAGGGACAGGAGAGAGGTATCCTTCTCTCTCAAGAGAAACAAGGTATTCGTATTCGGTCACGAGAGCGAAGAACGCATTTTCCTGGAGAACTGATATGGTAGAAAGCGAACACAGATGGAAGGCATGGCTCTATCTTTCTCCTGCCATCATATTACTTCTTGTTTTTACTGTCTGGCCGATCATAAACACGGTCAGAATGGCATTCCTGGAGAACTATTCGGGACTCAAGGCCGTCGGCGGGGCCACATTCAGCTTCGGTATAGGGAACTTCCAGAAGGTTCTCAAGTACCAGAAGTTCCTGCAGTGTCTGAAGAACACTGTGCTGTTATGCGTCATCACGGTCCCGGTGTCGACAGTGCTGGCTCTTCTCATAGCGGTATGTCTCAATTCGATAAAGTTCCTGCAGAAGCCTCTGCAGACAATCTTCTTCCTTCCCTATGTCACGAACTCCATAGCCATCGGCATGGTCTTCGCCGCGATGTTCAACATCGTGGGTTCGTTCTACGGGACGAAGAACGAAATCATCGTGACTGCGGGTATAATAAACAACATAATCGAGTTCTTCGGGGGAACGCACGTCAACTGGATAAATGCCGGTTCATCATATCTTGCGAACATGACTGTCATGGTCGTCTATATCGTATGGAACGCACTTCCGTTCAAGATTCTCATACTCCTGGGAGGCCTTCAGTCCGTGAACCGTCAGTATTATGATGCGGCACGTGTCGACGGGACTTCGAGAAGAAGGATCTTCACCCGCATCACCGTGCCTCTTCTGAGCCCGATGATTGCCTACGTCGTAATAACCGGCTTCATCGGCGGTTTCAAGGAATACACGTCAATCGTCGGTATCTTCGGCGAGGACATGGGGCCGGCAGACGCTGCTGGAAGGCTCAACACGATGGTCGGCTTCATCTACGACGCACTGAGTACGAACAATCAGGGACGTGCCAGTGCGGCAGCCCTGATTCTCTTCGCTATTATTCTGGCGGTTACACTCGTGAACCTCCGTGTCAGCAAGAAGAGAGTACATTATTAAGGGAGGAGTGAGTATGAATACAATGCACGCACAGGACATGCAGAAGGTATCGATGCGCCAGAGGGTGGTCTTTGTCCTTGTCCAGGTTCTTCTCTATGCCTTCCTCCTTGTGATGGCAGCCATCGTTCTCTTTCCGTTCTACTGGATGATAATCTCGTCTCTCAAGTCCCTTGAAGAGTACCGCATGAGTGTTCCGACATTCTTCCCTCGCCGTGTCCTCTTCTCGAACTACGCCACGGCGTTCACGACTGCGAACCTGGGACGGCTCTTCCTCAACACATTCTACGTCGGAATCGTATCGACAGTCCTGTCCCTCATCATCACGATACTTTCGGCATTCGCGTTTGCACGCCTCGAGTTCAGGGGAAAGAACGCGCTCTTTGCCGCTCTTCTCGCAACCATGATGATTCCAGGCGAGCTTTTCACGATAACGAACTATTCGACGGTCACGAAACTGGGCTGGATAAACACCTACACGGTCCTTATCGTCCCGTTCCTCGTCTCTGTCTTCTACATCTACCTTCTGAGGCAGAACTTCCTCCAGATACCGAATGAACTGTATCTTGCGGCCAAAGTCGACGGAACGAGTGACTTCAAGTACCTTATCAAGGTCATGATCCCGCTTTCTCTTCCGACCCTCATCTCCATCACGATTCTCAAGATGATGGGGGCATGGAACAGCTACATCTGGCCGCGCCTGGTTGCCAACGACAGTGCGCACAGACTCATAACCAACGGTCTTAGAAACGCATTCACGGAGAGCACCGGAGACGTCAACTATCCCGTGCAGATGGCGGCTGTCGCGCTTGTCTCGGCTCCTCTCTTCCTGGTCTTCGTGTTCCTCAGAAAGTACATCATGAAGGGTGTGTCGCGCAGCGGCATAAAGGGTTAAACTGAAAATATTAAGGATATATACATAAGGAGATTCATATGAAAAAATTACTTACAGTTGTACTCCTCTCGGCTCTTGTCATCCTTTCCGCATTCTGCGGAGGCGGCAAGGAGGAGAATGCATCTTCCTCATCCTCGGCTCTTTTCGAGGTGCCGGAAGGCGGCTATGACGGAAGTGCAGTTACGATTACGTTCTATCACACGATGGGTTCTACTCTTGCCGAGGTACTTGACCAGTACATTGCAGAGTTCAATGCACTCTATCCGAACATCACGGTGGAGGCGACACAGATCGGCGGCTACGACGATGTCCGCGACCAGATTTCAACTGAAATCACAGTCGGCAACCAGCCCAACATCGCCTACTGCTATCCTGACCACGTGGCACTCTATAACCTTGCAGGTGCTGTTGCCGCTCTCGACGGCCTCATCGACAGCGACATCACAGTCACGAGAGCAGACGGCACGACAGAGATTCTCGGCCTCACTGACGCTCAGAAGAGTGATTTCATCACAGGCTACTACGAGGAAGGAAGACAGTTCGGAGACGGCCTCATGTACACGCTTCCCTGGTCAAAGAGCACGGAAGTCCTTTACTACAACAAGACTTTCTTCGACCAGAACGGCCTGACTGTCCCCACAACCTGGGATGAGATGGAAGAGCTCTGCAGAAAGATAAAGGAAATCGATCCGTCGAGTATTCCTCTCGGCTACGACAGCGAGGGTAACTGGTTCATAACCATGACAGAGCAGTACGGAAGCCCGTACACAAGTGCAACGGAACCCCACTATCTCTTCAATAACGATACCAACAAGGCATTCGTCAAGAGATTCAGAGAGTGGTATCAGAACGGTTACGTCACTACACAGAACATCTACGGCGCTTACACATCGGGACTCTTCACAGCTGAAAGCGGTACGAAGAGCTACATGTCAATCGGTTCCAGCGCAGGTGCAACACACCAGAGACCGACAGCAGACGCGGACGGCAAGTATCCGTTTGAAGTCGGTATCGCAACAATCCCGCAGATTGACCCGTCAAATCCGAAGGTCATCAGCCAGGGCCCGAGCGTATGTATCTTCTCCAAGAGCAATCCTCAGGAAGTCATCGCATCCTGGCTCTTTGTCAAGTTCATGACTACAAGCGTCTCCTTCCAGGCTGAATTCAGCATGGCAAGCGGCTATGTTCCTGTCCTCAGAAGCGTTGCCGACAACGAGGCATACAAGGCATTCGTTGCACAGGCTGACGGCGGCGACTATGTTGCAGCTCTCTCTGCAAAGGTCTGTCTCGAACAGGAGGATGCTTACTACACTTCCCCGGCTTTCAACGGCTCGAGTGAGGCCAGAAGCCAGGTTCAGAACATCATAACGACATCGCTTCCGGCAGCGAACGAGAGTGCAGTAGACAAGGCATTCCAGGATGCACTGGATGAATGCGAGTACCAGAACTGATATGAAGAAGCTTTTCCCTCTCGCCCTTGTTCTTATTCTTCTCGTATCGTGTGCAACAGCGGAAAAACCTCAGGTGACGGTTCCTGTTACCTCCGGGGAGATCTTTGAGCACATTGACTACGCCTCTCTTCTGAAGTTCGATCCTTCGTCTTCAACGAAGAAGACCGAAGTGAGTGTAAAGCTCTTTGTCGACGGTGACACGACTCACTTCTCTGTTCCCGCATCCGTAATATCGGACGGAGTCCTGAAGGCAAGATACCTTGCCGTCAACACCCCCGAGAGTACGGGAAAGATAGAGGAATGGGGAAAGGCCGCATCCGCGTACACGAGAGAGAAGCTCGAGAATGCCGAGAGCATCATCGTCGAGAGTGACGATGGCGTGTGGAACCTCGATTCCACGGGCTCAAGATATCTTGTATGGGTATGGTACAGAAGTGCGGAAGGAGAGAGCTACAGGTGCCTTAACCTGGAGCTCCTCCAGGAAGGACTTGCCATTCCGTCATCGAGTGCGAACAACCGCTACGGCGAGTACTGCCAGAATGCGATAGCACAGGCGAAGAGGGAGAAGAAGGCTGTATGGTCGGGAGAGAAGGATCCTGATTTCTACTACGGTGACAGCATTGAGCTTACACTGAAGGAGCTGAGGGCCCATACTTGTGACTACAGCGGAGTGAAGGTGAACTTCGAGGGAGTAGTAAGCCGCAACTGGGACAACAGCGTCTACATCTGTGACTGGGACGAGGAAACGGGACACTCGTACGGCATCAGCGTTTATTACGGCTATTCCCTCTCGGGGGGAGGCCTCAGGATTCTGAAGCTCGGTAACCGCGTGAAGATCGTCGGCACCGTCCAGTACTACGAGGGAGACGGAACCTGGCAGGTTTCGGGTATCAAGTACAGGGAAATGAAGAAGGATGATCCGGACAATATCCAGCTGATATCGACCGGAAATGAGATTGCATATGAAGAAACCGATCTTCATTTCCTGATGAGCGGCACGATAACCTTCGCTCTCGGAGATGAGGATGTGACTCTTCCTTCTTCTTCGGCTCTTGAGAATACGGGAGTCGAAATCGGCTCTCTCCACGTGGAAGACGCATACGTGAACACAAATGAGTCTTCGTCATTCTACAGGGCGCTGACACTTCTGTGTTCGGACGGTCAGGAGGAGGTTCAGGTAAGGACCATACCTCTGAAGGATAATGAAGGAAATTACCTGAAGGCTGAAGACTACATCGGTAAGACGCTTAAGGTAAGGGGAATAGTTGAGAACTATCTGGGAACACCTCAGATATATGTTTTCAGCTTTGAAGATATCTCAATAGAGAATTAAGGAGATTTATATGAAAAAAGGATTCAGAGCAATTGTTTCGGCTCTTGTCATTCTTTCTCTTATTGTATCCTGCGCGACGACAGAGACGAAAAGCGTCAGTGTCGACAAGTCGGGAGTCGAAAAGGCAAAGAGTTATGTCTTCTCGATGTACAACGAGGGAAGGGCGGCAACTGCAACCGCAAGCGATTACACCGTCGTGGCAGTCGTCACGATAAACGGTGTCACATACAAAGTTGACTGGTCTGTCGACAGTGACGGCGTCACACTTGTTCCAGCTGAAGACGGAGAGACAGTCACGGTCGATGTCAATGAAAAGACGGAGACACAGATTGACTATACTCTCACGGCAACGGTGACGGACGGCACAGCAAGTGCATCCACGAGCTTTGCTCACTATGTTCCCGCTTTCAGGGAATCATCATGGAGTGAATACGTTGCTGCAGCAGATGATTCGACAGTCGTTGTGAAGGGTGTTGTCACAGCTCTCATCAGCAAGTCAAATGACGCTTCCTACAACTGTATCTACTTCGAGGACAGTGACGGCGGCTACTATGCCTATTCGACGGCAGAGGATCCTCTCACTCTCGGCGTCACTGTCGGTGATACCATCAGGGTAACAGGAACGAAGGACCTCTATTCCGGCACTCACGAGATAAAGAGCGGTGCAGTCGAGATTCTTTCCTCTGGTGCTGAAGTCACTGCCTCGGATCTCACTTCCGCTTATGAATCAGCTTCGTCCCTCAAGGACAGTGCACTCACAGCGGGGCAGTCGATGTTCGTGACAATCAGGGACGTTGTAATCGGTGGCGAAGACACATCCAACGGCTACTACTACTTCGAGAAGAACGGCCTCAAGAGCTATGTGAGAATCTCGTCATCCACATGCCCGCTTAACAAGGCCGATCAGGCTGTTTTCAAAGCGGAACACGCTTCGCATCTCGGATGGATTGCAGATGTCACAGGCATAATCTCCCTCTATGACGGAGCATTCTACCTCACACCTGTCACTGTTGACTCCTTCCTCTACAAGTCACTTCCCGAGAAGAGCGACAGCGAGAAGATCGATTTCGAAATCTCGAATATATCGATTTCTCCGTCATTCGCGGAAGATGCGGCTTTCACGGTTGCACTCCAGGGTGCTTCATATGACACAGTCACAGTTTCCTGGACAAGCGACAGCGACGCCGTGAAGATTGACGGCAATACAGTCACTGTCACACTTCAGGAAGTGGAGACAAGTGCAAATCTCACGGCTCTCTTCACATGCGGCGAAGAGACAAGGGAAGTCGTCTATACACTTTCCCTTGATGCTGCAGCACAGGATGTATACATTGCATCAACACTTGATGAGGCTGTCATCTCCAGTACGGTCAAGTTCGGTCTCTACCAGGCAAACACAGGTCACCAGGTCTACTTTGCAGGTGCAATGAGCGGCGAGAAGTATCTTCAGACAACAATGAAGGCTGAAGAGGCTGCAGATGTGACAATAGAGGAAACGGACGGCGGTTTCTGTCTCTCGTTCACATCCGGAGATGCAAAGAAATACATCTCCATTGTCGATGGCAAGGCTTCCATCACGGATGAGGCAGTAAATGTCTGGACACTCAACGCGGAGACAAGCGTTCCTGTAACGACAGTCGACGGAACAGAGTACTATCTCGGATGCTACAAGACATACGAGACAATGAGTGCATCGAAGACAAGCTACATCCTTGACGATACATCAAAGATCGGCGTGAGCCAGTTCCCGGCAACTCTCGAGAAGGTCGAAGTTGCAGCACTCAGACTCGAGAAGGCGACAAACGTCAGTGAAGAGAAGAGCTACATGCTTGCAGTCAGCCAGAAGAAGGCCGGAAAGGACTTCGTTTTCAGCGGTTCTTCAAGCGGCAAGTATCTTCAGACATCATCTTTCGTGAAGGGTGCGGTTGTCAGGATCGAGAACACAGACGGCGGCTTCAGAATGTACTTCGACCAGGACGGCGTGAAGACATACATCAGCGTATCTGAAGGCAAGGCTGTTCTCACTACGGAGCCTTCAGTCGTCTGGACTCTCGATGAGGAGACTTCCGTTCCTGTCACGACAGTCGACGGAACAGAGTACTATCTCGGATGCTATAAGACATACGAGACAATATCGTGCAGCAAGACAAGCTACATCTTCGACGACAAGTCCGTCATCGGTGTCAGCCAGTTCCCCTCATATCTTGTAGAATACGAACTCGAGGGAGTGGAACTCGAGAGAAGCTCCGATATTGACTTCAGCGCAACATACACAGTCGCTGTTACACAGAAGAATGCAGGAAAGGATCTCTTCTTTGCAGGCACCATGAGCGGCGAGAAGTACCTCTCGACAACAGCATCTCTTTCAAAGAGCGTCAACGTCTACCTCGAAGAGTGTGACGGCGGCTTCAGGATGTACTCGATCGCTGACGGCGTGAAGACATACATCGAGATAGTCGACGGCAAGGCTTCACTCAATACGGAACCGACGTGCGTATGGAAGATGGAAGCAGACGCAAAGACACCGTACACGACAGTCGGTGACACGGACTACTACCTCGGATGTTACAAGACATACGAGACCATCAGCGCAAGCAAGACAAGCTACATCCTCGGAGACTCTCTCTCCAAGATCGATGTCAGCCAGTTCCCGATCATGCTGATAAAGAGAAGTTCTCTCTGATGAGACAGAAAGGGGCCTTCCCGGGAAGGCCCCTCTTTCCCTTTTTCAGAAGCTCCGTTTGTGAAAAATGGAAAGAAACAGTTACAGGGAGGCACTCGGCCTCATTGAAGAATACGACAGCATAATAATTCACCGACACTCCAAGCCCGACGGGGATGCCCTGGGTTCCCAGAAGGGGCTGAAGGAGATAATCCGTCTCAACTGGCCGGATAAGAAGGTGTACATGGTCGGAGACAACCCCGGCCGTTATTCCTTTATCGCAGAGGAAGGCATGGACGAAGTCGATGACTCCGTCTTTTCCTCGTCTCTCTCCATTCTCCTTGATATGTCAACGCCATCTCTTGTGAGCGACACAAGGTGGACGGGAGCAGAGGCAAGGCTGAGATTCGACCACCATCTCTTCATCGGAAAGATGTGTGAGGTGGAGGTCATTGACGAAAAGAGCGAGTCATGCGCGGGGCTTGTCGCGGCATGGGCAATCGAACTTGGACTCAGGATGAACGCTGATGCCGCTCGCGCACTCTTCACGGGTATCGTGACGGACAGCGGCCGCTTTCTCTACGACACTGTCTCTCCGAAGACATACGCTACAGTCAGTGAACTTGTGAAGTACGGCTTCGATCAGTGTGAAGTATACGGTAATCTCTACAGTGAGGACTTCTCCGCCCTGAAGAGGAAGGCATACTATCTCAACAGGATACAGCTGGGTAAGAACGGAGTTGCCTGGACGTACAGCACTCTTGATGATGTCAAGAAGATGCAGGCGACTGCATTCTCCGTCTCCCGCGGCCTCGTGAACACGATGGCAAACATAAAGGGAGTCGGTATCTGGGTGTCTTTCACGGAGGATGAAGAGGGAAGAATCCTCTGTGAGCTCAGAAGCAGCGGAAAGGATATCAACAGGGTAGCCGTCAAGTACGGAGGCGGGGGACACCTCAAGGCAAGCGGTGCACAGCTGGGCACGAAAGAGGAAGCTCTTTCCATGTTGAGGGATCTTGAAGAACTCGGAGGTGAAGATAATGAATGAAGATATCAAGAGAGAAATCCTCGATAAGATAAAAGCGTATGATTCAATCGTAATCGGACGTCATTTCAGACCGGACGGGGATGCCATCGGCTCGACGAAGGGACTCGAAAGGATAATAAAGCTGACTTTCCCGGAGAAGAAAGTATATCTTTCATCGTCCGATTATTCCGATTACCTTTCGTTCCTCGGCGGAGACGACGGAGAGGTGGATGACGGGATAATTTCATCATCCCTCGCCATCATTCTCGATACCGCCACTCTCGAGAGAATGAGCTACAGAAAGCTTCAGGGAGCGAAGGAAATCATAAAGATAGACCACCACATAAAGGTGGAGCAGTGGCCGGGAATCGAATGGATAGAGGACAGGCGCTCCTCATGCTGCGAAATGATTGCGGATTTCTATAACACATTCCGCTCAGAACTCCGGATAGACAGCTTTGCCGCAACCTGTATCTATACGGGGATGGTTACGGACTCGGGACGCTTCGCATTCTCTTCGACAGGCGGCGAGACGCTGAGAATGGCAGGACTCATGCTCGACCAGGGAGTGGACGTGGAGACTCTGATGGCCCGTCTTGACCTCAAGGACATATCATTCTACCGCTACAGGGAAGCTGTATTCGAGAAGGTGAACATCACAGATAACGGACTGGCGTGGGTATATGTCGACTCGGATTTCCAGAAGAAGTGGAACCTTACACGGGAGGAGGCAAGCGAGAGCGTCTCGTTCATGTCCTCCATCCGTGGCGTGATATGCTGGATAGCATTCATCGACAACGCCGACGGCACCATAAGGGTGAGACTGCGCTCCAGATTCATGACAGTGGATGCTCTTGCCAACCGTTACCACGGAGGCGGCCACGACAGGGCAAGCGGTGCAACATGCTACTCGTCAGAAGAGATGGAGGCTCTCGTAAGAGATGCGGATGCTCTCGTGAAGGATTACAAGGAAAAGAATGAAGGGTGGATGTGATGAGGATACTCATAACGAACGACGACGGCATAGAGAGTGCGGGGCTGAGAGTCCTCTGCGACTTCGCCTCGACTCTGGGAGATGTGACGGTTGCCGCTCCGAAGAGGGAACAGAGCGGAAAGAGCCATTCGATAGACATCCACAATCCCTTTGAAATCAGGAGAGTGCAGTACCGCGGAGCCGTGGAGGCATACTCCGTCGATTCGACACCTGCAGACTGCGTGCGCTTTGCATTCGACACTCTCACTTCCTTCGACCTCGTACTCAGCGGCGTCAACAACGGCGTCAACGTCGGCTGGGACATATCGTACTCGGGAACATGCGGGGCCGTATTCGAATCGTATTTCTTCAATACACCCGCTGTGGCCTTCTCGGTCTTTCCTTCGTCCTTCTCCGCGTTCACACGGCATATAGGGAGGGTATGGTCTTTCATGACGGAGAACAGACTTCTCGAGAAGAACCTTCTCTGGAACGTCAATATTCCCGATGAGGCAGAATCCATGAAGATAACCCGTCAGGGCGGACCATACTATCAGGACTGGTTCAGAACCGATGACGGCGTGATGTACTACGAAGTCGGACACAGCGTCTATGAACCGTCGGATGCCGGAGAGAACTTCGACACGGATGCGGTTCTGAGAGACAGAACGATAAGCATCACACCCCTCAGCGGAGGAAGAACGGAAGAGAGAGTCTACGGGAAGCTGAAGATGACAGAGGTGAAATGATATGCTGATACATTGCGTATCGAAGAGTTATTCCTCATAACGGGACTGACGTAAACCTCATAACAAGACCCAGACGTCGGTAAGACGCTCGCTTTGTCACTTCTTCGACATTTCGAAGGACAGCAGAGAACTTTTCGCTGGATTGAAGATATCTGAAAGAAAAGAAATCTGTGAGAAGTGGATGAACAGGTTCCCGACTGTTTTCGTTTCGTTCAAGGAGGTGGATGGCCTATGAATGGCTCAGGAATATATTCAAGGAGCTTTTTCATCGTTTTGACTTTCTTCATGAAAGCAGGAAAGTCAGAAAGGAAGACAAGTCAGATTTCAGGCGGATGTGAATACCCTCATGGCCGCTCTCAGACTCCTTACGGGGATGCTCAGTGACCATTACGGAGAGAAAGTTATCCTTCTTATCGACGAATACGATGTTCCGATGGCGAAGGCTGCGGAGAAAGGGTACTACAAGAATATGCTTTCCGTGATGAAGGGTATTCTCAGTGTTCTGAAGGACACCTTCTTGAGTTCTCCGTGATAACCGGATGCCTCCGTATTGCCAGGGAAAGCATCTTCACGGGGCTGAACAATGTTTATTCCAGCACTGTAACCAAGAATGCATACGACGAGTATTTCGGCTTCACCGGGGAAGAAAGTGAGGATATATACAGGAAAACAGGAATCGAGGACAGGCTGTCCCTGACGAAGGAATGGTACGACGGCTATCATTCCGGTGACAGCGACATATTCTGTCCATGGGATGTGATAAGGCCCATAAATGATCTCTGTTCGAAACCGACCATGAAACCGCTGTCATACCGGAATAGTACGGGGGACAGCTCGATAATCAGGTCTTTCATCATTAAGTTCAGGGAGAGTATTCTCAAGTCTCTGAATGCACTTCTCTGTGACGGATATATAATCAGAAAGGTGAATGAAGATGTCACTTACGACTGTTTTCATTCCTCCGAGGACAATATCCGGAGCATACTTCTCATGACAGGGTATCTGACGGCGGCGAAGAAAGAAGATGTTCCCGTTCCTGTTTTGGAGGGGATGTGTGCGCCTGCAATCCCGAACAGGGAAATCAGGGACATATTCACATCGAGTCTGGAAAACTGGGTGCAGGGCTCGCTTGAAGGATACGACCTTTCCATTCCCGATAATGCCATCTGAAACGGCGAGAGCGCCATAGCCGGGCGCGAGATATCCTCAATCCTGATGAAGACAGTCAGCTTTTATGATTACAGGGAGGATTTCTGTCATGCCTTCCCTGCCGGAATCTTTACCGGGCTGGGTTACGCCGTGGACCCGGACAGGGAAGCGGGAGAAGGAAGAGCTGATGTTGTTGTTCATGATTATACCGACAGGCGTATCGCAATATTTGAGGTGAAATGTCCCGATATGAAGAAAAAGACGGTGCAGGATGCCATAAGGCAGATTGTGGAAAAGAAGTATGAAGCTTCATTTCCCGACTTTACAATCATCTCATACGGCATTGCCTCTCGAAGAAGGGATGCAATGGCGGAAAAGAAGAGCAGGTGAACATTTTCTTGCTTTCCCGTCCGACTCTGCAGATAATACTTGAATGGAAAGAATAGAAGTGAAGTGTGGAGAGAAGAGTGTCTCTCTTTCTCCTTTTTCGACAGTAGGTGAAGCTCTCACCGCTCTTGGTATAATTGAAGAGAAGCAGAACTGCGATTATCTTGAGAATCCCGTTGTCGGGGCACTCGTCAACGGGGAATCTTCCCCGCTGGGGCGTCCTCTTCCGTCATCGTCGACACTCGAGCCGATTCATGTCTTCGATGCCCTGGGCCGCAGGATATACCGCCATTCGATATGCTTCCTCCTCTCCCTTTCGTCGTATCTGTGCTACCCCGACCGCACTCTCGTGATCGGTCACTCCCTCGGCGACGGCTACTACTTCTCGTTCTCCGATGACGAGGCAGTTACCGATGAGGAATGTCTGACAATCGAAAGGAAGATGCGTGAAATCGTAAAGGAAGCGAAGGCAATAGAGTATGTAGCCCTGAGCGGCGAGGAGGCAGAGAGAACGTTCACTTCCCTCGGGCGCAGTGACACATCGCTTCTTCTCTCGTCGCGTAACGACTCGTTCACGTATATCTACCGCCTCTCAGGCTATGCACAGGTGTCGTATGAGCCTCTTGTGCAGAATACTGCCGTACTCTCGGTATTCGAGCTCAGAAGATATTCAGAGAAGGGCCTCCTCCTGAGATATCCGACATCATCAGCCGTGAAGGAGATAATCCCACTCAGGGATAATCCTCTCCTTTTCAGGGTTTTCGAGGAATACAAGGAGTGGGGAAGGGTTCTGGGTGTGAGAAGCCTGGGGGAGATGAACAGACTCAACATTGAAGGCGGCATGGCCGAGTACATCAAGCTCAGCGAGGATCTTCACCGCCGAAAGATTGCGTCCATTGCCGACTCCGTTGCCCTGAAAGGCGCGAAGATCGTCTTCGTTGCGGGGCCGTCATCATCGGGTAAGACAACATTCGCGAAGAGACTCTGCGAGCAGCTGAAGCTTCTGGGCTATGAACCCTTCAAACTCAGTCTCGACGATTACTACAATCCTCCGTCAATGGCTCCGAAGGACGAGAAGGGACAGCCCGACCTCGAGGCAATCGAAGCCCTCAACGTCGAACTTATAGACCGCAACATGGCGGAGCTTGTGGATGGAAAAAGCGTATTTCTTCCGTCCTACGACTTCAACACTCATCTCACCACATTCTCACCCGTACCGGTAAGAATGGGTGATAAGACGATAATCGTCGTTGAAGGCATCCATGCCCTCAACCGCAAGATCACGTCGTGCATCGACGAAAAATTTGTCTACAGGGTTTACATATCTGCCCTGACGCAGCTCAACCTTGATGACTCGAACAGAGTCTCCACTTCAGATAACCGTCTCCTCAGACGTGTTCTCAGGGATTACAGAAGCCGCGGCATGAGCACCGTCAGAACTCTCGGCATGTGGCCGAGCGTCACGAGGGGAGAGAACCGCCACATATTCCCGAACCAGAACAACGCCGATGTCATGTTCAACAGCGCACTCGACTATGAGATAGCGGTCCTCACTCCGTTCGTAAGACCTCTTCTCACGTCCGTGAAGAGAGAGGACGGCGAAGCGTATACTCTTGCGCGCCGTCTTCTTGCATTCCTTGAGAACGTCTATCCCGTATCATCAGTCTACGTGCCATCCGATTCGCTGCTGAGGGAGTTCATCGGACAGTCGGATTACGAGTAAGGGGGAAGAAGAGCAGATGAATATTGCAATAGTAACCGGTGCATCATCCGGAATGGGCAGGGACTTCGCCCGTGCCCTAGACAGGGATTACTCCTTTGACGAGATCTGGCTCATCGCAAGAAGAAAGGAGAGACTGGAGGAACTTGGAAGAGAACTCAGGACAAAGTCGGTTCCCGTTCCTCTCGACCTTTCTGACAGAAACAGCGTATCTCATGTGGAGAACATGCTGAGGGAGAGAAAGCTGACGGTCGGTGCGCTTGTCAATGCCTCGGGATACGGGGTCTTCAAATCCTTTGAGGAGAGCAGCAGAGAGGAGATGGAAGGCATCGTCGATCTCAACGACAGAGCTCTTGTCGCCATGACGTCAGCCGTTCTTCCATTCATGGAAAAGGATTCCTTCATCATTAACCTGGGTTCGAACTCATCCCATCAGCCCGTACCTTACATTGCAACTTATGCGGCATCGAAGGCCTTCGTGCTTTCGTTCTCGCTTGCCCTGGGAGTGGAACTCAGAAAGAGAGGCATACACGTTCTCTGTGTATGCCCGGGGTGGATAAAGACCGAATTCTTCGACCGTGCCGTCAGGGACAACACGACCATCGTCTATTACGACAGATACTACGAAAGCAGGGACGTCGTGGAGAGGGCAATGAGGGATCTCAGGAAAGAACGGACGACTTCGATTCTCGGTTTCCCTGTAAGAATGCAGGTGAGACTTGTCAAGCTGCTGCCGAAATCGCTCATCATGCACATATGGTGCAGGCAGCAGAAGAAACTCTAGTTCCAGGCCGAGAAGGGGTATTCCTTTCCGGCTTTTTCTATCATCTCTGCTGTGATCTCCCTCGGAACAGGTGATGCTGTCCAGGGCAGGAGGAATGTCTTCACTGCATTTTCTGCAAAGAGAGAGTTGAGACGCTCTTCGCTCATTCCTTCTTCTCTGAGGAACAGGATCATTCTCAGCATTCCCTCGATTCCGGGAATACCGGAGGCTCCATTGAGCTTGTCGGAGAGGGTGTGAGGAGCATGATCGCTCTCTGCCCAGTCAACTGTGCCGTCGAAGAGTCCCTCCAGTACTGCGTCCCTGTCCGAAGCGCCTCTGAGAGGCGGATTCATCTTCGTGAACACACCTTCCTTCTTCACTGTGAGAAGAGAGTGATGCGGAGTTGCACCGCATGTGATTCTCATTCCGTCCTTCTTCGCTTCGCGCACAAGAGTTACGGAGTACGCCGCTGATATGTGTGCGATATGGAGGTTTCCCCTGAATCCTGTCTTCACCTTGAGCTCTATCTGATCTGATACGCTCGCCGTTTCAGATTCGGGGCATCTTACCCTGCTGTGCTCCGTTTCGCTCCTGTTGAAGAGGCTCTCCTTTTCGGCATGCACAGCAAGAACACCGTCATAGCCGAGAGACGAGAGCAGTGTGTATATTCTCTCCTGCTTCTCCTTTTCGACGATTCCCATGTTGCCTGTGGACTGCGACGCAAAGAGCTTGAGACCGCATACGGAGGGGAAGAGTTCCCTCCAGAGTGATACCATCTCATCTATCTGTCTCTCATCGTCCGTAAGACCGAGATAGACAGAGTAGTGGATGTCAACATTCCCGTATTCACTTCTTATGGCTTCGATGGCCTTTTCTCCCTCTTCAAGTCTCTTTAGAACGGTGTCCCGATGAGTGAGGGGAGGATTGGTGTTCGGCATGTCGAGAAAGATGTTGAAGCCCGCCTCGAGGCCTGTCTTCATGCCGTGGAGTATTGTCTCCTTTTCCGCCTGTCTGAAGTCACGGAAGTGAACGTGGGGATCTGTCATAGAACGTGCTCCTTTCTGAGAAATGTGAGCGTGAAGAATGTTCCCCACTGGCAGGAGAGTCTCGAGCCGCATGCGCATTCGCCGCAGAGACCCACGCCGCACATCGTGTTCTTCTCCATGCTGACGAGGACCATGTCCGTACTTACGCCTTTCTCTTCAAGAATGCGTGAAGCATTCTTCATGAATATCTCGGGTCCTATCAGATAGAATGCAATGTCGCCGGGAGCTGTGCCGTCAGCCATCATCCTTTCGATTTCAGGAGCGATGTACTCAAGAACCCTTCCGACCTTTCCTTCGTCCGAGATGCACATGTAGTCACCTCTTGCCGAGAGTTCCTTCTCCAGTATTCCCCTGTTACCGCCAACGCTTGTTCCGACGAGGAAGCTCATCTTCACATTGTCCTTCTCAAGCTTTTCGGAGAGCGGTGCCGCAACGGCTTCTCCCGTTCCGCCGAGTATGACGAGGGCCTTCTTCGTCTTAAGCGTCTCCGCTTCACCGCCGTAGGGGCCTCTTATGTAGATTGTGTCTCCTTTCTTCAGGAAATCGAAGAGGGCGGAAGTGAAAACGCCTCTCTTCTTGATTATGAATGTGAGTGGCGATGTGAGAGCGAGCGAGAACGGCTTTTCCCCGACACCCGGGAGCCATAGAAATACGAATTCCCCGGCCCTGAAATTCTCCACTTCTCCATCAAGCGTTAGGATCATGGTGTCGGGAGAGTGGAGACGGACGCTTTCAACCTTATGGGGAGTATATTCCATGGCACGATGCTCTCTCAGCAATGTACGTGAGAGAAGTTCGGTCTTTTTGTCGCCGAGGAAGATTTCCGCTTCCTTTCTCACTTGACTGAGGTACTCGCTCCATTTCTTCTGGTTCACTCTTCCGAATGCGCTTCCGATTCCCACACAATCGGCTCCCGCAAGGATAAGGGAGGCCATTCTCTCACCGTCACTGACGCCGCCCATTCCTATCAGGGGGATATCTTCTCCGACGGCTTTCCTTATATCCTTTACGGCTTCGAGAGCGACAGGAAAGACAGCGTCCCCGCTTCTTCCGCCCTTTCCTCCGATGGCGTTGTTGAGAACGGGAAGACCCGAGTGAGGTTCCGTATGCTCCACCGGGCCCACGGTGTTGATTGCGACAATCCCGTCGGCACCTGCGTCGACTACGGCTTTCGCTATTTCACCGATGTTGCTGACATTCGGGGTAAGCTTGATGAAGAGAAGACATTCCCTGTCCTTCGTCGCTTCATTTATTCTCTTCACATAGGAAGAGGCGATAGTGATGTCGCTTCCGATTGATGCACCGAATCCCTTCTTTGCATGCGGACAGGAGAAGTTGAGTTCCACACTGTCAGCATAGGGCCCGAAAGCCTTCACGAGTGTTATGAAGTCATCCTCGTTATCTGCAGAGAGCGAGATGTTGAGCCATTTTCTCAGGCCTTCCTTTCTCAGCTCCATTATTTCGGGAAGGACCTTCTCCATTCCCGGATTCCTCAGTCCCACGCTGTTACCCCAGGTTCCTGTTTCATCCTCGCAGATGACGGGCTCTCGGTTACCGCTGTTGGGTTTTACCTGGAATGACTTAGTTGTGATGATATCGACAGGCATTTCCCTGTCGAAGAGACGGATGAGCGACGGCTTTGTCGTCGCGACACCGCTCACTGTTGCGACGGCAATGTCTTTTCTCTTATGCGAGAAGGGGAATGTCTTCTTCAAAGCGAACACTCCCCGAGGAACTTCTCTATGGCGCCGAGACAGACACTCTTCCAGTCTGAGGGGGCCGCTTCCTTCTTCTTTGCCCAGGGGTGTGTGAGTGCGGAGGAGGAGTTGATTCTCGAGAGAGAACGGTCATAGCCTGTTTCGTTCATGATTGCAATCACATCCTCTGCGCTTCCTCCCTGGCTTCCGACGCCGGGGATGAGAAGGGGAATGCCGGCGGGAGCGAAGAGTGTGGAGATATCTCTGAACTCCCTGAGGTTTGTCGCTCCGACTACTGCCCCGATACCCGATGAGTATTCCCCGTTCCAGTGCATGATTGTCTTTGCAACTGTCATGTACAGGGACTCTCCGTTCTCCATCATCCTGTTCTGGAGGTCCTTTCCTCCGGGATTACTTGTGCGGTTGAGGATGTAGATACCTTTCTCGGGGAAGTTCAGTGCAAACGGATTGATGCTGTCACTTCCCATGTACGGGGAAACTGTGACACAGTCTGCTTTCCAGCATTCGTATGCCTCAAAGGCGTAGTTGAGGGACGAGGAGGCAATGTCACCGCGCTTTGCATCGAGAATGAAGGGAATGCCCACAGGGAGTGCCTTCACGATTCTCGAGAGTGCCCTGGAGCCCTCGAACGAGCCTTCAAGCGGCCTGTCGAGGCGCGCGAAGTATCCGATGTTCGGCTTGAATGCCGCAGGTCTGAGACCCTTTTTATCCATAGCCTCCAGGAGTTCAAGGTAGAAGCCGTCAACGCTCATCCCCTCCGGCAGGGCGCCGTAGTTTGGGTCGATACCCATGCAGGCACAGTTACCTGTCTCTCCGGCTGATGCAAGAAGAAGTTCTCTGTAGTTCATCACTTTTCCTCCTTCGGAAAGCCGTGCTTTTCTCCCCATTCGAACGGAGACGATGACCATTCGAGAAGAACATCCTTCTCCTCCGGTTTTATGTATCCTGTTCTTTCGGCTATGGAGATTACATAGCTGTAGTCGAGAATTGTGTGGTATTCGCATTTCGGATCGAGTGAAAGGAACGCTTCCCTTGACGCGTCGAAGCCGTATGAGAAGATTGCGAGGCAGTAGGGAACACATCCTCCAGCTTCCTGGATAGCCTTCACGGCTGCGATTGAAGAGCCTCCTGTACTGATGAGGTCTTCGATGAGAAGGACCTTCTTTCCTTCGTAGCTCTTTGCTCTCCCGAGTCCCTCGATCTTGTTCCTGAGGCCGTGGTCCTTGTTCGAGGAGCGGACGTAGGAGAGGGGTTTACCCATCCTGTCTGCAAGGGTCGTCGCATGAGGAATTCCCGCTGTGCTTGTTCCCGCGATGTTCTCCGGTACGAATGAAAGGGAGGATAGAATCTCCTCGAATGCGGAGGCGATGAGTCTTCTTGCCTCTGCTGAGGCGAGAAGGGTTCTGTTGTCGTTATAGATCGGCATATGGTAGCCGCTTGCCCAGCAGAACGGGGAGGCGGGGCTGAGTCTGATGGCACCCATATCGAGTGCGAGGGATGCGAGTTTTTCGCTGTATTTCGTCTTTTCCATATATGTGTCTCCTTTTGCTTAATGTCTGAATATTTCCTTGAAGCTGTGGCTGCGGCCGCAGTATGCACAGGAGTATCTGCCGTCGGGAGTTCTCAGGAACATTGCGCCTACGTGCTCCGACTGCGTGTCGTTCGATATGCAGGCTTCGTTCGTGCACATAAGGTCGTCGAAGTTGTAGATTCTCGGCGGCATCTGGGTCCTGATCTTCTTCTTCACGCTGCCGTTCTCGATGATGTTGAGCGTGCATCCCGGAGCAACAGCCGCGAGCCTCTTTATCTGCTTGTGGTCGAGATTGAAGTGACCTGGGCGGAAGATGATTCCCTTGAAGGATCCCGATGCGCTCTGACTTACCCATTCGCCGCCCTTGAGGCCGTCAAGTCCCATGACACGGCGTATCAGAATCATGTGTCGCCTGATTTCTGCAGGTTCCTCACCGGAGAGGATGTGGTCTATTACTATACCGTCCCTGATCGGGTTGACGCCTTCGCTGACGACTCTCTTCTTGTCGTTCTTCGGTTCGACTTCCTTTATCCACTCGTAGGAAGTGTCTTCCTTTTCACTCTTCTTCTCATCTGAGACCTCCTCGCCGAGCTTACCGCTGACAAGAGCAAGGAGTACGATTCGCGTGTACATTCCGTTGATGGACTGTCTCTCCCAGCCGTTGAGGGGAGTCTTGTCGAGGAATGTGGGGATGGTCGGATGAACCTTGTGGCGCGGAAGCGGATGATAGAATTTCGTGCCTGAGGGGAGCTTATCCATGAACTCCTCCCGGAATGTGATGGTCGCTCTCAGTTCGTCCTGCTTCTGCAGAATCTTTTCACCCATTCTCTCGAGCTGCGGGCGTGTGAAGTACCACTTTGTGGCGATGTCATCGGCTTTGAGGTATTCTTCGATTGAGGAGAAGGTTCTCACCTCGAATCCGTTCTCCTTCATCTTCAGAAGATAGTTCTGCGGCATTGCGAGCTCTGCCGGAGCGATGAGATCGACCTTGACCCTGTCCCAGAGCTTGAGGCCGTCAGCCTTGCTGTGGACTGTGCGTCCGTGATAGAGGTCTCCCACGAGTGCGAGGTGAATCTCCTTCGTGTCCCACCTGTTGTCCTCGAGGAATGTGTATTCGTCGAGAAGCTCCTGTGTCGGATGCTCGTGCTTGCCGTCGCCGGCGTTGATGAATACCGGGGTGTATCCCAAACTGTTGCGCTCTGCGTACTCGCCGCATTCCTTTGCCAGGTATGCGCAGACGCCCTCGACCTTGCTGCGGATGATGAAGATGCGGTTGTTGTAGCCGCAGAGGGTATTGAATGTGTCGGCGTAGCTTTCGCCTTTGTTGAAGGACGAGCTCTCGGTGCTCATCTCGGTGGACTTCGCGTGATGGAATGCGATGGCGTTCCTGAAGCTTTCCTTCGTTCTGGTACTGTCCTCGAGGAACACTTCGTAGATGCCGTAGTCCGGATCGTTGATGCGGAAGCTGTCCACCGTCTCACTGTCGTTGTTCTTCACGGCTTCCTTCAGTTTCTTCACGAGAGAGAAGAGATAGAGTCTTTCCTCCCTTGTGAAGTCGTCGATTACACAGAGTGAACGTCCTTCAAAATTCTTCATCTTTAAACTCCTGTCCAAAAAAAATACCGGTAACAAATACCGGTATCCTGATGTTCTATCTTTTAATGTATGAAAATCGCACTGTCATGTTTTTCATTTGATGGAAAGATAGCAGAGGGAGGGAAAAAACTCAAGAGTCCGGCCCTATTTTTTCAGTTACCCGAAAACTATCCGACCGGATTCCGGCATTTTTGGGAACCTCATGAAAATGTGAGGTCTTTCACATCCGGGATGCATGATGTAGAATTGTGGTACACTCATAAGAAAAGAGGGAGGTAATCAACCATGAAATACTGCAGAGACTGCGGAGCCCAGATACTCGATAATGCTGAAATATGTCCCAACTGCGGATGCAGACAGCTCTATCCCGGAAGAAACAGCAGCTACGACCCCGGTGTGAGCGAGAAGAGCAGACTTTGTACTCTTCTCCTCTGTTTCTTCTTCGGCCTTCTCGGAGTACACCGCTTCTATGTCGGCCGTACCGGTTCCGGTATTGCCATGATATTCCTCGGCTGGCTGACACTCGGCATCTGGCCTCTCATCGACTTCATCCTCATTGCCTGCGGATCCTTCCGTGACGGGAACGGACTTCTTATCAAGGACTGGGAAGTCTGATTTTTGAAGATGACGACCTTCTTTGAGTTTTAAATTAGTTTCGGCATTTTGGGAAAATTCCGAATTCTGTAAAAAAAGCTAAGCATGAAATGACTCATCGAAGTGTGTCTTCTTTCGAAAGATAGAATACATTTTCTTCTGCTGTCAAATTGTTTCGTCTTACAGTGAGAAGTGAGGGCACATCCTTCTTCACGGCTGCAGTGTATTCAGCGAGGGCAAGGACGAACACGATGACAAGGAGAGTAAGGATTCCGAAGCAGTTCCTCATTTTCTGCTCCAATCAGAAAAACAAAACATCCTCTGCCTCAACGAGACAGAGGATGAAGACGCGGAAAATATTAACACACTTACATGTTAAACCTGATTCAGGAAGGCTTTTAAGGAGATGGGCGCGCACCGAGCCTTCTTAGGTGCGCACCCCGGAGGGTAGTATTACGTTCTTCTTCAGGACCTTTAATTATTAAAGATCGTTACTGTCTTCAACACATGTCTTTCTTCCCGTCCTTCTGCATCCCTCTTTTCTTCTCTGCACATGCTGCAGACGAAGAAGTAGAGTGGAGCCCTCAATCCTTTTCGGATGTCGGAAGGGGACGAGATTCTCTGACCTGGTAATTCTTACTCCCCTGTGTTTGAATTACAACAATAGTAAAGCGCATATTTGAAGTGTTGTCAACATATTTCGTTAGAAAAACAACAAAATATTTTATGCATGAATTTCCATTGCACCTCTCCAATTGTTTGTACCCGACGTAAGGTTGGGTATTATGATGCGGGGTCATGCATGAGACTTGAAGATACTGTAAAAGAGCTGCTGGGTGCTGTCGTTGAGGAAAAATGGTTCGGGTTCAAGGAGAGCTGGTATGAGCCGACAGGAATCGGGGAATACATATCATCTCATTCGAATGCGGCCGCCATGGCAGGGAAGGAAAAAGGTTATCTTGTCTGGGGGGGCAACAACGAGACTCATCCATATAACAGGATCAACACCGGTGAACCTCTCCACACTGAACCGGAAATACCGGATGTGGACAGTTCTGTGGTGGGGAATGATGTTCCCGCAGCAGAGGAAAACGGTATACAGCTCAGCGCACGACGTCGCAGTATTCTCGATGCAATAAGAGAAAACCCTGCAATAACAGAGCGACAGCTCACCTCACTTTTCCCCATGAGCGATACCGCCATGCAGAATAATCTGTCTTATCTGAAGAGGAACGGATTCATTGCCAGGGAAGGAAACAACAGAAGCGGAAGGTGGAAGGTACTCTGAAAAAAGGTCCACCTTATCCAGCTTGCGCAAAGAATGGGGTGGGTCCGTTTAACATAGGTATTATCTGCCGGAATCCATCTCTATGCAAGATGGAGAATTGTAAAGTTTCGCCCCATCCTTATCCGCTTGCTTTTCCTCTTCCCGTTTATCTGTCCGTTACATCCGGGGTTCTTTTTTCTCTTTGCCGATTAGGACAGACCGAGAAGAAGGAGGTGCATAAAAATGCAGAATTATCGTTACCAATTTATAGATATTTAATTGACTATAATAGACGTAAATTGTATATATTTACGAGGAAAACATATTACGGTTGAAAAACCGCAGACCATAAGGAGAAAATATGAGAAAAGCATTAGCTGTTCTTATCGCACTCTGTCTCGTTTTCACGGCAGTATCCTGCTCGGGTAAGAGTGCATCCGGTTCTGGCAGTTCAACAGCTGCTGCAACCACAACTACAGGTACTACAACTACTAACACAACAACAGCGGCACCTAAGGCAGAAACAACTGCTGCAGCTGCACCTGCTGCTGAAGAGAAGACCGAAGCTGTCGCGGAGACGCCGGTTGTCGCAGAGCCGGCAAAAGCTGAAGCTGCAGTCGAAAAGAAGGGCGGAAGCTATAAGCTCGGCATGGGAGTCACATTTGCAGACAACCACACAGACGTGCAGGCAGCATATGACTGTGTCGTTGCAGTCGTCGTGACTGACGAGGACGGCAGAATTGTCGAGTGCAGGATTGATGATGCACAGAACAAGATGGATACTGATGCAATCGACAGTGAAAAGACATTCAGAAGCAAGAAGGAACTCGAGTTTGACTACAACATGGTCAAGTACAGCGAGGCAAAGTATGAATGGTTCGAGCAGGTTGCAGCATTCGAGAAGTATGTTGTCGGCATGACAGCAGACGAAGTAAGTGCAATCGAGACAAGAGTGAGAGGTGCAGACGAGCCGCACCCGGGCTATGTTGTTGCAGCTGACGAGACACTCTTTGCATCATGCTCCATCCAGATAACCGAGTTCAAGGAAGCAGTCGTGAAGGCCTGCAATGATGACAAGGCTCAGGAGTTCACATCGGAAGACGGCAGCTTCTCGCTCGGCCTGAAGATTGAAAGCACAGCAAGCGAGACGACAGTTCCGAGTGAGGAAAGCGACGGAAGCATCAAGATGTATGCGGACTTCGGTGCTGCAGTCGTGGACGCTGACGGCGTAATTCTTGCATGTCTTACGGATGCAATCCAGCCTGTCTTCACAGTTGATTCGGATCTTGAGATTACAGCATCCTCATTCAGGGGAACAAAGAAGGAACTCGAGTACGACTACAACATGGTGAAGTACAGTGAGGCAACAAACGAATGGTTCCAGCAGGCTAAGGCATTCGAAGACTACTGCGAAGGAAAGACAGCTGACGAAGTTGCATCTCTCCCGACGAGAGTCAGGACATCCGATGAACCTCATCCCGGCTATGTCGTAACGACAGACGAGACACTCTTCGCTTCATGCTCCATCCAGATTACTTCTTTCAAGAATGTAATCAGTGAAGCTGCGGCTTCCGTTACACCCGCAAAGGCAGAGAAGAGCTATAAGCTCGGCATGGGAGTCACATTTGCAGACAACCACACAGACGTGCAGGCAGCATATGACTGTGTCGTTGCAGTCGTCGTGACTGACGAGGACGGCAGAATTGTCGAGTGCAGGATTGATGATGCACAGAACAAGATGGATACTGATGCAATCGACAGTGAAAAGACATTCAGAAGCAAGAAGGAACTCGAGTTTGACTACAACATGGTCAAGTACAGCGAGGCAAAGTATGAATGGTTCGAGCAGGTTGCAGCATTCGAGAAGTATGTTGTCGGCATGACAGCAGACGAAGTAAGTGCAATCGAGACAAGAGTGAGAGGTGCAGACGAGCCGCACCCGGGCTATGTTGTTGCAGCTGACGAGACACTCTTTGCATCATGCTCCATCCAGATAACCGAGTTCAAGGAAGCAGTCGTGAAGGCCTGCAATGATGACAAGGCTCAGGAGTTCACATCGGAAGACGGCAGCTTCTCGCTCGGCCTGAAGATTGAAAGCACAGCAAGCGAGACGACAGTTCCGAGTGAGGAAAGCGACGGAAGCATCAAGATGTATGCGGACTTCGGTGCTGCAGTCGTGGACGCTGACGGCGTAATTCTTGCATGTCTTACGGATGCAATCCAGCCTGTCTTCACAGTTGATTCGGATCTTGAGATTACAGCATCCTCATTCAGGGGAACAAAGAAGGAACTCGAGTACGACTACAACATGGTGAAGTACAGTGAGGCAACAAACGAATGGTTCCAGCAGGCTAAGGCATTCGAAGACTACTGCGAAGGAAAGACAGCTGACGAAGTTGCATCTCTCCCGACGAGAGTCAGGACATCCGATGAACCTCATCCCGGCTATGTCGTAACGACAGACGAGACACTCTTCGCTTCATGCTCCATCCAGATTACTTCTTTCAAGAATGTAATCAGTGAAGCTGCTCGTAATGCCCAGTAAGAGAAACAGAAACAATATGATGCCGAGGGCAGCCCTGCTGCTTCTCGGCTTACTTCTGTTATTACCGGGCTGCAGGAAGAGTGAGACGGCATCCCTCTCTTCCTCTTCCTCAGTGAAACCGCAGGGAAGGGCGTACTTCGATTTCTTCGATACTGTATCCTACATCTATTCATACAGGGGAGACAGCGAGGAGGAGTTCCTGGAGAATGCCGATGCCGCGTATTATACGCTTGAGCGCTATCACAGGTTATTCGACATCTACCACGAGTACGAGGGAATGAACAATCTCTGTACAATCAACTCCAGGGCTGGGGAAGAGGTTGAAGTCGATGAAGATCTTCTTGAGTTTCTTCTCTACTGCAGGGAAATGTATGAAGTAACCGACGGGGAGATGGATGTGATGATGGGCTCCGTTCTTTCTCTCTGGCATGAGGCAAGATACAGCGATGTGCCGTATGTTCCGTCCGATGAAGCCCTGACGGAAGCCTCCCGCTACACCGGCTTCGATTATCTTCTGATTGATGAGGAGAAGAGCAGTGTAACTCTCCTTTCTGATAAGGCCTCAATCGATGTCGGAGCCGTGGGTAAGGGATACGCAACGGAGAAGGCCGCAGAGGTTCTCGAGGCGAGGGGGGCGGAGAGCTATGTTCTCAACATCGGGGGCAACATAAGAATAATCGGCACGAAGAGGGACGGATCGGGATGGAGGACGGGTATCAAGGACCCCAAGGATCCGGATTCATCATTTGCAGTTGTGCTCAACCTCTCGGATACGAGCTGTGTCACGAGCGGAAGCTACGAGCGCTACTTTACCCTCGACGGTGTGAAGTACTCTCACATCATCGACAGGGACACGCTTTACCCGGCGTCGTATTATGATTCTGTGACAGTTGTCACAGCGTCATCCGCTCTTGCGGATACTCTTTCGACGGCACTTTTCACAATGCCGTATGAAGAGGCTTATGAGCTTGCCTCTTCGCTTTCCGTCGATGCCGTATGGATTTTTCCCGACGGCAGCGTAAAGTACACGGAAGGAATAAAAGCTCTGATGACTGATTAGAAACTTTATAGAGGAGGGCATCTAGATGCTTTTCAAGAAGAAGATATCTGCCGTACACGTTCCTCACTGCAAGTCAACTGCAGACAAGGCGAGTGTACGTGTAACTCCACCCTCATCGGTGACAATACCGATGAAGATGCACTCGGGTGCTCCGGCTGTCCCTGTAGTGGAAGTCGGGGACCATGTATACATCGGAACACTCATTGCAAAGTGCGGGGAGGGAAGAGTCTCATCTCCCGTCCATGCCTCGATAAGCGGTACGGTGAGTGCCGTTTCGGAGAAGTGTATCTCGATTACAGGAGACGGAAAGATGGAGAAGGATCCGTCACTCAAGGCTCCTTCTCTCGAGACACTCGACGATTTCCTCACAGGCTGCTGCAACTCCGGCATAGTCGGACTCGGCGGCGCCGCATATCCTCTTCACGGCAAGTGGGAGGCATTGAGGAAGAACAGAATCGAGACCATTCTCATCAACGGTGCGGAGTGCGAGCCGTACTGCACGGCTGACAACCGGACGATGATCGAGGATGCAGACTGGATAAAGAAGGGTATTGCCATACTGAAGAAGTTCGCATCACCGAAAGAGTTCGTGATCGGAATCGAGAACAACAAGATGGAAGCCATAAATCATCTGAGGGAAGTCTTCAGTGATGATCCCTCTGTCAAGGTCATGGAACTCGAGAGCGTCTACCCCCAGGGTGCAAAGCAGGTTCTTCTCTGGAACGCGACTGGAAAGGTCGTCAAGGCCGGAGAGAGGCTTGCCTCCCTCGGCGTCATAATCACTAACGTCACGACGCTGAGCAAGATGGCCCAGTACTTCGAAACGGGGCTTCCTCTTGTCGAGAAGACCGTATCCGTAGACGGCTCGGCAATAAAGGAAGCCAGGAACATCATCGTCCCGATCGGAACGAGCTTCGAGTACTGCATCGAAGAGTGCGGTGGCTTCTCATCTTCTCCTGCGAAGGTCATTGACGGAGGCCCGATGATGGGAAAGGCAGTCTCCTCTCTCGACACCGTTGTCGTCAAGGCAACGTCGGCAATCGTCGCGATGGATGAAAAAGAAGCACATATGGGGGAAGAGAGCGTCTGCATCCACTGCGGAAGGTGCGTCAGCGCATGCCCGCTCAACCTCAATCCGTGTGCCTTCAGCGAGGCCCTGGAAGAGGAAGATGAAGAGAAGAAGGAACTTCTCCTCTCGAAGGCAGACATCAACACGTGCATGGAATGCGGTTGCTGCGCATTCGTATGCCCTGCACACAGACCGCTTGTTCAGCATAACAGGGAGGGCAAGGCCTTCCTGAGATCGAGGAGGAAGTAATATGGAATACAGTCTCAGTACGGCATCTTCACCTCATTTCCACGACAGAAGCAGTACGACGGGGATAATGCTCGATGTAATCATCGCGCTTCTGCCTTCTTCTGTCGCCGCTGTCATCATATTCGGCGTCAAGGCACTTGTCCTTATTGTGACATGTGTGCTTTCCGCTGCGGTTTTCGAGTCTCTCTTCTGTCTCCTGACGAAGAGAAAGAACACCGTGAAGGATCTCTCGTGTGTCGTCACCGGCCTTCTTCTCGCCCTTAACCTCGGTACCGAGGTGAAGGTCTGGGAGGCTGTAGTCGGAACGGCAGTTGCAGTCCTCATCGCAAAGTGCCTCTTCGGAGGACTGGGCAGAAACTTCGCGAACCCGGCAATAACGGGACGCGTGTTCATGCTCGAGACATTCCAGTCCGTAACGACATTCACCACTCCCGCTGCAGTCGAGCTTGTGTCGACGGCAACTCCTCTTGTCCTTCTGAGCCAGGGAAGTTATGATTCCCTTCCCACAATGGCTCAGATGCTCCTGGGACTCCACGGAGGAACAATCGGAGAGACATGCATAATTGCAATCGTTCTCGGCTGGATTTATCTCAGCATCAGGGGAGTCATCAGGTGGTATGTACCGCTTTCATACATCCTCACCGTATTCGTTCTCTACTTCTTCTCGTCCTTTTCGCTGACGACGGCAGTATATGAAATACTCTCCGGCGGACTCTTCCTCGGAGCGGTATTCATGGCAACGGACTATGTCACGACTCCGATAACCGACAAGGGAAAGGTTGTCTTCTGTGTTCTGTGCGGAGTCATCACGTTCATAATCAGACGTTTCATGTCGCTTCCGGAGGGCGTTTCCCTCTCGATTCTCATCATGAACATCTTCACACCGCTTATCGAGAAGCTCACTCATACAGTTCCGCTCGGAGGTTCAAACTATGTCAAATAAGAAAGACCTTATCGTAATACTCCTGGTACTTGTAATCGGTGTGCTGCTTCTTACGGCACTCAACGCCTTCACGTCCCCCATCATCGAGGAGAACAGCAAAGGCGCCGCTCTTGAACCCCTTTATGCCGTGATGGCGGATGCGTCGGGATTTGAGGAACTCACTCTTGATAATCTTCCCTCCACGGTCTATGAAGTCTGGAAAGAGAAGAGCGGGAAGGGCTATGTCGTGAGATGCTCGACGACGAAGGGCTTCACCGGTAAGGAGATAAAGCTCACTCTTGCCATCTCGTCAGAAGGTGTTGTTACCGGAATCACTCTTGACGAGTATCCGGAAACGAAGGACTTCGGCTCCGGTTATCCCTCGACGTACCTGGGACAGGATTCGACTCTCTCCGGTGTCGAAATCGTCGGCGGTGTCACATACTCCTCCACGGCATTCAAAAAGGCTGTCGCAGATGCGTTCACAGCCCTCAGTGACAACGGCCTCATAGTTGCAGCAGAGAAGGAACCGGCGCAGGTCTACGAAGAGACTCTACTCTCGTCATTCGGCGAGGCACTTTCTCCGAAGGGACTCCTTGTTGCCGAGGACTTCACTTCATCCGTCGGCGGAGTCGTGAAGGCAGAGAAGGCCGGTAACGGCAGTGCAATAGGCTACTGGGTCGAGGAGAACGGCGAGAACTATACTGTAATAGTCTCCCGCTATTCGGCTGCCGTATACGGTAAGGACGGAAAGAGAACGGATTCTCTCTCCCAGACCACTCTTGATGCACTCAGGAAAGAGTGTGAAGAGAACACGAAGGACGAGAGAAAGAAGGACCTCAAGAAGGTCAAGAAGCTCGGCTCCCTTTCCGACGGTGCTGTATTCACGGAGCTTTCACCCGACGCTGTATATTCGAGCGTAACGTCCGTCTGGCTTGTCGAGGACGAGGGAAAGACATACTACGGCATGGCTATGCACCCGTACGGATTCGGTAATGAGACCATGGCGATGTATATCCTTCTCACTTCTGACGGAAAGATTGCAGATTTCTCCGTCAAGGAGCTTATAATCGAAGCCGATTATTATTCGAGCTATACTCTGAGCGATAACTATTACTCATCCTTCTCCGGTCTCGATTCGTCCTGGAGCGGAGATGAGGCACTCATAAGCGGTGCAACACTCTCGTCCGATGCTGTGAAGGATGCAATAAACGATGCATTCGATGCCTATAAGGCAGTAAAGGGAGGTAACTGATATGGAAAAGAAGAAACTCATGACAGTTCTCGCACTCTCGTCTGTGCCGGCACTTGCCTTTTCGGTATCTTTAGGGACGGCTGTCACCCTGGGACTCTACACATTTGCGGCAGTCCTTCTGACGGCTCTCATCGCGTGGCCCGTAAAGAAGCTCGTTTCCCCGAAGGCTGGATGGGTGACATCACTTCTTGTCTCCGTCACCGTTGTTTCGGCACTCATGATGATTCTCGAGGCATTCAGGGGAGAAATATACACGGGTAACGGAATCTACTTTGCCCTCAACAGTGTCAGCGCACTTGTTCTTTCTTCCCTAACTGATGAAGGGAATATGAGCTATCCGAAGACTCTGGCACTGAGCTCTGTCCGTGCATCGGAATGGTATGCCCTCACGCTTGTCACGGCATTCCTTCGCGAACTTCTGGGCTCTGCTTCTCTCATGGGGTACGAAGTGAGCTTCCTTGTGCCCTACCGCATAACAATCCTCACAAAGCCCTTCGGAGGCTTCATAGTCTATGCTCTTGTCCTTGCGCTCGTCGGACGCTTTGACATAAAGGAGGAGACAAAATGACAATCGGTGAACTTTTTCTGATTCTTACGCTCTGCGTTCTTTCCTCGAACTATGTCCTTGTACACTTCTTCAATACTGACACTGTCCTCTCGTTCAACTCCCTCAGTCTGAAGAGCAGCGTGATGTATTCGCTTTATCTGGGCGTAATCCTCATCATCTCGTCGCTTCTCTTATGGCCGGTCGGGGAATATCTTCTCCCGCTCGCGGGCTACCTGAGAGTACTTGTCTCAGTTGTTGCGATTCTTCTTGTGACAGCTCTCATAAGTCTCCTCGGCGGAAAGAAGGGAGGAGAGCTCTTCTCTCTCTCCATCTCGTCGTCTGTCCTGGGAGCAGTACTGCTCTACGCCGATAACGGCTATACGCTTCTCCAGACTGTGTTCGCCTCTGTCGGAACAGCCCTGGGCTATCTTCTTGTCACTCTGGCGCTGATGTGTGTAAGGGAGAAGGTTAAGGACAGATATGTTCCCTCTGCCCTCAGAGGCTATCCTGTAATGATGGTGGCTCTTGGCATTATCGCCCTGACGGTTTACGCTTTCTAGTGTGAAAGGAAAAAGGACGAAGGGGACTCTTGTTCTCCTCTTTATCATAGTCGCTGCGGCACTTCTTCTGTATTCCGTCTTCCGTCCCGGGGAGACGGGAGACAGGGTTACTGTCTCTGTCAGCGGAGTCCGTGTTGCAGAATTCTCCCTTAATGAAGACGGAACTCATTCTCTCAACGGCGGCAGCAATATTCTTGAAATAAAAAATGGCAGAGCACGGATGACAGAAGCTGACTGCCCGGACCGCATATGCGTAAAAGAAGGGTGGGTCAGCAGGATGGGGGAGTGCATTACGTGCCTGCCGAATAAACTGATAGTAGAGGTCGTGAAGGAGAACGACACGGTGGATCTTGTGATATGACAGATACGAAACGGATAACAAGAATGGGTATGCTTACAGCCCTCTCTCTTCTCCTCTCCTACGTGGAGACTCTTCTTCCGTCATTCTTCACAGTTCCGGGAATAAAGCTGGGACTTGCAAACACTGCCGTCATCTTTGCACTCTATACGCTCTCGCCCCTTGATGCTTTCTCGATTTCGGTCATGAGAGTTATCATATCATCGGTGCTCTTCGGCAATGTCCTCTCTCTTCTCTATTCCTTTTCCGGAGCCGCAATGAGCTTCTTAGTCATGCTGGCCCTGAAGAAACTGAAACTTCCTGTCAGCGCTGTGAGCATCACAGGCGGCGTCGTGCATAACTGCACTCAGCTCTGTGTCGCGTTTCTCGTAATAAGGAGCACTGCGCTGGAGTATTACCTGCCGTTTCTTCTCGCCTCCGGTGCCCTCACGGGATTCGCCATCGGGGAAGCTGCGTCACTCGTTCTTGCGCGACTTGAAGCTGACAGTTCCCTCTTTTCTCCTTCCTCCTCAATCTGACAGCTCAGAGGAGGTTTTTGAGAAGCATCATGGCAAGCTCGAAGTAGATGACTGTTGTGGTTACCCCCACAAGCAGCATCATTAACATCGTCTTTTTCATGGGTCTCTTCCTCTCTTACTGTTGGATTTGTAACAATAGTAATATCGAGGTTGATGAGGGTCAAGGAAAATAGTTGTTTTTCAAACAAATTTAACATAAGTTAATGCAATTTAACATAACAGTAGAAACTCGAATTCTGTAGCACTGATTCTGCTATGGGAATATAATCAGTAGGATTGTAAAAAAAGGAAGGCACATATGGCTGAGGACAGAGTAAAGCTCAATAAGATTATCGGAGAACAGAAGAGTCATGAATTCTCCCCGAATTTCTTCGAGACTGAAAGCGGGATGGGAAAGTTCCAGAGAATCATCCACCTCGTCACATCCGTACTCGAAGTCGTTCTCTCCGTCGTTCTTGTGGCGGGAATACTCCTGAGTGCCGTGCATATTCCGTCATATTTCAGCTCCATATTCAATGACGGCGCGGCGGGTCTGACAACTCTCATAAACTACGTCTCTCTCGTAATCATCGTAATCGAGCTCATACATGTGCTCAACCTGCAGAACCTGCATTCTGTCATCGAAATACTGATGCTGGCATTCACACGCGAACTCGTGATCAGGGAATGGGCCATGTGGCAGCTCCTCATAGGAGTCGGATGCATCGCAGGACTCTTCGCAACGGCCAAGTATCTTACCCTGAAGGGGAAAGACTCCATCTGATGGCACTCCTGAACGCAAGAGATATAACCTTCAGATACCCGGGGGGAACAGAAAATGTCCTCGACGGTGTATCGCTGGAAGTGGAGAAGGGCGAATTTGTGTCGCTTCTTGGACCCAACGGCAGCGGTAAGAGTACGCTTGCCCTCATACTCTCCGGCCTTCTCGCGGAGACGGGAGGAGAGTGCTCGCTCACGCGTAAGGAGAGACGCAGTGTTTGCCGCATCGTATTTCAGAATCCGGATAACCAGATTGTCGGAGAGACTGTCGAGGAAGATACTGCATTCGGCCCCGAGAACCTCTCTCTTCCCCCCTCCGAGATAAGGGAGAGGACCGATGAAGCCCTCCGTTCAGCCGGACTTTACGAAAAGAGATTTCTCTCTCCGTATTCTCTCTCCGGGGGCGAGAAACAGAGACTTGCAATAGCAGGCGCTCTTGCCCTGAGACCGCGTCTCCTGATACTAGACGAAGCGAGCAGCATGCTCGACAGGGCCTCCATCGAATCCGTTCTCACCCTCATAAGACGCAACTGCAGGGAAAACGGACTGGGGGTAATATACATAACACACCACACTGATGAGGCAGTCTTGTCTGACAGAGTCCTCATCCTCGACAAGGGAAAGATTGCAGCAGACGGGAAGCCGGAGAACGTACTTACATACGACATCCTCCGACGCTTCTCCCTTCCTGTTCCCTATGCCCTCCAGCTCTCGCATTCGCTGAAAATCGGAGAGTGTCTGACGCTTGAAGATGTGGAGAAGAAGATAAGGGAGAGGGTAAGTGATGACTGAAATCTCTCTCGGCCGCTACTGGAAAGGCGAAAATCCGCTCTCGGCACTCGACAGCCGCACGAAGCTCTTCTTTCTCATACTCTACATTGTCACACTCTTCTATTTTTCAGGAATTGTCACGCTTGTGCTTTCTGCCCTCTTTCTCCTCTGTGTGATAGCTGTGAGCAGAATACCCCTCACTTACATGATGAAGGGACTGGCGAAAAGCTTTGCCCTCTTCCTTTTCTTCGCTCTTTTAATTGTTCTCTTCGAGGAGAACGGAATACGCCGTGCCCTCTTCATGCTCTCCCGCCTCCTCTTCACGGTTCTCTCGTCGTCGCTTCTGACGATGACTACAAGGCCGAAGGACATTGCGGCAGCAATAGAGAAGACGCTGGGAAAGGGAATACTGAAGCGCCCGGTACGCATACTCGCGACAATCATAATGATAGCATTCCGCTTTCTTCCCATTCTCGCTGACGAGGCGGAGAGAATAACTGATGCGCAGAAGAACAGAGGCTGCTCCTTCGAGAACAGGACAATAGCGGGGAAGTGCCGCGCTTTGCTCCCCCTTCTTGTTCCACTCTTTGTAAGTGCATTCCACAGAGCCGATGAACTTGCACTTGCCTTCGACGCCAGGGGCTACAGCGAGGAGGGAAGCACGAGACTCTATCCCCTGAGATACACTTACAGGGATGCATGGGCTTATATCATCATCATTCTTTACGCCGTACTCTGCTTTGTGCTTGAGAAATTTCTTTATGTGTAAAAGCAGGTATCAGAACTTGAAAATGGACAATCGGAACATAACACTTGAAAACGTCAGCTATGATTACCCTCAGGGAAAGAAAAGGGCACTCGATAACATCTCTCTGACATTCCGTGAGGGAGAGATTACTGCCGTCATCGGCCGAAGCGGAAGCGGAAAGAGTACGCTGCTGAGACTCCTGGGAGGCCTCAGAAAGCCGACGGAGGGCACTGTTAAGGGAAATACAGCCGATGCAGCACTTGTCTTCCAGTACCCCGAGACACAGCTTTTCGAGGAAACTGTCATAAAGGATGTGGAGTTCGGGCCGAAGAACAGGGGACAGAGCAGAGAGGAAAGCAGAGCGGACGCCGAAGAGGCCCTCAGAATGGTCGGAATCGGGGAAGAGAAGTGGAACGTATCGCCCCTGTCTCTCTCGGGCGGTGAGAAGAGGAGAGTGGCGCTTGCTGGTGTTCTTGCCATGAAGTGCTCCACTCTCGTTCTCGACGAGATATCTTCCGGTCTTGACGGGGAAGGAAAGAGGATTGTCTTCTCCATCATGCGAAGACTGAGAGATGAGGGGAAAACTGTGATCTTCACGACTCACGACAGCGAGGAAGGAGCAGAAGTGGCCGACCGCGTGATTCTCCTCGAGAACGGAAAGATAAAAAGCGACGGCACGATAGAGGACGCCGCAGAGTGTGACAGCTTCTTTCTCACCGAAGGCCTGAAGCTCAGGAGGATGCTTGAGACAGACGGTATAAGAGTGGAGGGCAGGATGACAAGTCTCACCGATTCGCTTCAGTCTCTTTCCTCGCTTCTGGAGAAGGGATGATATCGAGGCGGATGACGGCGGGGATGAAGGAGAGAAAGGAGGCAAGCTCGCTTATTGCCCAGCCCCAGCTTCCGCTGGCGATGTCGTAGACGGGAAGGCATGGTGACTGCACTGCCATGAGTAAAGCGGGTGATACGGAGATTATGAATCCGGAATCCCGTTGCCGTGCATATGAGGGAAAAGGACGGCAGAAGGGACTTTTCGCCCACTTCCTGTCATTGAAGTATGATATTGCGCTTCTGAATATTCCGATTAAATTCGTCAGCACTGCAGTGTATGCCCGATCCGTCACCCACATGAAACCGGCGATGAGCTGCAGGATGAGAATCTTCCTGCGTGAAGTGAGCTGTATCGAGAGAACCGAAATGAAAGACGGGATGAAGCCGATTCACTGTACGAAGAGAGAGTTTGAATCCATGATGAAGGTATAGCCGAAAGAAGGGAGAGAGAATATGATAAATATCACATTCGGGGTATTCTGTGGACAAGGCTTTTCTTTCTCTCTTTTCCTTCGACATCACACCGTATACAGGGGAAGTGAAATACAGTAAGGGAGATGTCATTTCCAAGCTCGGGGACGACGGGGGAAAACTCGTCTGCATCCTGAGGGGGGAGACGAAGTGCTCGTATATCTGCCCGGGCGGGGAACTCACGGCGCTCGACTATGCTCCCTCTCCCGCATTCTACGCTGAACTCGAGCTTCTCGGTGTGCAGAAGTACACGTCTCTCGTGGAGGCCGTCACAGATACTGAAGCCTGTGTTATCGATACGGAAAAAGTGAAGGACAGACTGCTTTCCGGTACCCTCTTTCTCCGTAATCTCCTTTCCTGCGTTGCCTCAAAGCTGCTGAGAGTGAACATGCAGATGGCGTCCTGGGGAAGCTTTCCCCTGAAGAGGCGTCTCTCGTCCTGCATTCTCTGCCATGAAGAGGGGGGGGCTACACGATGAGTCACACGGAGAGTGCAAGGTATCTCTGTGTCAGCTACCTCCTCAATGTCTTGAGTGAACTTGAGGAAGAAGGGCTGATCGAAAGAAAGAGCCGCGGCTGTTACGCAGTAACGGACAGGAAGGGATTTGAAAGGGAGAGTATGGAATGCTAGAGGATTTCTGGTCAAGGATAAGAAAAACGGAGCTTCCCGTCGTACTGTACGGCACGGGCGACGCTGCCGACAAGCTTATAGAACACCTCGGGAGAATAGGCGTCAGGATATGCGGCGTCTTCGCATCCTCCTCTTTCGTGAGAAACCGCACATTCCATTCCTTCAGGGTTCTCTCCTACGCTGACGCAAGAAGAATCTGGGGGAGAATGGCCGTTGTCATGGGTTTCGGCACTCACGACAGGGAAACTATCGGAAACATAAGAGAGATTGCTTCGGAGAACGAGTTCTACTGCCCCTGTCTCCTTCTCGACGGGAACGGTCTTCCCTTCAGCGGCCACTATTACAGTGAACACCGTAAAGACTATGACAGAGCGAGAAATCTACTCACCGACGAGCGGAGCCGCCGTGTCTATGATGCGATAATCTCCTTCCGTCTCACCGGAGACATCTCATACCTTCTTCCCGTGGAGGAGGACGAGAAGGAAAGCTGGAGTAACATTCACTTCACTTCTGACGAGACCTTTGTCGATATCGGGGCATACGACGGTGACACGGTTGAAAGATTTCTCGAGATGACAGATGGCCGCTACCGTGAAATCGTGGCCTTCGAGCCCGACGGGAGAAGCTTCCGGAAGGCTCAGAAGAGGCTCGCCGGGAAGGAGAGGGTAACCCTCCTCAACGCTCTTCTTTCCGACAGAGTCGAGAGCGTTCCTTTCAGCCGGGGTGAGGGGCGTGGTAACACCCGAATGATGGAAGGAGAGGAAAGAACAACCGCCACACTCGATATTTCCCTCGCCGGAAAGAGACCGACACTCCTCAAATTCGACGCCGAGGGAGACGAGGAGAAGATACTCGAGGGAGGACGGATGGTGATCGGAAAATACAGACCGCGCCTCATTCTTTCCGTCTATCACAGAATCGATGATTTCTGGCGTCTTCCCGATAAGGTGCTTAATCTCAACAGCGGCTACACGAAGTTCACACTGAGAGCGGCACACGCAATTCCAGACTGGGATATAATACTTCTTGTCGAGTAAGCGTCAATTCATTACGTAAAAAGAAATTGAACCAAAAACAGCAGAAAACGGGAGAGTGCCTTTCTCCTGCAGTTGTTCCGATGGCAGAACGGAAGAATAGCGGTATCTGTTTCATATGCTGAACAGGGGACTTCCGTCAATGCTTCCAGATGAAAGGCCTGTGCTGCTCTGATCTGGTGGCTATGTCGACAAGTCCGGTCTTACAGGGTTCACGAACTCTGTTCCGAATACAGCCGGTCTTCTGGTCTAATGACGCAGGCAGCTTGCCTTCTGCTGTTCCCGCGGCTGTGATTCAGAGCCGATGAATTTCAATCTGCATTTTCTTTCCTTGCATCAATTCCTGTCCCCGTTCTCATATTTTTCCCTGAGATTCACCGCCAGTTCAGAAAACAATCGAAAACGGGGCAAATCATTGCACACAAAGAATTTTCTTAATAGAGTACAGAAAAAAGGAGAAAAGAAAATGTGTGTGAAAGCCGCTCAGAAAAACATGCATGATGCTGCAATGGTTACTGCGGCAATGCTGAACTCCAGGGGTTGGGGAAGCATCGTCATTCCGGGAGAGGAAATCAGCCTGGGGAAGGCTGTTGAAATGCTGTCTGAGAGTGTGAACCCGTCGTTCTCAGTACGCGGCGAGGACGAAGGAGAGAACATCCGCATCTCCTTCTACGGTTCAGAAACCCCTTATTCCATAGAGGGAGAATACTGGACGATGGAGGACGGAAGGAGAGTGATGATGACAAGTGAGGAGATAGCCCTCAGTCATGCCGAAAGAGGATACTCCCTCTCATGGGAGAAGGAGAGCACTGGCGAAAAGACAGATGCACTTGATCCGAAGACATTCTCCCTTTTCCTGAAGAGTGTAAGAAATGCGGATCCTGTTCACCTCAAAAGCGGGAAGAGGGAGAGTGTCCTCAGGTCTTTCTCGCTGTACGGCGAGACGGGAATGAACAACGCGTCTCACGTCCTGTTCTCCCGGAATCCGGAAGTATATCTTCTTGTAAGGGATAAAGTCCTCGGAGAGAGAAGATACAGGGGAAACATATTCGTGCTTCTTGAAAAGGCGTACAGAGTGCTGGAAGCACACCTCACGGAAGCTGAGAGAGCTGACAGGTACATAATATTCGAGATAATCGTCAACGCATTCGCCCATGCCTGGTACGGGGAGGAGGAGACTGTAATCGAACTCAATGTCACCGATGACTCCATTGTGATATATAACCCGGGAACATTTCCCCGGGACCTGAGGCCAGTGGACTATGTGGCGGGAGACGGGAGGGGAAGGATACGAAACCCACTTATCATGAATGTCCTCCACGCCGCCGGGTATGTCCATGATGAAGCAAAGGGATTCAGGTTACTCGAGAATCTCTCAAGCGGGATAAGATTCGACTGTGAAACGGACGACTGGGGTTTCCGTGTGATATTCACCCGCAGAAGAAGGGAGTGGCGCACACAGAAGATGAGCGGAGGAAACGGAATGTTCACCTTCCGTTATGCGTAAAAGACTCAATAGACTTTCTCGTCCCATTCAAAGCGTGTGAATACGTCCTCGGGAACATAGGTGTGCGCTTCGGTCTTTCCTTCGAGCATGTCGCATACAGCCCAGGCCATCGCCTCCTGTTCCACTTCGCCGGGGTAGACTGCTACCGGTGCGATGAACGAGCAGTGCTCTGTTATGTAGTCGACAATCTCGGAGTACCTGACAAGTCCTCCTGTGAGGATTATCGCATCGACCTTTCCCGAGAGTACTGTGGCCATCTCCCCGATTGACTTTGCAGTCTGATAGAGCATCGCTTCCCAGATGAGACATGCCTTCCTGTCGCCTTTCTTCACCATCTCGTATACCTTTGAAGTATCTGAAGTGCCGAAGTGGGAGACAAAGCCTCCCGAACGCGAGCAGAGAGCTCTCACTTCGTCTGTCGTGTGGCCACCTTCGAGGTACCTCACGACTGAGAGAACGGGAATCGACCCCACACGCGTGGGAGAGAAGGGCCCGTCGCCTCCTGCGCCTTCCGTGCAGTCGATCATCCTGCCGCCTCTGTGTGCGCCGACTGTTATTCCCCCGTCGATATGGGCAACGACGAACGATGTGTCCTCGATTTTCTTCCCGATTTTTTTTGCATGCATTGCGGCTGTCGCCTTCTGATTGAGGGCGTGCGACTGCGGACGTCGGTAGAGGCCGCTGACACCTGTTACTCTTGCCACATCCTCAAGTTCGTCCATGTTTGTGGGATTTATCGTATAGCAGGGCTTATCGTATTCCTGACCGAATTCGTATGAAGCCATTACGCCGAGCTTTGCGGCGTGGTCTGTTCCTGCAACCTCGTCTTTCGTATCCTCATAGAGGTGCTCGTCTATTTTCGTGAGCCCTCCCTTCTGCGAATGGGCACTGCCGCCTCTGCCGACTATTATACCGATGTCATCTATTGTCATGCCGTGACGTCTGAGAATATCGAGGGTGACCTTCTTCCTCATCGGAAGCTGGTCATTTGTTGTGGGGAAGGAGAGAAGAAGGGGAGCATCGTGGAATACCGACTCCGTGAAGAGGCATTCACGATTATCGAATACGCTTATCTTTGTTGATGTCGAACCTGGATTGATTACAAGAATCTTCATGGCCGTATTGTTGCACAAAGAGGAAAAAGGAGAAAGAACCCTTTCCGAAAAGGAAAGGAAAAGGTAGACTCCCTCATGAAGGAGAGCATCGTGATCAGAAATCTTGTTTTCGATATGGGAAACGTACTCATACACTGGACTGCAGACGGCATAATGGACGGAATGGGAGTTGCGGATAAGGAAGACAGGAACATTCTGCTTTCTGAGATGTTCCGCTCTCCCGAGTGGACTCTCCTTGACTGGGGAAGAATAACCGAGGAAGAAGCCGAGGCTGTTTTCCGTTCCCGTATTCCCTCCCGCCTCTGGAAATACATACACCATGCCATCTGCTGGGAAGATATGCTTTCGCCCGTCGAGGGAATGGCCGGCTATATCAGAGCGAAGAAGGAGGAAGGGTACGGCATATACCTTCTCTCGAATGCTCCAGCGCGATGTGAGGAGATATTCCCCTCGATTCCCGGCTCCGAGTGCTTCGACGGCATTGTGTACTCCGGGCGCGTGAAGATGATAAAGCCCCACAGGGATATCTTTCTCTATCTGCTGGACAGATTCTCGCTCAAAGCTGACGAGTGCCTCTTCATCGACGACCTTGCGGCCAACGTGAAGACGGCAGAGGAATGCGGAATGCACGGCCTTGTCTTCTGTGGAAAACCGGAGGAGATAGAGGAGAAACTGCTTCTTCTTCAGGCGTGAAGCTCTGTGTCGAGTCCGTGAATCCAGTCGGATGACTTCATGTAGATTACGAATATGACTGACGACAGCGTCCACGTCAGGGGGTATGCCCAGTAGACGAGGTCAATCGTGTGTGATATCGAGAGCGCAACTGTTATGTACGTCACTCTCAGTATGCACCAGATACTGAGCATGACGAACATCGGGACCTTGGCCTTTCCCGCTCCTCTCATTATGCCGGCTATCGAATGCGAGAGCGCGAGAAGGCAGAAGAACAGCCCCTCGATATGTGACTGCTTGACACCGATGGCGACAACTGCGGGGTCGGAATTGAACAGTGCGATGAGGTAGGGCGAGAAGACGTAGACTATAAGTCCTATGCTCTCTGCAATGAGAAGGCATGAGAAGATTCCGAACCGCGAGCCCTTCTTTGCTCTCTCGTAGTTCCTTGCCCCGAGATTCTGGCTGATGCATGTCGTGAGTGCCATGCTGAATGACGTGATTGGTATGAACGCGAAGCCTTCGATCTTCGAGTAGGCGCCGCTTCCGGCGACTGCAGTCGAGGAGAATGTGTTGATGTTCGTCTGGACCACAAGGTTTGCAATCGCGATGACGGAGTTCTGGACACCTGAGGGAAGACCGTAGCGTATGATTTCCTTCAAGAGCGGTATGTTGAACTTTATCTTCCTGATTTCAACCCTGTAGACTTCCTTCGTCTTCATGAGACGGATGAACGACAGTATGAACGAGAGGGCCTGTCCCATCGTTGTTGCCGCAGCAGCTCCGCCGACTCCGGTATGAAGTACCGTGATGAAGAATATGTCGAGGATGACGTTCGTCACACTCGATATGATGAGATATATGAGAGGATGAGTCGAGTCGCCTGCTGCGTTCATGATTCCCATCGTTATGTTGTACATGACGGAGAATATGATTCCTATCGAGTAGATGCGGAAGTAGGTGACACTTCCCTGCATTATGTCCTCGGGAGTATTCATCAGCCGCAGAATAGACGGCGTAAGTGCAACACCCAGCACAGTCAGGATGATTCCGCTTACGATTCCGAATGCGATGTCCGTGTGCACGGCGTCCTTCACCTTGCCGTACTCACGTGCTCCGATGTACTTTGCAATGACGACACCGGCGCCCGTTGCAACTCCGTTGAAGAAACCCGTCATCATGAAGATGAGAGGCCCGGAGGAGGAAACGGATGCAAGAGCTTCGGCTCCCAGAGTGTTGCCGACGATGAGTGAATCCGCCGTGTTGTAGAGCTGCTGGAAGAGATTTCCGAGGAACAGGGGCATTGCGAAAAAAATAATCTCCTTTCTGAGATTACCCTGTGTGAAGTCTATTGCTTTCGACTGATGTGAGGACATGGCTTGAGTTTCGTACTATCGGTGGAAAGTTTCAAGGTCCCGACGGATGTGACTCAGCTCATCAGGTTCAGTCATAAAAGGATAACCGGATGCATCAAAGGCCTTTTCACAGTCCAGGTCACATACATCGCCGTTATCCTTCACTCCGGAATGGACAGTATCTCTGCCGTGTTTGTTGAGCATGGCCGTAATGGACTTCAGTCCCTTGTCAGGCTGCCCCAGTCCTTCCTTGAATTCCTGAGTCTCGTCTTCTATTCCCGGATTCATGATATTCTCCTTCTTCAGGGCTGCTTCTGTGTTCCCATTAGTCTACTCTTGGTCTACTGATTAGTCTGCTTCAGTCTGCTTTCAGACTTGAAGCGGCATCAGACAGAGGCGATTGTGAGGAAAGACTGCATTCATTTTCCGATTTGCGTTGACCGCCCTTATCGAAGACGTTAACATGATTTTTACCAAAATTACACAGATTTATCAAAGGAGAAAGTCTATGCAGAGAAAATCACTGAGAGCAGTTCTTGCTCTCCTCGTCGTGCTCTTCACGGCAGTCGCACTTGGTGCACACCCGATTTCAGAGAAGGTGACACTTCCGGAAGAAGTTCAGGTGCAGATTCTTTTCACTTCCGATGTGCACGGTGCAATCGTGGACAGCCAGTACAGCAAGGGAGATGCTGAGACAATCAGCGGAACAGGTCTCTCGAGGCTCAGCACCGTACTCAAGGAGAGAAGGGAGGAGTATCCCAATTCGATAACACTCGACAACGGTGACACAATCCAGGGAACTCCGTTCACCTACTACTATGCATTCTTCAGATCAGACGTCGAAGATCCCACGATGAAGGCTCTGGGTCTTCTTGACTATGACTGCTGGAACTGGGGTAACCATGAGTTCAACTACGGCATGACGATCCTCAACAAGCAGGTAGCCGATGCGGAGAGTGAAGGTATCGAGATAATCACGGCAAACTTTCTGAAGGACGGAACTGAGGACTATGAACCCTACTGCAGCGCATACGTCGTTAAGACATTCGACGGCGTCAGGGTCGGCGTCATCGGTATGGATACCCCGAACATCCCGACATGGGACAAGGCGGCAAACTGGGAAGGAATCGAATTCAGGACATTCGTCGACTGCTGGAACCACTACGCTGACATTCTTAAAAACGAAGAGGGATGTGACATCGTGGTCGTCGCATGCCACTCGGGCCGCGGTACAAGCGGCGGCACTCTCGCTGATGCGGATGAAATCGAAGGCTACAACGGAGACGGTCTCTACTATGAAGACAGCTACGAGAACCAGATAGCATGTCTCATCGAGAACAGCAGGGGAATCGACCTCGTACTCGGCGGTCATACACACGAGAAGGGAACATACTCCTTCACGGACCTTGACGGCAAGGAAGTACCTGTCCTCCACTGCGGAACGAAGGCACAGGCACTCGGTGCTGCTGTTATCACATACAGCAACGTGGAGGGAAAGATTACGGACATCACACTCGATGTCATCGACACCTCCAAGTGCGACCCGGACGAGGAATTCCTCTCCGAGATGGGCTCCTACGAAGCTGAAGTCTGGGACGAGTATCTCAATGCTGTCATCGGTTATGCCGAGGCTGACTTCGACGGCCCGGGCAACATGACAGAGGCCAATGCATTCCTGGATCTCATCAATACAGTACAGCTTGATGCAATTCCGGAGGAAATCGGGGCTCAGATGTCCATTTCCGCTCCTCTCAACAGCAATGCAGGTGCTGTCATCCCGATGGGTGAAATTCACCTGGGACTTCTCTTCCAGCTGTATAAGTACGAGAACTGGCTCTACTGCATCGACATGACGGGAGAAGAGATCAAGGCATGGCTTGAGTTTGCAGCTACAAAGTATGAAGTCAAGGATGGTGTCATCGTACGCGGCGGCGGAATGTACTGCGATACGCTCTACGGTGAAGGTGTTTCCTACGAGATTTATCTCGGGAACGCAGAGGGTGACAGAGTCAGGAACATCACATACCTCGGTGAAGCCCTCGACATGAACGGACACTACAGAGTCGTCATCAACAACTACCGCTTCACAGGCGGCGGCGACTACATGAAGGCAGTCTCCTCATTCCTGGGAAAAGACAGCTTCGCAGGTGATGAGAGCCGTGTTCTCTATTCGACACAGTACGACATGGAACAGGGTGAGGACCTTGGACAGGTGAGAAACCTTCTCTCAGCATACATAGAGAGAACCGGAGTCATCACACCGGCAGTCACCGGCAGCTTCGAGGTGTATCCGACAGCATCCGAAAATTAATTGCGGCACACCATCATGTGCATAAAAGAGACACCTCCCGAAAAAGGAGGTGTCTTTCGTCCGAAGTTATGTTTCATCAATGTAAGTGGAGAGACCCTTATATACGAAGAAGAGCACTCTGCCTTCTCCTGCCTTTGTGCCGGCAGCATGAAGGACCGGGTATTCCTTTCCGTTTACCGTAAGCCTGATGTGTTCCTCATAGCGGCCGTCGGAAATCTTTATGAGTGTTCCCCTGACACTTATGTCCGCTGATTCCTCTTCGGTTTTGTCTCTGTCACCATCCTCAATCCAGTATTTTACCTTTATCTTCAGACCTGATATGTCAATGGTGTATCTGGTGACGCCGGCTGTGGTGTCTTTATAGGAGATCTCTGATGAGTTTTTCTCAATCGAGCACCCGCCGGTAATGACCGTGTAGCCGCTTATTTCGGAAAGGGTATAGGCAGTTTCCTCTATAGTCACTTCTCCGCTCTCGATGAGGGCTGCTCTCAGTATTCCCGATACGGTTTCCTTATTTTCATCTCCGTTTCCGAAGACCTCACTGAAATCCTCACTTCCTTCCATCAGGGCAGATGAGGAGACAATCTTATCCATTATATAGTCAATGCAGAGCACCTCATCCTTGACAGAGCTCATCTCTCTGTCGTATGAGCTTGAGTCTCCGCCGGAGATTATGTTAGACGGCCAGTATTGAGCCTTGAGCGTGAAGGATGATGTTACGGGAGAGGAGAAGTCGTAGGGCTCGCCGTTTCCGTCCGTCCACCACATGAAGCCGCGGCTTGACTCCTTTTCCGGACTTCTGGGTTCGATGACAGTTCCGTTTTCCTTTATGAACTGTTCGGATGGTGTATATGATCCCCCGTCAGAGTCGAATGTGATGCGGTAGCCTTCGATGTAAGAGGGAGTGAGGGTTATGTTCTGTGTGACAGGAGAGTTGAAATCGTAGGAAACTCCGTCCTTCAGCCATCCGCTGAAGCTCCATGCGCCGTCCCTCTTCGGGCCTTCAAGAAGTGGAGCCTTATCTTTTTCCTTTACTGTTTCCGTACTGTAAGCGGAACCGTCGGCATTAAGATAGGTGACACTGTATTTCTCCCAGTAAGTAGCGCGGAAGGTAAGATTGGACTTCACGGGAGTCTTTTTGAAATCGAATGAGGATGTTGTATCGTCGTCAGAAACGAGTACCCATTCCCTGAAGCCCCATTTGGAATCGTATTCTGGGGCAGATGGCTCTATCACATAGTCTCCTTCCTTCACATACTGGATATCGTTCTGTACGGGCTCACCTCCCGCTGTGTAGAACACAATCTTGTACAGGGGAGTGTAGGATGCGATGAGCGTGATGTCTTCTGTCACAGGGGTGGAGAAGTCGTATTTATTCCCACCGAGTGTCCAGTGGGAAAAGATCATGTTCTCCTTCTCGGGACTCCTGGGTTCTATGGCTCTCTTTCCTTTCATTACCGTCTGACTTGCGATACTCTCCTCTTCAGATCCGGTGTCAAAAGTGACTGTGCAGAATTCGACCTCTGCCGTGCACCCTGCGAGGAGGAAGAGAAGGATGAGCAGAGCTGTTATGTGTGCATTTCTTTTCATTGTTAAAACCTTTCCGGCGGAAACCCCGACGCTTGCGTCAACCCTCCGATGGGATTGCGGCTTACGATATTCCACAGAGAGTGCCGTAAACTCTAAGGGAAATGGAGACAGATACCTTTAAGGCCCGCGTCTCCTGCGGTAATGTGTCCCACGCTCAAGTCAATCGAGGGTTTAGCGCCCCAGTGCCGCAGAGCGTCAGGCTGGAACGATACCCGACGGTGCCTATTTCCCCGATGACGTAGCACTACGAAAGTGCTTGAGCTGTTCAACCCGGGCGGTTGCTGCCGGATGGGGCCGACAGGCCGCCACATACCCCGAGGCTTGCCTCGCGGGTGGGTTGATTGCGTCTTGTGTCCTTGTTTTGCCACGCAAAAAGATATTTGTTACAGAAAAGGGTGTCAACAATGATTTGCTCTCAAGGCCTCTAATATGCAGAGAGTCTGCGGAATCGGTAAAATTAATTTATCTTCTTGCCTTTTTCTCCTCCGTGACTGAAACTGAAACGAGGGGTTTTCAGATGGACAGGAAGATTTACACGGAATACATAAACATATTGAGAGAAGAGCTTGTCCCGGCTATGGGCTGCACTGAGCCCATAGCAATCGCCTACTGCTCTTCTCTGGCATCTTCGCTCCTGCCTTCTCTTCCCGAGCGTGTGTCGGTCGCAGTTTCGAGCAACATAATAAAGAATGTGAAGAGCGTCGTCGTTCCGAATACGAAGGGACAGAAGGGCATTGAGACTGCCGCAGCTGCGGGAATAATCGCATCGCATCCGGAGAGGGAACTGGAAGTTCTCTCTTCCCTGGGGGAAGAAGATATACCGAAGATAGGGGAGTATCTTTCCACACACAGCGTGATTGTGTCGACAAGTCCCAGAAGCTATATCTTCTCGATAATCGTCACTGTCTATGCCGGCTCACACAGCGCGCTCTGCGAGATAGCCGGGGGCCATACCAACGTCATCCGGCTGGAAAGGGATGGGGAAATACTGAAGAGTGTTCCGTATGAGGAGAAGAAGGCCGCAGGAGGGGAGAACAGGAATCTCCTCACTATTCATGATATCGTACAATTCGCTGAAGAAGTGAACGCTGATGATGTGAGGGAAATACTCGAGCGCCAGATAAGGTACAACATGGCAATAGCTGAAGAGGGCCTCAGAAATGACTGGGGTGCGAACATCGGCCGCATTCTTCTCTCGTCGTACGGTAACGGTGTCAACAACCGTGCGAAGGCCTATGCCGCAGCAGGGTCCGACGCAAGGATGAACGGCTCGGACAAGCCGGTAATCATCAACTCCGGTTCCGGTAACCAGGGAATCACTGTATCTGTTCCGGTCATCATCTATGCCGAAGACTTGAATGCATCCCGCGACCTTCTGCTGAGGGCGCTCTGCATATCGAACCTGGTGGCGATACACATCAAGGCGTCCATCGGTGCCCTCAGCGCATACTGCGGGGCCACAAGCGCCGCATGCGGTGCCTCTGCCGGCATCACGTACCTTCACGGAGGGAAAGAGAATGAAATATCACACGCGGTTGTCAATTCGCTTGCAATAGAGAGCGGTATGATATGCGACGGGGCGAAGGCGAGCTGCGCGGCAAAGATTGCAGCTGCCGTTGAAGCCGGGCTCCTGGGGTTCGAGATGACGCGTAAGGGTCGTGAATTCGTCTCCGGGGAAGGCATTGTCACGAAGGGCGTCGAGAATACGATAGGCAACATAGTCGAGCTTGCGACAGTCGGCATGCGTGAGACAGACAGGACAATCATCGGCATAATGACCAAGAAGACAGGGTGCTGAAAGAGGGTGAACTGAAGGTGGAGAAGACTGCCCCGGAAACCTGGATTTTACTCCATTTGTGATTTTTTTGTGGTTCTGCTCATTATGAGGCAAAGGACATAATAGCGAGAAAAACATTGTTTTCCCCTTTTCTCTGTGGTACATTTTTCTACAGCACAATAACAGGGGACGAAAAATGATATACACAACATCACAGCTTTATGAGGAGGGGCATTCACTTGCCTCGGCCTATCTCCGCTCCTTCCGCTATCCGTGGGAGGCTCTGGGGGGAATAAAGAATCTAATAATCGAAATCGGAAAGACTCTCGGTGACGACTGGGAGGAGAGGGAGGAGAATGTCTGGGTACACAGGTCAGCCGTTGTCTATCCTTCTGCATGGCTCGGTTCCCCGTGCATCATCGGACCGGAGACTGAAGTGAGACACTCGGCCTTCATCCGCTCGAGTGCACTCGTGGGAAAGGGATGCGTCATCGGAAACTCCGTCGAACTCAAGAATGTCATAATCAGCGACAGTGTGCAGGTTCCGCACTATAACTATGTGGGAGACTCCATTCTCGGCTACAGGTCCCATATGGGAGCGGGAAGCCTGACGAGCAACGTCAAGTCCGACAAGACGCTTGTCACGATAAAGGACAGGAACGGGGAGACAATCGAAACCGGAATAAAGAAGGTCGGGGCATTCCTCGGCGACTGGGTTGAAGTGGGATGCAACAGCGTGCTCTGCCCGGGATCTGTAATCGGAGTTCACACCAACATATATCCTCTCTCGAGAGTAAGGGGAGTAGTACCTTCCCATTCCATCTTCAAGAGTGAAGACAGCATAGTGGAAAAGGAGGAAAGATAAATGCCGAAATATTTCGGAACAGACGGCTTCAGGGGAGAGGCAAACGTACTTCTCACATTCAATCATGCATACAGAATCGGAAGATACCTGGGGTGGTATTTCTCTTCCGGCAGGGGACCGCACTCGGCAAAGATCCTCGTGGGTAAGGATACACGTCTCAGCTGCTATATGCTCGAGTACGCACTTCTTGCGGGAATTGCGGCATCGGGCGCAGATGCCTACAACATGCACGTAACGACGACACCGAGCGTGTCGTACATCACCCGCACCCAGTTCTTCGACTGCGGCATCATGATAAGTGCATCCCATAATCCCTACTACGAGAACGGCATCAAGCTCTTCTCGTCCCTGGGCGAGAAGATGAACGACAGCTTCCTCGAGAAGGTCGAGGAGTACATGGACAGGGATATCGTCCGTGACGGGGATCTGCCTCTTGCCGAGAAGGACAGGATCGGAAAGGTCATCGACTACATGGATGCGAGAATCATGTACTCGGGATTCCTCTCTTCCACGATAAAGACCAATCTCAGCGGCCTCAGAATCCTTCTCGATACCGCAAACGGCGCTTCCTACGCCCTTGCTCCCTCTGTCTTCAGAAGACTCGGGGCAGAGGTGAGTGTAATCAACAACACCCCGGACGGCACCAACATCAACAAGAATGCGGGGTCGACCCACATCGAAGGTCTTGCAAAGCTTGTGAGTGAAGGAAACTGGGATGCGGCATTCGCATTCGACGGCGACAGTGACCGCTGTATTGCAGTGGACAGGACAGGTAGTGTCATCAACGGCGACAGGATCCTCTATATCATAGGAACATACCTCAAGGACAGAGGAGAACTTGAGACCAATACCGTCGTCACGACCGTGATGTCCAACATGGGACTGTACAAGGCATTCGAGAGAAAGGGAATAGAGTACACACAGACCAGGGTCGGCGACAGATATGTCCACGAATACATGCTCGAGCACGGTAATATAATCGGCGGTGAGCAGTCGGGACACATCATCCTCAGCAGGTACCTCAACACGGGAGACGGAATCCTCACGGCCCTTGTTCTCTCTGAAATAATGGTGAAGACAGGAAAGAGTCTTCTCGAACTTTCATCTGACATGACGGATTACCCGCAGGTGCTCGTCAACGTCGTGGTATCTGACAAGAAGAGCGTCATGGATGACAGCGATGTCAGGAAGAAGATAGAGGATGAGACGAAGAAGCTTGAAGGCAAGGGCAGGGTACTTGTCCGCCCGAGCGGGACGGAGCCCGTCATCAGAGTCATGAGCGAAGCGGAGGGGACATCGGAAGCCGGGAAGGCCGTCGAGGCAATCGTCGAGACCCTGAGGGAAAAAGGCTATTTCAAAGGCGTAAGATAAGGAGAGGGACATGCGTATACTCGTAACAGGCGGCACCGGCTACATCGGTTCCCATACAGTGATAGCACTCACAGAGGCCGGACACACCGTATCCGTACTCGACAATCTCTCCAATTCGTCCGAAGAGGCTCTGAGAAGAGTGGAGAGAATAACCGGTTTTTCCATTCCGTTCTATAAAGTCGATATCCGCGACAGGGAGGGACTGGAAAGGGTATTCACGCTCCAGAGCTTCGATGCCGTAATCCACTTTGCGGGACTCAAGGCCGTGGGAGAGAGTGTCGTCAAACCCTGGGAGTATTACGACAACAACATCACGGGAACTCTCACTCTTGTCGATGTCATGAGAAAACACGGCGTCAAGAACATCATCTTCTCATCATCTGCTACGGTTTACGGAGACCCTGCCGAGATTCCCATCACCGAGAACTGCCCAAAGGGAAAGTGCACGAACCCCTACGGAGAGACGAAGAGCATGCTTGAAGACATGCTGACGGCCCTTCATACGGCAGATGTGAAGACAGGGGATCCCAATCCCTGGAACATAGTGCTTCTGAGATACTTCAACCCCATCGGAGCCCATGCTTCATCGCTTATCGGGGAGAATCCCAACGGAATACCGAACAACCTCATGCCGTACATCACCCAGGTCGCTGTCGGGAAGAGAGACCATCTCTCCGTCTTCGGTAACGACTATCCGACACCGGACGGCACGGGAGTCAGGGATTACATCCATGTTGTTGACCTTGCCGAGGGGCATGTCAGGGCACTCCGGGCAATAGAGAACGGGTGCGGTGTTGCAGTCTACAATCTCGGGACGGGAAAGGGCTACTCCGTACTCGAGGTCGTACATGCATTCGAGGAGGCGTCGGGAGTCCGGATTCCCTATGTCATCGTCCCCAGACGTGACGGGGACATAGCCGAGTGCTACTCCTCACCGGAGAAGGCCGAGAGGGAGCTCGGATGGAAGGCAAGGTACAGCCTCTACGACATGTGCCTCTCCTCATGGAACTGGCAGAAGAACAACCCTGAAGGTTACTGATTCATTCCCCGTCCCTGGTGACGGGGATTATAGCTGCCGTCACCTTTACCTCCGGAACGTAATTTCAGTTCATCTCTGTTCATGCCGGACAAGCGTAAAAACTTTGGTTTGCCACCTGAAAAACTTTGGTTTGGTGTAAAATAACTTTGGTTTGAGGACGGAGAAATATGGATTACGAAAGAATCAAACAGTCTGCAAATGAGATTCTCGCTGCCAGAGCATGTGAAAACTCGTACATTGAATATAAGGCTTCTGCAAAACAGAAAGCAAAAATACTCAAGACGATATGTGCTTATGGCAATAATTACTACAACAATAACCTGCAATATATCTTCATTGGTGTCGAAGAAGAAAACGATGAAGGGAAGAAAGCTGTCCCGAAAGTCCCTTTGACCGGAATGAACGAAGGAAATCTTGAGAAATGCAGAAATGAAATCAATTCTTTACGTCCTTACCTGTGTCCTAATGTGTCATTTGAAATAATTGCCAACCGCTATGAAGGGGAAAACTACTTGCTTATTGTTGTTCCCCGGCAATCCGGCGGTCCTTTCATGGTTAGTGACCGGGCAGAAAAGGATAAGACAATAAATCTGAAATTCGGACGATATGTAAGGGTGAAAGCTGAATCCAGACTCGCGCGTGTTGATGAAGAATATGATTTAATGAGGAAATTTGCAAATTATCATTTCTCCTCTTCCCCCAGTATGGAAGCCACAATTGATGACCTTGATGCCGACCTTCTCAGAGAATACCTTACCAGAACGAGCAGCAGAGAAATAACGGAAACGCTTAATAAGACACAGATGGCATTGTCGCTGTCCCTCCTCGATAAAAATGACCCTGCGCAGAGAAGAGTAAAGAACTTTGCCGTCCTTATGTTCTGTCTGCATCCGGAGCAGTTCATCAGCTATTCATATGTTGAAATCATTGTTGATATGTTCGGAACCAAGAGAAAAATGGGGAGCCGATACATAAAGGGACCGCTGTGGAAACAGTATGATAATGTGATGGGGTATATCAGTGATAATTTTCTGGACACCATCATTGTAAGAGAAGACGGTGAAGCATTGAACAGAAAAATTGAGAATTTTCCGTTTGTTGCCGTAGAGGAGCTCGTTGCAAACGCAATAGTGCACAACAATTATGAGGGCGGTAAACCTATCCAGATTTATGTGTCCCAGGAGCAGATTAATATAGTCAATTACAACAAGCCTCTTCCCCCGTTGAAGATAGAGGATCTGAACGAGAGGTCATTCTTCAATGAACGCGACACAGAAAATCCGGAAATCAGGGATATGTTCAAGGCTCTCGGTATTATCGAGTCTTTCGGAACCGGAATCGGTGAGGCCAAGAGAGCGATGATGAATAACGGGTCTGACAAATTGACATATAAGGTGTTTGATGAGCCATGTGACGTTACATCTGTTGTTCTTCCTGTGAATAGAGAGTACCTTGAAATCAAAAACGGCACCAGTCCATCAGAAGAAGATAAAAAACAGAGAATACGGAGGAAAATCTCTGAATCCGGTTATTCGAAATGTACGAAAAACTGTATGCTCAAACTGTTCTCCTTCCTGGAATTTAATGTATTCTCCAATTCACGGATCCGCGAAATACTGAACTGCACAGAAATGACAGCCACATCGTATATAAGACGGTTTGATGAACTGGGAATTATCAGAAAGGTTGATGGCCTTGGCAAGGGAAAATATCGTTTTTCATGATTGCGCGAATCCTTCGGGGCTGGATGGATTGATAACATAAAGAGAATCTGCAGAAAACTTTGTTTTTGCTGGTGCTTAAGTTCTTTTCACCCGGAAGATGTTCTTTTGCGGTACTATGTAGTGAAGAGGCATGTTATCAATGAAGAATAAGAGAGTGAATCCTGTTGCGCAGAACCTCAATGCCGGAGTGGGAGAAGAGGGAGGTAAACTCCTCTATGGGGAAGTCTCGAAGGCAGCAGAAGAGATGGCTGCTGAGGGAATTGTACTTCTGAAGAACGAGAATGATGCTCTTCCGCTGAGGAAGGATGACCGTGTTGCTCTCTTCGGCCGGTGTGCCTGGAACTATTTCGCTGTCGGCTACGGCAGCGGTGGCGATGTGAGACGCCCCTACGTCGTGAATGCCGTGGACGGTCTGAGAAGAAAGAACGTCAGTCTCGACCACGACCTTTGTGAGAGGTACGGGGCCTGGACAGCAGACAAGGCAAACACTCCCGTTTCTGACGGAATCTGGGGACACTGGCCGATGAATCTGAGTGAGATGAAGCTTCCGGATGACGATGTGAGGAAAGCATCATTAAGGAACACTGTCGCCATTGTCGTCATAGGAAGAGCCGCAGGAGAAGACAGGGAGAACAGACTCGAGAAGGGGAGCTACTACCTCACATCCGACGAATGCGATCTTCTCGACAAGGTTACTGCATACTTTTCGCGTACTGTCGTCATAATAGACGCCGGCAACATCATCGACATGTCATGGACAGTGAAATACGGCTCCCGTATAAGTGCCATACTCTACGCATGGCAGGGGGGAATGGAATCAGGCTCCGCCCTTGCCGACATCCTCACGGGAGATATAACGCCATCGGGAAAGCTGACGGCGACCATTGCATCCTCCTATGACAGATATCCGTCCTCTTCGTCATTCGGGGGACTGGAGTACAATAACTACACTGAAGACATATATGTCGGCTACAGGTACTTCGAGACCTTCAGTAAGGATGATGTGCTCTACCCCTTCGGCTATGGCCTGAGCTATACATCATTCACAAGCGAAAGTACTGCAGTGAGGGAAGGAGAAACAGTGACTGTTACGGCTTCTCTCAGAAATACGGGATCGAGAAAAGGTAAGGAAGTTGTTCAGGTCTATCTCGAGAAGCCTCAGGGGAAGCTCGGCAATCCGTCCAGGATTCTTACATCCTATGCCAAGACAAAACTGCTTTCACCTGGGGAGATGGAGATAATGTCACTGTCGTTCTCACTCTCGCAGTGGGCTTCATTCAGCGAGGAGAAGAGCGCATTCATTCTCGAGGAGGGAGACTATTCGGTCCACGTCGGAAACTCTGTCAGAAACACGGAGAAGGTTCTCACTTTTCACGTGGAGAGAGAGCGGACGGTAAAGAGGGTGGAGAGAGTACTCAGCGTGAAAAAGGGATGCGAGTTCAGGCGCATCGTGAACGAAAACGGAAAGGCCGTCATGAAGATGTCTGAGAGCGGCGAGAGTCATCTCAGAGAGAGGATTCTTTCCTCCCTTCCGGAAGAAATCGTGAGAAAGGATGATGAAGACTACACATTCTCCGATGTCAGGAGCGGAAGGTGTACGCTGAAGGAATTCACGGCATCGCTGACGATGAATCAGCTTGAGGCCCTTACAAGGGGAGAGGGGAAGATGGATTCTCCTCTCGGAGTTGAAGGGAACGCAGGAGCATTCGGGGGAGTGACAGAGGACCTGAGAAAGAAGGGGATTCCTGTCGTCATCACGGCAGACGGACCTGCGGGAATCAGGATAAAGCGCACATGCTCGCTTCTCCCGTGCGGCACTGCACTTGCCTCCTCGTTCAACGATGAGGGAGTCGGAAAACTCTACACATTCATTGCATCCGAGATGAAGGCATACGGTGTCAGCATGCTTCTCGCTCCCGGAATGAACATACAGCGTAATCCTCTCTGCGGCCGCAACTTCGAGTATTTCTCGGAGGACCCGTACCTCAGCGGCAGCATGGCATCTTCTGTCGTGAACGCCCTTCAGAAGAGCGGTGTGTTCTGCTCACCGAAACACTATGCCGCAAACAATCAGGAGACGGCGAGAACGGAGAATGATTCGAGGGTAAGTGTGAGGGCCCTGAGGGAGATATATCTGAAGAATTTCGAGATAATGATCGGAAAGAGTCACCCGAAGGCAATCATGACAAGCTACAACAGAATCAACGGCGTGTGGAATCACTACAGCTATGATCTCGTTGAGACTGTGCTGAGGCGCGAACTGGGGTTTGACGGAGTTGTCATCACGGACTGGTGGATGCACCGCGCTTCCTCCCCCGAATTCCCGTCCCTTACCAACGACGCCTACAGGGTACGCTCCACTGTGGATGTCCTCATGCCGGGAGGAGACGGATTCAATGAAAGCAACACAGTCGGAAGAACTCTTCTCTCCACTCTCGGAGAGACGGACGGAATAACGAAGGGTGAGATACAGAGTGTGGCAATGAGGGTTCTCAGCTTCCTTCTGAACGTGGAGAAATGAGAAAAGAAAATGCTCCCCATCGGAGAGCATTTAAAAGCCAGGGTGAGGACTCAGAAGGCCCTGATGGGACGGACTGCAAGCCAGTCATCTCTGGTTCTCTCATAAATCTGGCCGTTGGTGAAATCCATATAGTATGCAAAATCCCAGTCAAACTCGGAACTCGACCAGTACCATTTGGCCTCCATCTTGAGTGTATCCTTCATTTCATACATGGCATTAAGCTCCATCATGGACGGAAGGAACCAGTCACTGTATTCCTTACCCTTGTTCTCGCGTAAGTAAGCGTGGCATCCTACGGCAGCAGACGTTCTCTTGTCACTTCCTCCGGATTCTGAATATGCGGGATTTGGCATTCTGTTGACGAGGGAAGCTGTATTCATTCTTCCTTCTCCGCAGCTTATTCCAGTTCCGATTTCATAGTTCTGACCATTGTCCGAGTATCTGCAGTAACCGAATGAATAGTCATCATTATCATCGTTGTATATGTCCTCCGGTGCGGCTTCAAGGTAGCGCCAGAGATACGAGACGGTATTGCCGAACTCATCGTGATAGATACTCGTCATCACTTTTCCCGCATCGTAGAAGATTATGCCGCCAGCGGGGCCGGTGTCGCCTTTCTGATAGTCTCTCCACACAGCCGTTAATGTTATATCTGAGGAGACTGAGATGGTTTCATCTGCCTTATAAGTCGTTCCGTCTGCTGCTTTCCAGTTAACGAAAACCTTATGCCTGTCCCTCGAAACCGGTGCAGAAGCCTCGACAGAACCGCCGCCCGTTACCGCAGTGCTGTAAATCAGAGAGCCGTCCTCCTCCTGGAATCTCACATTATATAAGCCGGTGCTGCTTCCGCTTGTCTCCCATTTTGCGTAGAGATTCAAATTGCCGGTCACAGGTGTGTTGAAGTCATATATGTATCCGTTTTCATAATCCCATTCCACGAAGGTTGAACCTTCCACTGATGGTGTGTCTGGGGCTGTAACTCTTTCACCGGAGATTACAGTCAGACTCTTCCAGGGTGTTGTATTGTCTGTACTGAAGAAATTCACTGTACAGTAGACAATGTCTTCCTTCCATCTGGCTTTCAGTGTGATATCAGTGGTAGCTACCATCGTGTCAAAATCATATTTTTCATCTCCGAAATACCAGTCAAGGAATGTGTATCCTTCTTTTTCCGGATTTTTTTCAGGTTTTTCAAAGTGTGAATTGTAATCGGCGTATTCGACTGGAAACTGCGTTCCGCCATCGCTGTTGAATGTCAATGTATAGACTGCATTTCCCCAGATTGCATCGAGTGTTATGTCCTCGGTGACGGGAGTATTGTCGAAATCGAATGCCTCTCCGTTCAGCTGCCATTCGATGAAATCCTTGTGCTCCATGACGGGAGGAATAGGCTCCGTGGCAGTCCTGTTCTTCAGCACTTCCTGACTTTTTACCTCAGTGCCGCCTTTGGAATTGAATGTGACGGTGCAGATTTTCGCTGCGTCATTTTCGCACGAAACAGACAGCAGGGAAACAAAGATGACAGTCAGAATCAGAATGAAAGTGAAAGTTTTCTTCATTGTCTTTACACTCCTTATGTAGCAGCGGCAGATAACGGAGTCGGATTCTCCTCTGCCGCATCGGGGTGTATGTTATCATGGAAGGCCGTGTCCTTGCTATAACGGGGGCAGTCATAACGGGAGAGAATTCCGTTCTGTTATGTTCCTTTTCATTCCTGCTCTTCAGTAACCGTACCTCTTTCTGAAGGAAAGAACGAGCGAAAGCGAGAGAACAAGGGAAAGAAGCTCGGAGAAGACGGTAGCAAGCCAGATACCGTCCGAGCCGAGGATGAGCGGGATTATGAGAACACACGCTATCTGGAAGACGAGACTCCTCATGAAAGATATCACGGCTGAGACAAGGCCGTTGTTGAGGGCTGTGAAGAGCGAGGAGGAATACATCGAAAAACCGCAGAAGAGGAAGGAGACTGAGTAGAGGATGAATGCGTGGATGGTGAACTCCAGGAGAGTGCTGTCATATGAAACGAATATGAGTCCCAGGGGGCGAGCGAGAACTAGCGAAAGTAGGAGCATCATGACAGATTCGACGCCGATGATCACGAAGCTTTCCTTCACGATCTTCTTCAGGTGGTCGCGGTCACCCGAACCGTAGTTGTAGCCGATGATGGGAGCAGACCCCACGGAGTAGCCTATGAAGAGCGACACGAATACGATACCCACGTACATGATTACGCCGTAAGCTGCAAGGCCGTCCTCACCCGTGTACTTCAGAAGCTGGAGATTGTAGACGGTGCCGACAATTGACGCCGAGACGTTACTCAGGAACTCGCTCATCCCGTTTGATGATATTTTTCCGAGATTTCTCCACTCGGGAGTAAAGTGAAGAGTGAGCCTCAGTCTTGAGGTGTTCCGTCTCATGAAGTAGACGAGGGGGATGAGACCTCCGACAACCTGGCTCATTGCCGTTGCGGCGGCGCCTCCCTTTATACCCCAGTGGAATACCGCAATGAAGAGAGCGTCGAAGACTATGTTCGTCAGTCCTGCCGCGAGAGTGACATAGAGCCCCAGTCTGGGCTTGTCGGCAGTGACGAAGAGACACTGGAACTCGTACTGGAGGATGTAGAAGGGGAGACAGGATACGATGAACTTCGCATAGACGGAAGACATATCGAGGAGCTCTCCCGTTGCTCCCATGAGTGAGAGGATCCGGTCAATGAAGAGAAGACCCAGAACGGTGAGAACAAGTCCCAGGACGATGGAGAAGACAACGATGAAGGAGAAGATGGAGTTCGCCTCCCTTTCCTTTCCTTCTCCCAGCTTCTTGCTTATCAGGGCCGAGGAACCGGTACCGAACATGAAGCCGATGCACCCCAGGATCATCAGAATGGGGTAGGCGAAGTTAACGGCCGCAAGTGCAGTCTTTCCTACCCAGTTCGATACGAAGTAGCCGTCTGCTATCACGTAGACGGAAGTGAAGAGCATCATCACGACGCTGGGGAACGTGAATCTGAGAAGGCGTGAATAGTTGAATCTGTCAGATATGCTTAGAGTCATGCTGGTCTCCGTTGTATATTGAAGTGCAGGGAATCATTCCTTCCCGAGTGCTTTCCTGATCGTGTATGAGTCGAGACTGTTCTTCATGCTCATGAGGTATTTGTTCATCAGACGCAGAAATGTGTTGACTTCCCTGTCCGTGAAGGAGCTCATTGCCGTGTTCTCCCACTCGATGAGCTTTCTCACACTCCTGTCGCAGAGTGCGGAGCCTTCCTGTGTGAGAACGGCGCACTTCATCTTGCCGTTGACTTTCTCGAGCGTCAGTATTCCCTTTTTCTCGAGATTTCTCATCGAGGAATTGATGGTCTGCTTCTGCAGCCCCGAATATTTCACTATGTCACTCAGCATCGCCTTTCCTCCCTCGAAGCATATGAGGTAGAGGATGTTGACGGCGCTGTCAGTGAGCCCGAACTGGAGGGATATCGCATGATAGAGGGATTCAGTCTCCCATGCGAGGATGTTGTATCTTCTGAAGTCACTTTCCTTAAGCATTGTATTGTCCGATTTCGTACTTATTCTGAACGTTTCCCCACTTTTGTCAACACATGCAGGGAAAAGAGCTTCCGCATGATACGGAAAGCCGCAACAGGTACATCTCTCCCGGAAGAAAAGGTGAAGCCTTTCCATCCGTTTCACGTCGGGAAGGTATCTCGACATGTCTCTTCCGTTCATAGTGCAGACCCAGTGCATTATTCCTTTCCGGAGTATGCAGCCGACCTTGACGGCGAGAGGGAGATAATCGGTGCATTCACATACGAGATTCTCCCGAAGCTCGCCTGGCGCCTCTCAACGACGGAGACAACAGAAATAACGGTGCTGTTCTGCACGATGGCGTCTGACGGCTCCGTTGTCGATATAACGGCAGAGAGAGATGTCCACGGCTACACATCATTCACTCCGGATAGACAGACGGCAACAGAGCTCTTCGCCTCTGTCATTGAAACTGGAATGCCGAGTCCAAGCATCCCCAGAACGGCGAGAGTTCCTATCTTCTCTGATTTATCCCCTGAATTGAAAGGATAAAATAAGTTTCAGGGTCTGAGGGATGTCAGTGGAAGCACGTAGACTCCGTCGGGCCTTCTCAGCGGAACGGGGGCGGTTCCGGAAACAAGAGCCATGAATTCCGGTTTCCTTTCGAGTTTATCTGATATCTTAACAAGTGATGTCGCAGCCTTGTCAGCAATATCCTCATAGCCGAGTTTGATTTCGATGAGAGCATATCTTGAGTCAGGGAGAACTATTACGGCATCTGCTTCATCTTCATTGTAATCCTGGTAATGATAAAGCTTTCCACCCAGGGTTTCAGCGTATATTCTCAGATCATGTTCCGCAAGACTCTCGAAGAGGAATCCCAGATATCTGAGGTCTTTAAGGAGATTACTTTCATTCGCACCGACTATGGCAGCGGCAAGTGACGGGTCTGCAAAATGCCTTTTGGGTGCGATTTTCAGTCTGGTTCTTGAACGGAAATCCGGAGAGAAGGCTTCCTGTTCTGCTCTCAGAAAAAGGTCTTCGAGAATGGAGAAATAGTTAAGTACGGTATCATCATCAAGTGGTTTTCCGTTATATGATGAATCTGATTTCAGCCTTGATACCGAGCATACGGTAGCTTCATTCCTCGCAAGCGAATACATGAAGCGTTTGAACTTTACCGTGTCCATCCTTTTTATACCGAGCTCTCTGATTTCATAGTCGTAGATTCTTTCCAGATAATCTTTCGGGATGAGGCCGGCATCTTCAACGCCGAGGTTTCCCGGCCATCCTCCTCTTATGATGTAGTGGGTGATTTCAGAGAGTCTCACACTTCGGAGTCTTCCCGATACGTCTTCACCATTGAAGAGAGACGTAAGAGACACCTCTCCCGAAGAGTCTCCGGTCTCGAAAAGTGACATCGTGGACATCGTCAGTCTGCCGATTCTTCCTGCACCGCTGTGCCTGATGCAGTTTCCTGCCTTCAGTTGAGGTGTAACGGAAGATCCTGTCAGCAGATAAAGCCCTTTCTCGCCCTTTCTGTCTACTTTACCGCGGACCATGTCCCAGATTTCCGGCATCAGCTGCCATTCGTCTATCAGACGGGGACTGCTTCCGTTGAATATGACTGTCGGGTCGAGTTTCGCAAGAACAAGCGGGTCAGGAACATCGTCTGTCGGTGTAAGATAGAATGTACTTGTGGCATGGTGTTCGGCCGTGCTTGTCTTTCCGCACCATTTGGGACCGGCAATCGAAACGGCCCCGAATGTCTGGAGATACTTTTCAACCTTTTCATCGATGAGTCTGTTCAGATAATTTTTCATGCATTTTATGTATCACAATTTGAAAGCAAATGCAAGAAAAATATTTTCTTCCAGTGTAATTAAATGTAATTTAAACCCCGATAAATTCGTCAGTCAGACCCCGATAAATTCGTCAGTCAGACCCCGATAAATTGCAGGCCCGATTAATTTACAGGTGACGTGGCGTGAAAATAAGGCAGATAACTTGTTAAGACATAAATGAATAGATTGTTGTGTTTTTGTAATGATATAGAAAATGGCGTAGAAAAAATCCGTTTTTCCACTATGACTGGTTGATAAGATACATCAAGTGGCTGAAGCAGATGAAATCGCTTCATTTGTGGATTAATAAAATTAGACCAGAAAGAAATATGGAGGAAAAGAGCAACAAGCCTGCTCCAGCCGCCGTAATATCCGGTTTTGAAAGGAAAAGGATATGCGCTGTTGCTGGGAGGAAAAAGCATATCAGCAAAACTCTTATGAGACAGCTCTGATAAATCTCTTTCTTGAGAAGGCATCTTCCGATAGAATTACAGCAGACAGTACAGATGAAAGGAGAAGACGATGGCAGGAAAGACTGTGCAGTACAATTATCTACCCGTTATGATAACAAGGAACTGGGCTGACGGAAACGGAAATGTCAGGGTAGTGTCGCTTGGAGAAAACAGGGTAGGCGAAGAGAGTGCCGAGAAGGTGTTTGCACTTGAGCTCATTGACGACTGCCCGAAAGAGGTAGCAGAAGGCCTGGATGCGACTGAGGATGAGGAATTCTGTAAAATGATTGAAAGGCTCATTGACGGCGACAATGACGGCGACAGTCTGACAATGCGCTTTGTCGCGTCTACCCTCATCTTTGTTCCTTACCACTGTGCACCGTCCGGCCTGGGGAGACTTCAAAGCTTTGCTCTGAAGCAGCGGGAAGAGATTCTGAAAAAGAAGGATTTCAGTCTGATTGAAAGACGATTGGAGAAGTATCTGGATTCAAAACGGAAAGTCTCTGAGGTTTCGGACGAAATAACAGAAAGCGAAATCAAGACTCTTCTGAGCCTTGATCTCTCGGTTGTATTCCTTGAGGCTCCCGAATCTTCCTCCTTCGTTCTCAGCGAGAATCCTTTCTGTCCCGGGAACCTCCTCTCTCCGGATTCGTTTACAGGCACTGAGATGCGATATTTCTTATGCGGAACATTCTACATTCTGCCGCTCACTCCGAAGCGTGCACTCTGCATCTATGATGACTACGTCTACAAGCTCAGGAAAAAGGATGGAAGAATCGTCCTCAATCCTGACGACATGGAAACACTGAACAGATATTTCATGTCCGGCGGCACGAAGTATGTCGTGACTGAGGACTTTCCGTATGATGACAACATACCGGAGGAATACCGTGCAGGGGAAGGAAATGTCTCAATTACCGATCTTTCGTTTTTCCAGATCAGGGCGAGAGGCCTGGAGAAGGCGGGAGATGCAAGGGATTTTCCTGTTGATTTTATCTCTGATACAGAGGATCTGGAGCAGGTCATTGATGAAAATCCGGATGACACGAAAGAGATTATTCTTGCAATGATAGAAAAGGCTGAAAGGCTTCTCGGAATGGATTGAAGGCTGCAGATAACGGACCGTGATTCCCCAGTCAGGACTCTCTATGACACCGGTGTAAGGAAGTTCTTCACGGGTAAAACCGGAAGTGTCTTCTACAGTGGCATTTTGCTCCCTCTGTGGTGTCGGGGAACCTGAGAAATACGGGTTCGTAATGAGTCAGGGGAGAGAGAATGCAGGAAAAGGAAAACTGTGTTACTATCCTTTCAAAGGAAGAGAAGAGCAATGAGCATCTTATTCAGCAATGCGGGAATACTCACAAGAGAGAACGGCAGTATAAAGTTTTTGGAGAACGGCTACCTCGGGGTCGATGGAGAGAGAATAAACTGGGTCGGCACATCAAGACCTGACGGAGTCTACACAGAAGAGAAGGACATGAGGGGAAAGATTCTCATGCCGGGGCTCGTGAACGACCACACACATACGGCAATGGTGCTCATGAGGGGACTCGGGAGCGACAAGCCCCTCCAGAAGTGGCTTGAGGAGATGTGGGCGATAGAGGACAGGATGAAGGCGAGGGAAATCCGCGTCGGCATGGAGCTTGCCCTTCTCGAGATGATAAGGAGCGGAACGACATGCTTCAGGGATATGTACCTCATTCCGACGGCAGTAGTCGACACAATCGGGGACAGCGGAATAAGAGCCACGATATCACGCTGCATAACATGCTTCAACAGTGAAGAGGACTATGACAGCTTCGAGAATGCACTGGGATCGAAGGCTCTCTTTGATGAATATGACGGAGCATTCGGCGGAAGACTGAAGATTGACTTTGCGGTGCATGCCGAGTATACGGCAAACGCGAACATCGTCAGACGCTACAGCGAGGATGCCCTGAAGCGCGGTGCGAGGATGCACATACACCTTTCCGAGACTGCGAAGGAGCAGAGAGAGTGCATAGAGAAATACGGTAAGACGCCGGCAGAGTGGTTTGATTCGCTTGGCCTTTTCGCCTCTCCCACGACGGCAGCACACTGCGTACATCTCACCGATGATGACATGGACCTCCTGAAGGAAAGGAATGTCACTGTGGTTCACAACCCCACGAGCAACCTCAAGCTCGGATCCGGCATTGCCCGCATACCCGATATGCTCGAGAAGGGGATAAACGTATCTCTCGGAACGGACGGAGCCGCAAGCAACAACAACCTCGATATGTTCGAGGAGATGCACATTGCATCCATCATCCATAACGGGGTAAGGGAGAATCCCGTCATAATGAAACCGGAAAGTGTCATCGACATGGCTACGATAAACGGCGCAGGAAGCCAGGGCCGTGAGGATACGGGAGCCCTGGTTGAGGGATTCAGGGCCGACATAATCGCACTTGATCTCTCATCTCCTCATTCCGTACCGCTTCTGAATCCGCTTGCCCAGATAACATACGCGATGAACAGCAGTGATGTTTGTTTGACGATGGTTGACGGCCGCATACTCTACGAGAACGGCGAATACCTCACTCTCGACAGGGACCGTATTTACAGGGAAGTGGAGGACTGCACCAGATACCTCTACGGAAGGGAGGAACAAAAAAGCAGGTGACAGGTTGCGCGCTTTCCGAATACCCCTTAAGCTTTATATATGGGGAAGAAGAAAGCCGCAGCAAAAACGAAGAAGGAAGAGAAGACGAAGACACTGGGCGAGGTAATTGAAGGCCTTCCGAGAAAGAAGAAGATTGTCCTCGCCGCTATAATTGCCGCTCTTGTGACAGGAGGAATCTTCGCCTTTGTCTTCACCTTCATCAGTGCAGTCACCCCCGAGGAGATAACCGAGGAGGATTACCTCAGGCTTCTTTCGAAGCTCGACGGCAGGGAGTGGAAGATAAAGATGGGGGATGAGAAGGTGATTGCTTCCTCCCTCTATTCCTTCGAACCCGATAATGCAAGAACAGAGAAGAGCGGCGACACGCTTCTTCTCATACTCTATTCGGACAGGGAGGAGTATACTCTCCACTTCACATACAGGGATGACAGGATCCAGGGGTTCATGGGCTCGGATCTCTATTCGCTTTATCATTCGACGGGAAAGAAGGAGACAGGTCGTGCCCTCACGCTTCTGAGCACGAAAAGTAAGATAACGCTCTATGAAGAATGACTCGACCCTCATTCGGGGATGAGCTTCCTTCTGCCGGATGCAGGAGAGGCACGTTCTCAGCAGCGTCAGATATGTGGGGAATGTCCCGGAATTCTGTGCCGCTATCGGAGTATCTGTGAAACTGAATCCCGCTTACAGCAACAGGAAGACAGCATATGAACTGCCTCCCGGCTTCACGAGAGTGCGCGGGGCCGTCTTTCTTCAGATAACATCACCGGAATTCAGACACACCAGGCGGAGCCGGATCTTGAGGCCCGGAGATATCGAATAAGTCAGGAAGCTGACAGCTGACTCAACTGCTTTCTGAATTCATCGACAGTCATCTTTACCTCTGCTGCCGCATTGTCCTCGGAAAGCAATCCTTTTCTGACCAGATTCACAAGCATGTCCAATCTGCCCTCAGCCTTGCCTTCAGCACGGGCTTCAGCTCTCTCTGGCCTTGAATTTTTCTTCATTGAACTCGGTCAGACACATACTTCTCACCTCAGCTTTATTTGCAATTAAGAATTTCTTGATGACAAAATCATCAGGCATCTCTTCAAGGGTTTCCTCTATTGCCCTTTCCAGTTCGACTCCATCTTTCTGCTTTTTCATTACGGTTGTCGTGAACCATGAATACTCCTTCAAAGGCTTACACCTGTCAAGGAGTTCCTTGTTCCTTCCGTAATTTATGTTAAGCAGCGTAACGTTGACTTCAATGTCAGATTGTCCGTTGAAGGCATCGCTGAGCTTCAGCACCCTTCTGTCTTCGATTTCACTGTTGCCGTTGTAGAAACAGATGCATCCCGGAGAAGGAAATTTCAGAAAAGTGGAACCGCAGATAGCATCATCTTCTCCTTCGTCATGGATATATTTCTGGTAGGCCATTGCCGAATACAGAAAGAATCTCATCGGCATGTTCGGGTTGTATGTTGACTGCTGTTCCAGAAAATTCATTGTTCCGGAGACAAGAAAGGAGACATCGTTCTTCATACCCATGTAAATCACATTTTCAATGGTATTGAATCTGATGCTGCCGGCATCCCATGAGCGGAATCAGAATCCCTGAGAGCATTGTAAAGACTTAGAGTCCATTCTTTGTTTTCTTCTTTTCCGAAGATGAACTTGAGGAGGCTGTCTCTGTATTCTCTGGCGATGCCTGCCAATGGAGTACCTCCTTTCTTATGCTGATTATAATACCATACGGAAAAAGGAGAAAAGGCAAGTGTTTTCTCCCTCTGGAGGCAAAAACAGCACATGAGAATCCTGTTACGGAAATGATGAGCGAAAGACTGTGTGAACGGTATCAGCATGAACACGGGCGGCAAGTTATGGAGAGAAAACGGAATAAGTGATGAGGAAAGAGAAGATGGATAAATCCGGGAAGATTATCGCGGCATGAAACATCCTCAATGATAAAGATGTACTTGTCGCAGACGGCGGAGTCTCACGATAACCCGGAGCGAGAAAAGGGAAAATGAGAGAGAAGAGGAAAGAGAACGGTAGTGATGATCGCCTCAAGGCGCAGTCGGGAGAGAAGCTGAGTGTGTGATAGCGTAAGAAGGGAAAGACAATCACGCAGTCGCAGCCAGGACAGAGGAAAGTGACGGCAGGGAAAGAGAAGAAAAAGCGAAGGAAAAAGGCCGGAGAAAACTGACGATAGGGAAAGAGAGAAGCGGATGACGGCCGGAACGGTTGCGGACAGCTCTTTTCTCACGGGAAGGAAAAAAAGACTAAATGTCTGTTTTTGAGAAATCATTTCGTTGAAACAGAACAAATTGGCTGTTTCTTCTTAAAGGAAAGCCGGCAAGAGTCAAAAATATGGTTTGAAAACACTGTCCAAATAGTGGATAATTGTTAACCGTGTGGGGATTCCAACATATCCCCATTGTGATATCTCTGTGTGACAGAGTGCGGGGGAGGGGGATTATCCGTCAAGTTAATGTACCCTTTCATATAAGCCTTGCCTGAACATTCAGCCTGCTTTAGTGGGTAATGAAGAAGAAAGGTGCCTCCTTATGTCATCTCTGCCCCCTGTCTCTGGCGGGGGTAGGGGGATGGTGCAGCCGGAAGGCTGAGCCGGGTGAGAGTGAGGTACAGGCACCGGGAAAGCCGAGCGGCAGGAAGAAGCACCTGGCCGGGACCGGGGAACCGGAAAAGCGGAGAGAAAAATCCGGGACTGACGCTTTCTCATCGTGTTCCGGCTCTGCATAGACAAAGGTACGGGGCTCTGAGAAGGATCCTGGAAGGCACAGATATCACACACACGGAAGGAAATCCTCTGTTTCCTCCAAGAGTAAAGTAAAAACGGAAAAGAAGAGATGCGAAGAATGAACAAGATACGGAAAGGTTATACACGGAAAATACTCGTCCTCTATGATGCCATAATCATCATCCTGGTGGAAATATTCATGCTCATCATCTACAAGGGCAATGATGCACTGGCGATGAAGGACGTGACGGAACATGGGCTCTTTACAATAATCACGGTACTCGGAATGCGTTATGCACTCGGTGTCTACCGCGACATACTCCGCTACGGTGGAGTGCAGACATACATCAAGCTGATGATTTCAGATGCCGCGGCATTCTGCATTTACTACCTCCTTGTCTCTCTTCTTCCCGTCTGCAGCATAACATTTGCAAAGAAGGTGGCACTCTTCTCGCTCAATCTGCTCTTCTCGCTCTGTATGAGGATGATGTACCGCTACTGCTACAAGTGCGCTTCTCCCGATACATTCAGGGGCCGTGTTCTTTCCCTCATCCTGAGAATCTTCTCCGGAATAAAGAGCAACAGGGAAACTGAGGCAAGGGGAACAAAGGTCGCCGTCTTCGGAGCCGGAGACCTCGGGGCGACGCTCTACGACGACATAAGGGTCAACAGACAGTTCCCGTATGAAGTCGTGATCTTCATCGATGATGACAGGAACAAGTGCGGACGCTACCTGGGTTCGGCAAAGGTAATATCGTGGGAGGATGCGACAGCGGAGACGCTCATCAGAGATTACTCTGTTGAGGAAGTCATCATAGCGGTAAGGGAACTCGGACAGGAAAGACTCAGGGAGGTATATGAGCGTTATTCTTCTGCCGGCCTCAGGGTCAAGACCTACGATGTTCTTGATAACGTCACCCTCACGGGAGAAAAGAAGCAGCTGAGGGAAGTCCAGATAGAGGACCTTCTCTTCCGTAAGCCGGTAATACTCGAGAATGAAGCCACTCAGACTTACTACCGGGACAAGACAGTGCTCATCACAGGAGGCGGCGGAAGCATCGGAAGCGAACTGACGCGTCAGATAGCGTCCTACGCCCCGAAGAGTCTCATCGTACTCGATATCTACGAGAACAGCGCCTATGACCTTCAGATGGAACTGAAGATGAAGTACGGCGCTTCTCTCGACTTCCATGTCGAGATATGTTCGATCACGAACATGGAAGCCCTCAGAAGGGTATTTCTCAGGTATCATCCCGATATAATAATAAATGCGGCGGCACACAAGCATGTTCCTCTTATGGAGGACAATCCGCAGGAAGCCATCGAGAACAACATCTTCGGCTGCAGGAACCTTCTGGATCTCACGGAGGAATACGGCGCGAAGAGATTCATGATGGTATCGACAGACAAGGCAGTGAACCCGACAAACGTCATGGGAGCAACAAAGAGAATGTGCGAGATGATGGTCCTGTCGCGTGCAAGGAACGGAAAGGCAGTATATTCATGCACGAGGTTCGGCAATGTCCTCGGAAGTGCGGGCTCCGTAATCCCGCTCTTCAAGAAGCAGATAGAGCACGGCGGCCCCGTGACCGTTACGGACAGGAGAATCACACGCTACTTCATGACGATTCCGGAGGCTTCATCGCTTGTACTCGAAAGCGGTGCGATGGCACATAACGGAGAGCTTTTCGTCCTCGACATGGGCCAGCCCGTCAGGATAATGGACCTTGCCGAGAATATGATAAGACTCAGCGGGGCCAGGGGCGTGAAGATAGTCGAAACCGGCCTGAGGCCCGGTGAGAAGCTCTACGAGGAGCTTCTCATCAGAAGCGAGACGCTGACGAAGACAGACAACAACCTCATCTTCATCGAGAAGGATGAGCCTCTGACAGAGGAAGAAATCAGGAGTAAGCTCGATAAGCTTGAAGATGCCGTGAGGAAAGATATGACGGCGGAGGAAGTCAGAAGTGTCATGAGGGAAGTCGTTCCGACATACAGAAGGCCCGAGGAAGTCAACGGAAAGTAAAGGGCACATATACGGAGACCCCGACCGGGATAACTGCATTTTCAATCCGGACATCTTTTCAATATCTGTGGTTAGTCGCCTCTTGCTGTGTTACCATAAGGACAGTGACAATGATGTTATCGATGACGGCTGCAGGATCGGTATCCCGTTAAGTAAGATTATCAGTCAGGAGAAGCATATGTTTACTGATCGCCTGGGATTATACAGGGAACTGGAAAAGGAATTCGGCGGTAAACTTCTTGTATATGTTACAAGCGACCGGCCCAACATGAGTGCTCAGATTGCACCGGATGTAATTGATCTATATTTCCCTCTGAGTTTTTCTAATAACCCCCATTAACGAGGACGGACTTTTGGCCCGTCCTTTTTTAATAATCCGATATATTTACTGAAATTATTTTCGATTTTGATGTTGCTTTTCATAGAGTTTTAAGTTATAGTGTTGTTAGAATCTAAATTATTATAAAAACGAGGTGACCATGACTATAGGCTATGACATAAAGAACGGAATCAAATATGCAAAGATATGTTCCGGCAAGAGAGAAGGAGACAAGGTCCGCTCGATTCAGGTTCCGCTTGGACGTGTCATAGATGAGGAAAATCACATCTACCACAACAGGGAAAGAGGTTATTTTTCCTATGATGTCACAACGGATACGTATTCTGAGGTTGATGCTTCCTCATATCCTCCGATAAAGAGGAAGAACAGGAAAGAGAAGCTGATTCTCGATTTCGGAGATTCCTGGTTCATTGACCGGTTCATCAGAGATAATAACCTCTACGATGCAATCGGTGCCCTGGATTACGGTAACACGGATTCAGTCAGGGCAATGGTCATGTACTATGTCCTCTCCAGCATTTCAAACTGCTATGCCGGGGACTGGTTCGAGGGAAACTATGCCCGCATTCTCTATCCTAATGCCAATCTCTCGAGTCAGAGGATAAGCGACCTTCTTTCTGCCATCGGGAAAGAATGGTCATACCGCTCGTTCTTCGAGAAGTACCTGCAGGATGTTGTCCAGAAGAGAAAGGACGGAGAGGAGATACTGATAGACTCCACGGGGCTCCCTAACAGCATTCATTTTCCTCTTACTGCAATAAGCAACCATAACGGGAAGATTTCGAATGAGGTAAGACTGATCTATGTTGTCCAGAGGGAGACCAACCTTCCTCTGTTCTTCCGCTATGTACCGGGT
>CAVFYD010000003.1:0-52379 GCA_963626615.1 Sphaerochaetaceae bacterium
CAGCTCTCATCAACATCGAAGTTGACAGCGTAGCCCCGGGCTCGGTATGGGGAGAACTGCCCTCAGTCGAGAAGGAAGGGATGGAGTTTCTCGGATGGTTCATCGAAGGAACAAGTGAAGAGGTGAAGAGCGGTGACCCGATAACCGAACACAACAGGAAGATAAGTCCGAGATGGAGCGGGCACAGATACGTCCATCATGAAGGGAAGAAGCCGACATGTACGGAGAAGGGCTGGTACGAATACGATACCTGCGAGCACTGTGACTACACGACATACAGGGAAATACCGGCACTCGGCCATGACATTTCGATTCATCATGATGCCGTCGAGGCAACATGCACTGAAGGTGGAACAAGAGACTATTGGGAATGTTTGAGGTGCCATGAGCTTTTCTCCGACAGGAACCCAGACCACGGAATAACAGAGACAACAACCGAAGCAAAAGGCCACAGTCTCCGTTCTGTTGATAAGACAGAGCCCCGATGCGGTGTGAAAGGAACGCTTGCACACTGGGAATGCTCTGTCTGTCATAAGCTCTTCTCTGAAGAAGACAGGACAAAAGAGATAACAGGAGCAGAGCTTGAAATATCAGCACTGGAACATGAATGGAAGAGAACCGAATACTCGACGACAGCAACATGTGTCTGGTACGAATGTGAACTCTGCGGAGAGACAAAGGATGCCGCAGGACACAGCTGGAACAGCGGTGAGACAATCAAGAAGGCAACCTCAACAGAAAGCGGAAGAAAGAAGTACACCTGTTCAGTCTGCGGAACAGAGAAGTATGAGGACACAGAGCCTCTCTCGACAGAAGGCCACACTCATGAGTGGAAAGAACTCGAGAAGATAGATGCCACATGCACGACGAGAGGCTATACAGTCATGGAGTGCACGCTCTGCGACTGCACATACAGATGTGACTACAATGACCCGACAGGCCACAGATTGACAGAGCATCCGGAGGCAGAAGCGAACTGCACAGAATGGGGCAACTCGAAGTACTATTCATGCGAGGACTGTCTCAAACTCTTCGGGGATGCAAACGGTATCAACGAGACGACACTTGAAGAAGTGCAGAAGGGAAGAGAGCCTCTCGGTCATGACTGGAATTACTCCGTCTATGAAAAGGACGGCAATTATCACTGGCATAAATGCAGCCGCTGTGATGCAACAACAGAAAAGGCAGCACATTCCTATACAGAGAAAGTCACAGGAACTGAATACCTGATAAGTAATGCTACATGTACATCTCCCTCCCTTTACTGCTACTCGTGTATCTGCGGCAGTAAGGGAACGGAGACGTTCTACTTTGGAGAAAAAACGCCTCATACGATTGTTCATCACCCGGCTGTGGATGCTACATGCGAAGAGAACGGTATGAAGGAATACTGGTCCTGCAGTGTATGCAAGCACAATTTCTCCGATTCTGCTTGTACCATCGAGATAGAAGATATCAGCACATACGTAATCGAGGCTAAGGGACATGTGGATTCGGGTGAATTAACATCAGCAGGGAAGAATGGTCACCAGAAGAAGTGCTCGGTCTGCGGTCAGGGATACAGTGATGTGTACAGTCATGATATCGAAGATTGGGAATGGACCGGATACGATGAGAACTATCACTGGCATAAGTGTTCTGACTGTGATTATCAAGCTGATAAAGAAAAACACCATTGGGAGAAAGTCGGTGAAGACGAAGTCTGCAGTGAATGTCTTTACATTAGGGCAAAAGGCGAGAAGGGACAGGATGGTTCCTTCGATATAGAAGCAGGGACTGCCGAGCCTGAAGGTATTCTCACCGTCAGCGGAGAAAAAGGAATCTTCAGAGCAACATTTACGCTTGACAGCAAGTCGAATATGACAGCAATCGAGTGGCTCCTCGATGACAATCTATTAAAGAGTGTGACGACAATCTCCGGAAAGACTGCCACATTCGATTTCACAGCTAGCGATTACAGAACATACACAGTGACATGTGTCGTCTTCAACGGTGACATAGTCAATTCCTTCGATGTCCAGGTCTTCGGAGGGGAAATAACATGAGAACAAAAAAGGAAATATAAATTGGGAAATAAGAGGTGAATTATGAAGAGAATTTTCAACATTTTTTCAATCGTCCTTATAGGTCTGTTTGCCTTCGTCGCATGCAGTCCTCAGGCAAGCTTCTCTGATGAACTCGTAAGCGTAAGCCTTACAGGAACACAGAGCACAGCAAGATCTCTCGTCGCAGAGAATGATTTCGACATTGCAAACGTCAAGGTCTGGAAGTATACAGCTGAAAAAGCTGACAAGGGTCTTGCAACAGGTGCAACAGATGTTCAGATTGCACTGGAGAAAGATTCCACAGGCAACTGGATGACAAAGGCTCTTTCTCAGGGAGCATGGAACTTCGAGCTTTTCGGTTATTCCGATACTGAAGGTACAGTTCTCATCTGCTCGGGAACTGCTGAGAATCAGACAATCACAGTTGCAAATCACAATGTAAAGATTACAGTGAAGCCGAGTCAGACTGCTAAAGGTAATATCGTTGTTAAGGATGACATCAAGATTGTTGACAAGAATGGAAAAGAGTATTCAGGAAGTGAATATACAAAGACTGTTAAGGTTTACAATTCATCAAGTGAGGATGTCACAACCACGGTAGAGACTGGTACTGCAGTTACGTCAGGCAGGTATAAGGTTGAAGTTGTATTTACTGGAACATCAAACGGGACAGAATATACAGCCGCAAAGGCTTCAAAGTACATCAACGTCTATGATAACCTCACCACAACAGTCAGCGGAACCATCACGGAAACAGAACAGGCTGCAGCTATCGAAGCAGAAGGCGGTATGATTTCAGCTACATCCGATCCGTTTGAGGTGACAGTTGAAAATGGAAAGAACAAGGAAGCAGTAAAACTTGAGGTTGCTTCAACACCTGCAGGAACAACTAATAACAGCAAGACAACAGTCGAATTCCCCGCAGGATCCATTAATATGGGGACGAATACGAGTCTCACTCTCAAGGTTGAGTCTACATCAATTGAATCAGCTTCAACTTCATACAGCGTAGAAACAAGTGAAGGCGCAGCAGTTGCAAGTCTCAGCTTCACACTGGACGGTGCAGCAGACAATTCAACATTTACGACGGAAGAGGGAGTTGTCGTTACGACTAATATCACAACAGGCCTTACAGAGAATCCGACTATAAAGTATGTAGGCTCATCAACAGGTAAGGAACCTGAATTTGTCAGTTATGATAAAACAACCGGTGAACTGAAATTCAAGGTCTTCCACTTCAGTACATACCTTGTTCTTTCTCAGAGTATTGTTGCTGTTGATGGTAATGGCTCAACATATTCCTCCCTTAAGGCTGCTCTGGAATCTGATACCAAGGAGATAACAGTCTTGAAAGATGTATCAATGACTGACAGCATTGAAATTTCAACAGGCAAGTCAGTTAACCTCAATGGAAAGACTATTAAAATCAGTTCCTCAACAGGTACTGAAGTAATTAAACTTCCTGAAGGTTCTTCTCCTTATAAAGTAGTATTCAAGGATGGTTCGATTGTTGGCGAACACTCAAATAATATTTTCTCTGCCTACAAAAACTCAACACTAGTCCTTGATAATGTTGATTTTGATGTAACATCCTGCTTTGCCGGTATCTTCCTCGTCAATGGGGCAAACCCTGCAAGTCTTGAGGTAAAAGATTCCAGCCTCGATATTAACGGTGCCTTTGGTATCGGAACAAACGCTTCTGATCCGAATGGAACATATGTAAGCATCCAGATTGAGAATTCGACATTAACAATTACATCAAGTGGCGATGGCGAAGATAATGTCGGTATTCTCTGCAATGTTCCGTCTACAGTTCTGATTTCCGGTTCAACAATCAGTGGTCAGAGACAGGGAATTATTCTTCGCAGTGCAGATACAACGCATGAGAAGAAAATCAGCAACTCTACAATCATATCAACAGGTACTAAAACTAATTACTATGATTCAGGAGATTATCTGAATGGTAACTGGGGCCAGGGCAATGAAGTTCCTCTTGCTGCACTTGTTGTAGGAGATAGAGACGCTTCTTCCTATCCTTATGGCACAACCGTCGAGCTTGATAACGTTACCCTTGAAGTACCAAATGAATCATCTGTACGAAAGGGACTCTATATCTATCAGGATGGAGATGATTATCCTGTATTGGTAACCGGTGCAGTTAATGACACATGCACTGTGACGAAAGAAGGTGATGCTATCGTATTCCCTGAGGCAAGGATTGGAGAAATCTATTATTCTGATTTTGAAGATGCTGTACATGCTGCTGTAAAGGCTACTGATGAATCAGAAAAAACAGTTGAGGTCTTGACGAATAAAATCTCACTTAGCAATGCTCATTACCCAGAGATTAACGGTTCCGTGACAATTAATGCCAACGGTGCAACGTTTTCGGGAGATGTCTCTGTTTACACCTACAAAAACAATCCTGAATATGTTGATTCAAGTGCAAATGTTAATATTGTCATCAACGATGCTAAAAACCTTACTGTGTGGGGAGAAGGAGAATTGATTGGTAGTAACCAGACTGTCAACATTACGATGAATAACTGCAGTGTTGACGGTAATGGGTATAACGCAGGTCTTCTTATGTACAGAGGTGCTGATAATTATAATAAAGGAACCATCAATATCACATTGAATGGATGCTTCGCAGAGAATTGTAATACGGATGCTATACATACCAGTCTTGCATCAAGCGTTACAGTATCAAACTGTAGTTTCGAAAATGTTGTAAGACCTGTAAATATCTCTTCTGATAGAATGGGAGATGTAAAAGTCACAGTTGAAAGTTGTACATTCAAGGGATGTGGTACCTCCGATACCAAAATTAGTGGATATGATTATTCTGCTCCTATGAGAGTAGTTAACAAAAATAGTGGATGCACAATGACTGCAACAATTAAGAACAACACCTTCTCCGAAACAAAGAGCACAGCTCTCGGAGATATCCTTCTTGTTGATTCAAGAGCGGGTAAATCATGGTATTCAATGAAGGCAACTATCATCAATAATGGTAAGCAGGATCTCAAGGTTAAGAATACTGTCTCCGGTGATTTGATTACAGTCTGTAAAAATAAAACACAAAATGTTGAAGCTACTCCTACGACGTAATCAGAACTTGTTCAGGACTATTACAGTTTAATCTTGGATTCAAATCTTCTACTTCACCTCGGAAGAGGAGAGGTAGAAGTAAGAGGTATTTTGAATCTGAATATATTTCTTCTATTGGAAATGTATATTCCAAACAACAGTTGTTACCTATCCTCCAGATAGCTAACACAGACTATTGTTTTACCCGCGCCCTCTGTTTTGTCGGAGGGTGCATTTTGCTTTGTGAAAATTTGCAGTCTCACTGTTCGCTAATTTCTGATAACGATTTTAATTGTCACATTTTCCGTCGTTTATTTCCTATTGATGAGGGGATATAATTATCTTCGGATTCGGAGGGAGAAATGAGAATCCGGTACATGATGGGATGGTGACAGAGAAAAGAGACAGGGGAGTGTTTCCGGCTTTTCTTTTGTGTCTACTTTGTTGTTCCTGGGAGATCTTCCGTCAGGCCTCTCTTTTTCTGTCATTTCCCATGTGTACACCCATCAGATATTTCCATATCTGTATCGGGTTTGTTCAAAAAGTGGAAAGAATAGAAACAATCGATTTTATTGACCTTATAGAGCGAGAAAACTACACTTTTAATACCTATGCCCATTTTCTTTGAATCCGGCATAAAAAAGGAGAGTGCTATGAAAGCAATCAACGAAGTTGTTAAGAAGACAGTGCGTCCTATCAAAGCAGTACAGTTCGGCGAGGGTAACTTCCTCAGAGCATTCATCGACTATCAGATTGATGTCATGAATGAGAAGACAGATTTCAACGGTTCTGTCATTATGGTCCAGCCGCTCGAGCGCGGTATGGGGGACATGATCAATGCCCAGAACGGTATCTACACAACTATCCTCAGCGGTGTCGAGAACGGCGAGAAGGTCGAGGAAGACAGAGTCATCACATCCGTCGACAGCTGTGTCAATCCGTACTCCGAATATGAGAAGTACATCGCGATTGCTGACATTCCGACTCTCAGATTCGTTTTCTCCAACACAACTGAAGCTGGTATCGCATATGATCCGAGCGTGAAGCTTGACGATAAGCCGCAGGCATCCTTCCCCGGCAAGGTCACTGCATTCCTCTACAGAAGATACAAGACATTCGGCGGTGACAGAAACAAGGGCCTCATCTTCATTCCGTGCGAGCTCATCGACAAGAACGGCCAGTTCCTCCATAAGTATGTTCTCCAGCATGCCACAGAGTGGGGCCTTGAAGAGGACTTCATCAAGTGGGTTGACGAGTCATGCGATTTCTGCTGCTCACTCGTTGACAGAATCGTTCCGGGTTACCCCAGGGCAACAGCTGACGCATTCTGCGAGAAGTTCGGCTATAAGGACAACCTCCTCGACTGTGCAGAGAAGTTCCTCTTCTGGGCTATCGAATACACACACAAGAGCCACGAGGATGAACTCCCGACGGGTAAGGCCGGCCTCAACGTTGTCTGGACAGATGACATGACTTTCTACAGAACAAGAAAGGTCAGAATCCTCAACGGAACACACACGATGACAGTCCTCGCCGCTTACCTCACAGGCAAGAACACCATCGAGGAATGCATGAACGACAAGCTTGTCTCTTCCTTCATGGATCAGGGACTCTTCAAGGAAATCATTCCTTCAATGGACGGAGACAAGACTCTCCTCGAAGGTTATGCTGCTGACGTTCTCAACCGTTTCCGCAACCCATGTGTCGTTCACATGCTGATGTCCATCAGCCTCAACAGCACATCCAAGTTCAAGACAAGAGACCTTCCGTCACTTCTGGGCTACATCGAGAAGTTCGGTTCTCTCCCGAAGACACTTGTATTCTCGCTTGCTGCTCTCATCGCATTCTACGAAGGAAAGAAGAACGAGAACGGCTACTTCGGAACAAGAGACGGTGTCGAGTACCAGATCAAGGATACTGATGCTGTCGACTTCTTTGCTGACCTCTACTCAAAGGACTACTGCTGCGTAGGCAAGAAGGCTGCTGAAGTTACTTCTGCTGTTCTTAAGAAGAGCGAGTGGTGGGGACAGGATCTTACCCAGGTTGAAGGTCTTGAAGCTCTCGTCAGAGAGGATCTCGAGAAGATCTGGACAGTCGGCATGACAGAAGCCATGAAGACTATCGTGGAGTAAGTCTGTGGTTAAGCTTTATAAAATAAACCCGAAAGACAACGTCGCCGTCGCGCTCGAACCGCTGACGGCAGGCGAAGTCGATATCGTGGAAGAGAGCCCGATTACCATCCTCTCTGATGTCATGGCCGGCCACAAGGTGGCACTCAGAGACATACACGAAGGGGAGGGAGTCATCAAGTACGGCTATCCCATCGGAAGAGCACAGAGAGACATCAAGAAAGGTGAGTGGGTTCACACTTTCAACATCAAGACTCAGCTGAGCGAAGAAGCCGAGTATCACTATGACGAGGAAACTGCCGAGAAGTCCTTCGAGGATTTCAAGTCGACAGTAAGTAAGCGTCTCAGTGACGGCTGTCCCTGCATCAAGGCATACGAGAGGAAGGACGGCAGAATCGGCATCAGAAACGCTCTCTGGATTGTCCCGACAGTCGGCTGTGTCAACCAGATTTCGAAGACTCTCGAAGCATGGGGTAACGAGAACCTCGGCCTCGAGGACGGCGTTCACGCCTGGACTCATCCATTCGGCTGCTCGCAGCTGGGTGAAGATCATGAGAATACACGTAAGATTCTCTCGGGACTCGTTCATCATCCGAATGCAGGCGGAGTGCTTGTAATCGGTCTCGGATGCGAGAACAACACCATGGATTCCTTCAAGGAACTTCTTGGTGAAGTCGACGGGACGAGGGTGAAGTTCATGGTCTGCCAGAACGAGGAAGATGAGCTTGAAAGCGGAAAGAAGCTTCTTAAGGAGATAGCTTCCGAAATGAAGAACGACACCAGAGCTGTCGTTTCTGCTTCCCGTCTTGTTGTCGGCATGAAATGCGGAGGCTCTGACGGCCTGAGCGGTATCACTGCAAACCCGCTTGTCGGAAGACTTACGGACGCACTTGTTTCCATCGGAGGAACTGCAATACTTACAGAGGTTCCCGAAATGTTCGGTGCAGAGCAGGTTCTCATGGACAGAGCTGAAAGCAGAGAGGTCTACAACGAGGTTGTCGACATGATCAATGCCTTCAAGCATTACTTTGTATCACACGGACAGGTTGTCTACGAGAATCCGAGCCCGGGCAATAAGGCCGGCGGTATAACGACACTTGAGGACAAGTCACTCGGATGCGTTCAGAAGGGTGGTTCTGCTCCTGTCAGCGGTGTTCTGAAGTACGGTGAGAGAGTATCGAAGAAGGGTCTTAATCTTCTTTCAGGCCCCGGTAACGACATCGTATCGACAACTGTGCAGACAGCAAGCGGTGCTCACATGATTCTCTTCACGACAGGACGCGGCACTCCGCTCGGCTCTCCTGTACCGACTGTAAAGATTGCAACGAACACACCTCTTGCAGAGAAGAAGTCCAACTGGATTGACTTCAATGCAGGAAGGATGCTCACAGAGGATCCAGAAGCAGTTACGGATGACTTCATCTCTTTCATACTTGATGTTGCATCCGGTAAGAGAACTAAGAACGAGGAGAACGGCTACTCGGAGATTTCAATCTTCAAGGACGGCGTTGTTCTCTGATTTACGAGTATAACAGAAGGGAGGGAAGTGCATTGCGTATCCCTCCTTTTTCTTTCCCGAAGGAGAAGCCATGAGTGACATTGTAATAAGACCTGCTACCGCAGAAGATGCGGCATCTCTTCTCTCAATCTATTCATATTACGTTTCAGATACCGCTGTCTCCTTCGAGAATGAAGTACCGTCTCTCGAAGAATTTCGGGAAAGAATCAGGACCATATCTTCATTCTATCCCTACATCGTTGCCCAGAAGGACGGAAGAACAGTCGGTTATGCCTATGCTAATTCATTCAAGGAGAGAGCTGCCTATGACTGGGATGTCGAAAGCACAATCTACCTCGAGAGGACTATGAGACGGCAGGGAGTGGGGAGAATGCTTCTTGAGAAGCTTGAGGAAATCCTGGAGGCAATGAACATCACGAACATCAACGCATGCATTGCGTCGGTCGATGAGGAGGACGAATACCTCTCTCTCGACAGCATCCGTTTTCATGCCCGGATGGGATACTCAAAAGTCGGATGCTTCCACAGCTGCGGTTACAAGTTCTCCCGCTGGTACGATATGGTCTGGATGGAGAAGCTTATCGGAGAGCACAGGGAGAAACAGCCGGCTGTAATTCCGTTTCCTCAGATCAGTAACAGGTTCTTCTGAATAGAAAGGCTCCGGAAGAATCCGGAGCGCATCAGTCATTTTCCTTCAAGTGCCATCATCTTCTCTATGCGCCTGATGTGCCTTTCTTCATTCGAGAACGGGGTGTCAAGGAATGCATCGAGTATGTCGGTTATCGGTTCCGGGTATTCGAAACGTCCGCCGAAAGCGATGAAGTTGGCATTGTTGTGCTCTCTCGTCTTTTCAGAGGCATATCTGTTCTGAACGAGAGCGCATCTTATGCCCTTCATCTTGTTTGCCGCAAGAGATATCCCGATACCTGTTCCGCAGAGCAGAATTCCGTAGTCGTATCCTCCCCTGCGGTATTCCAGAACTGCTTTTTCCGCCATGTCCGGGTAGTCCACGCTCTTTTCTTCGAGGGTACCGAGGAATGTGTATTCAATACCTCTTTTTTCAAGGTGTTCAAGTATTTCCTTTGTTCTTTCAACAGCTCCGTGGTCGTTTGCAACAACTACTTTCATTGTTTTATTCTCCTATGATTTCAATCTGACAGCCCTTCATTGCCTGAAGTGCCGTCCTGTGGCTTTCGGGGGTGACTCCACGAGAGAGGGATGCATCAACAGCGATATGTGCATCCGGAAGGAATGCCTTTGCCACAAACGCGTTCGATATTACGCAGATATCGGTACAGAGGCCCATTAGCGTGACTGTGGCGACCTTCTCCTTTTCATCGAGTCCTCTCAGTACCTCTCCCAGCACTGTGGAGCCGAATGTGGGCTTATCTATGACCATACAATCTCTTATGTCCTTGAGGGGGGCGATAATCTCCCAGCCCCATGTTCCCTTTATACAGTGGGGAACGGGGAGGTTCTTTCCCTCCTCGGTGGACATATAGTCCTTACTGTGGGTGTCACGCGTATAGATTACCCTGCCTTCGAAGGAGAGAATCTTCTCCTTCAAAGGAGCGACTATCTCTTCGTTTGTTTTGTTTCCGAGCGCGCCGGATACGAAATCATTCTGCATATCTACAACAACAAGAATATTCTGCATGTTCCCATTATAGTCACTTTTCCCTTCTTGTATGAGTATTCTGTTTGAGTTTTTTGTTATACACTCGTCTCCATGAAGGATATTTACATCACAGGTCACCGTAATCCCGATCTCGACAGTATCTGCTCAGCCTACGGCTACGCAGAGCTCAAGAACCGTATAGACAATACCAGCCGTTATCATGCCGTCAGGTGCGGTCACATGAGCGAAGCCGTCGAAAAGCAGTTCTCGCTTCTCGGCGTTGCTGCACCTCCATACATGAAGGACGTGAGACCGAAGGTGGGGGATGTAATGCTTGAGCCCGTGGACAGGGTCGAGGCTAAGGCTCCGATTTATAATCTTGTCAAAACCTACAATGAAAACCATCCTTCAGCCTTTCCCGTTTTCGACAATGATTCGTTCATAGGACTGTTGAGTATCGACGACATAACAAGCTGGTTTTTGAAGGACAATGCCGAGGAGATTCCCCATTATGATTTTCTTGTCTCGAACATCGAAGCGGTAATTCCCGGAAAGATGATAAAGAGAGGTAAGGAGAGCTTCACGGCATCCATTCTCGCCGGTGCCGCAGCATACGAGGACTTCTGCCGCTTTGTAGATAACCGCAGGGATTCCATTGTCGTCATGGGTTACCGCAAGAGGTATATCGAGCATGCCATGAAGGTGGGCGTTCCAGCACTCATCATCTCGGCTTCAACTTCCTGCGATGACATAGATTTCTCGGAGTATGACGGAACTGTCTATCTCACCGAGCTCGGGACAGCCGAGGTCGAGAGAAGACTCAGAATGACGCCTGCCGTCTCCACGATTATGGGTAAGCAGGGCAGGAGACTGAACGTCAATGACTTCTTCGAAGATGCGAAGGAAGACCTCACTTCCTCCAATCTAAGAGGCCTTGCCGTCTTCGATGAAGAGAAGTTCGTGGGCTACGTCACACGCCGCTGTTTTCTCCATAAGCCACAGTACAGTGTAATTCTTGTGGACCACAATGAAACCGCACAGAGCATAAAGGGGATAGAGGAGGCCCAGGTCGTTGAAATCATAGACCATCACAGGCTTGATGCACTGAAGACAAGTCTCCCCATCTTCATAGATGCGGAGCCTCTCGGAAGCACCTGTACGATTGTTTATCAGCAGTATCTGAGACACAATATCGTTCCTGACGAGACGACTGCCCGTGTTCTTCTTACCGGTATCATGTCGGACACCCTTGTTCTGAGGTCTCCTACTACTACCCAGATAGACAAGACAAGTGCCGGTGCCCTCGCTGCGATTTCTGGCGAATACGACATAAATGCATTCGGAACAAAACTCTTCTCCGTCATCAACTCGCTTTCATCCCGTGAGCCGAAATCTGCCATCGAAGCTGATTTCAAGGAATATTCTGAGAAGGGTATGAAGTTTGCCATCGGTCAGTGTGAAGTGACCACGACAAGCGACTATCCGTCATATATGGATAAGTACCTGGCTGCCCTCAACGACATAAAGGAGAGCAGAGGCTTCGACTGGGCTATGCTCATGATTACCGACGTCATCAGGGAACAGAGCATTCTTCTCACGACAAAGACCAAGTACACACGGCGTTTCCCATGGTCTGAAATTGCACCCTCTGTCTATGACATGCCGGGTGTCATGAGCCGTAAGAAACAGCTTCTTCCCGAGGTCATTCACTGCATAGAGTAAAGCAAAAGGTGGCAAAAAGCGGCTTAAAACTTGTGCAAAAGGTGGCAAAAGTGGCGTAAAAATCCTTGCAAAAGGTGGCAATATTTTCCAACATCATATTGTGGAAGAACTTATTTCCCACGTTGTTCTTGAAAGAAAAGCTGAAAGCGAAATCAGACGTTTCCTTGAGTCTGTAGACAGAAAATGCCTTCTTGTCGATGGGGTACGGCAGTGTGGTAAGAGCTTTCTGATAGAAAAACTCGGTCGCGAATGCTTCGGACAGTTCATCAAGATAGATTTTCTTTCCGACAGTCAGGCGAGGGCTATATTCACCACTTCTTCCGATCCGGATGATATTCTTTCCCGTCTTTCTCTTCTTGCCGGAGAAAAACTGGAGAAGGGTAATGTTCTCTTCTTCTTCGATGAGGTACAGGAATGCAGGGAAGCTGTCACTGCAGTAAAATATCTTGTACAGGAAGGAAGCTACAAATACATATTGAGCGGTTCGCTGCTTGGCATTGAACTCTATAATGTAAAATCTATGCCTGTCGGGTATATGGACTCCATAAAGATGTTTCCCCTTGATTTCGAAGAGTTCTGTATTGCAAACGGTGTAGGAAAAAACATCTTTGCTCTTCTGAAACGTTCATTTGATGAAAGAATTCCTGTTGATGCTTATATTCATGAGGCAATGCTGAAACTTTTCAGGCTGTACCTTGTTATCGGGGGGATGCCGGCTGTAGTTGCAAAGTACATAGAAACAAAGAATATTGCCGATGCAGTCAGGGAACAGGAGAATATAGTAAGGCGATACCGGGAAGATATCGTGAAGTATGAAAGCATCGACAGAAAGCTCAGAATAACCGGGGTTTTCGATGCTATCCCGGGAGAACTCGATAGCATTAATCGCCGCTTTGTTCTTAACCACCTCGACAGGGAAGCAAAGCGAGATAGATATGAAAATACTTTTGAATGGCTGAAGGCAGCAGGTGTCGCAGTTCCTGTCTACAATGCTGAAGAACCTCTTCTTCCTCTCCGTCTGAGCGAGAAATCGACGCTTTTCAAGCTCTTCCTCTCCGATGTGGGGCTGCTCTGTTCCATGTATGCGGATAATATTCAGCTGAGGATTCTCAGCGGAGAGACGGACATAAACTATGGTGCTGTCTATGAGAATTTCGTTGCACTGGAACTGCGCTCCCATGGTTTTGAAAGGCTCTGCTATTTCAACAGCAGGAAGAAGGGAGAAGCCGACTTCCTCATAAGCTGTGGCGGCAGGGTTGTTCCCGTTGATGTGAAGTCCGGCAGAGATTATATGAAGCATCATGCTCTGGACAGGGTAATGGCGAATCCGGAATACAATCTTGAAGAGGCCGTTGTTCTTTCAAATGCCAATGTCAGCGTTGAAACAAAGATTACATATTATCCGGTGTACATGCTGATGTTCATCCGGAAAGACAGAATACCGGATGATATGATTTACTCTCCCGATATAGACATCCTGAAGACGAAGGATTGATGGACTCATCCGACTGACACAGAATATGCTGCCCCTGCAGTGAACACCTCGGAAGACAGACGTTGAAGTGTAAACGGCTGCCGGGAAATCCGGTTGTCCTCCAGGCTTCTCTTCTGCACTTCGTCTCATTGACGGTACTCTGATACGGAGGGGTATCGTGCATTTCCTTTACGAGCCTGATGCTCCTGTAAGCTCTATGACTGTCGGAATGAGACGGATCGAGGTTGTGCACTTTCTTATTGCCTCCTCGTTCTCCGCGATTATCGTGAAGTCTCCCGAGAGTCTGTTGCCGTCAATGTCGAGCTTTCCCTTTCTCAGTCTGGCGTTGTGAGACTTAACAGCATTTTCTATCTGGCCGAAGATGTCTGAATCGATCTTTGTGATGATGTGGTAGTGCTTCATCATCTCATCTCCTGTCCATTTTACGGAGACCGTTCTTTCGTTGATTTCCGCCATGTGCCTCAGATTGGAGCAGTCTCTGCGGTGTATGATATAGCCCCTGCCCCGTGTGATGTATGCCACGACATCGTCGCCCTGCATCGGGTTGCAGCACTTTGCAAACGAATACATGATGTTGCTGTCCTCTCCGACCATCAGTGTTCCCTTCGATTCCTGCGAGATATATGAGAGGGTGCCGTTGATGAGCTTCTGCGGGTTGCTCATCGCCGTTTCCTTCTTCACCGGCTGCAGGGGAACCGGCTTTTCCGGCTGCTTGATTTCAGGAACATTTGCGCTCTGGTATTTATTCAGCCAGGCCTTTATCTTCTTCTTAGTCGAAGATGATGCCGCGGCCTCGAGCCACTGCTGGTTCGGATGCGCCGACGGAGATGTCATGATTTCGACTATCTGTGTATTCTGCAGCGGCCTGTTGAGAGGAATGATTGAGCCGTCTGCCTTTGCTCCCGAGCAGTGGTTACCGACTTCGGTGTGAATCTTGTAGGCAAAATCCAGCGCCGTCGAGCCGACTGGGAGTTCGATTACATGACCCTGCGGAGTGAATACGACTATGGAGTCCTTCAGGAGCTCGTTCTTGATTTCCTCCATGTAGTCTTCGCTTTCGGAGATTTCCTTGGACCAGGACTTTATCTTCTTCACTATCTTCTGATAGTTGATTGAGTCCATGTTCTTCCACGTTCCGCTTTCACTTCCGCTTGCGGCCTTGTAGGCCCAGTGTGCGGCAACACCTTCCTCGGCAGTCTTATGCATCTCCCATGTGCGGATCTGGATTTCGAGGTGCCTGTTCTGAGGCCCGAGAACAGTCGTATGTAGCGACTGGTAGTTGTTGGCCTTGGGCATTGCGATGTAGTCCTTGAATCTGCCTTCGATGGGAAGCCACATCGAATGTATTATACCGAGAATCGTGTAGCATTCGACTGTTGTGTTGCAGATTACGCGGATACCGAGGATATCGTAAATCTCGTCGATTTCCTTCTTCCTCTTCTTTATCTTCATGTAGATGGAGTAGGCATGCTTTACTCTTCCCGAGACTTCGATGTTCTGAAGCCCCTCTTTTTTGCATGCTTCCTCTATCGCCTTCGATACCTGCTTGATGAAGGCCGTGTATTCGCTCTTTCTTTCCAGAAGATATGTGCTGATGTAGTCGTAGCTCTCGGGCTTCAGGGCCTTGAGAGAGAGGTCCTCGAGTTCGCTCTTGAGTGTCTGCATACCAAGACTGTCCGCAATGGGCGCGAAGATGTCGAGGCAGTCACGTGCGTACGCGATGCGCCTTTCGCTTGAGAGTCCGGAGAGGGTACGCATGTTGTGGAGCTTGTCGGAGAGCTTGATGAGGATGACCCTCAGGTCCTTGCTCATTGCAAAGAACATCTTCTTGATGGTTTCGGCTTCCTGAATTGATTTGTCCTGTGTGATACGGCTGATTTTAGTTACAGCCTGGACCATCGTACCGACTTCCTTGCCGAAGAGGGAGGCTATCTCCTCCTCGGTTGTTCCCGTGTCCTCGATTGTGTCATGGAGAAGACCGGCACAGACCGTGTCGGCATCCATATTGAAGGACATCAGGATTTCGGCGACTGCGATGGGGTGGATGAGGTACGGCTCTCCGCTCTTTCTCCTTTGGTCTCCGTGCTTCTTTGCGGCGAAGACTGCGGCCGCTGATATCTTTTCCTTATCCTCGTCCGAGTAATTCAGAATCCTGGAGACAAACCTGTCGACAAGTTCCTTGTTCGGAAATTCTTCCGGTGCCTTTGTCTCTGTATTCGCTTCAGCCTTTATATTCTCCATATACCACTCTTTCCCGACCTCCCAGGTCCTTTGCCGTTTCTATGTCAGAGAAACCGTTCTTTGACATAATCCTTCGCACCGGTTCCGTCTGTCTGTAATCACATTCAATGAGAAGTGTACCATTTTTCTCAAGGACTTGAGGAGAAGCCGAGACAATCTTTTTTATTATATCGAGTCCGTCGTCTCCATAGCCCAGGAATGCCCCTTCCGGCTCTTTTTTGACGCTCTCTTCAGTCTCCTCGTACCACTTGTGCGTCAGATACGGCGGATTTGTTGCGATGAGGGAGAACTTCTCTCCTTTCCAGGGGGTGAAGAGGTCGCCTTTTCTTGCATCTCCCTTTTCTCCCGTAATTGCGAGGTAGTTACGCTCTGCGACACGGAGTGCATCTTCAGATATGTCGCTGTAGCATACGCTTCTATTGAGAGCAGAGGCTATCGATGCCGCGACTGCGCCGCTGCCGGTGCAGAGGTCGAGTATTTTTCCTCTGTAGTTCTTCTTTCTGTACGTTTCGATTGCCTTCTCGACGAGAATCTCGGTATCGGGACGGGGAATGAGGACGCTCTCGTCGACGTGGAAGGTGTGGCCGTAGAACTCTTTTGTCTCAGTGATGTACGCCATCGGGGTTCCGTGGATTCTTTTCTCGAAGAGGGTGATTGCCTTTTCTGCCGTATCTTCGTCGATTTCCTTCCCGGGATAGGCTATCTGGTCGACTGCGTTTATTCCGAGATACGAAAGGAGTACCCTCACTTCAAGATAGGGGTCCTCGAGAGTGTTCTCCTTTTCGAGAAGTTTCCTTTTCAGTTCTCCGAGCTTCATAGAGCCTTCAAAGCTTCCTCTCCCGCCTGAATCTTGAGTGCCTCGATGAATTCGTCGAGTTCTCCGTTCATGACGCCTTCAAGGTTGTAGGATGTGAGGTTGACGCGGTGGTCTGTGCATCTGTTCTGCGGAAAGTTGTATGTCCTTATTCTCTCGCTTCTGTCGCCCGAGCCCACCATGCTCTTTCTTGCGTCACTTCTCTCCCTGTTCTTTCTTTCCTCTTCCATCTCGAAGAGACGGGAGCGCAGGACTCTCATTGCCTTGTTCTTGTTCTTCAACTGGCTCTTCTCATCCTGCTGGATGACGACGATGCCTGTCGGAAGGTGCGTGATTCTGACGGCGCTGTCTGTTGTGTTGACGCACTGACCGCCGGGGCCCCCAGCGCGCATGACATCTATCTTGAGGTCCTTTTCGTTGATTACTATGTCTGTTTCCTCGGCTTCGGGGAGGATTGCAACCGTTATTGCCGATGTGTGAATCCGTCCTCCGCTCTCGGTTTCCGGAACTCTCTGCACACGGTGGACACCGCTTTCATAGCGCATGGAGCCGTAGACGTCCTTTCCCGATATCGAGCAGACGATTTCCTTGTAACCGCCTCTCTCTGTCTCGTTCTGGCTCATTATCTCCATCTTCCACTTCTTCTTTTCGGCATAGTGGACGTACATGCGGAAAATGTCTGAAGCAAAGAGGGCTGCCTCTTCTCCGCCTGTACCGGCTCGTATTTCCATGATGATGTTCTTGCCCTCCAGGGGATCTGCGGGGACAAGAAGGACCTTGCACTCCTTCTCATCTCTTTCCATCTTCTCCCTCAGGGTCTCTATCTCCTCCTTCATCATGGCGGCCATGTCGGAGTCGCTCTCGCTCTTGAGCATCTCCTCGTTATCGGATATCTCTGTCGATGTTTTCTTCATGTCCTCGAGTTTTTCGACAATCGGCGCCAGGTGTGATCTTTCGACCATCTTCTCTCTGTATAATTTCATGTCTCCCATCGTCTCGGGAAGGCTCAGTGTTCTGTCGACAGCCTCGAGCTGTTCTCTGAATGATGGCAGTAAATCTATAAGCTGGGTCATTTCTTCTCCGGTTTTATTATGGTTTTCCTGAGGTACTCACCATACTCGATAAGAGAGAGAAGTACCTTCTTGTCTTCACCGTCTGTATTTAAACTATTCAGGAGTTCGTTGCAAGTGTAGAGATAGTCGTCTATGTTCTGTGCATCCTTCACCGGCGGGGAGAGAAGGCGCTGGGAACAGAAGTTTCTCCATTTCTCCTTTTCCGTATCATCAAGGCTTTCCGGCCAGTTGCGTGCAACCTGACGCCATACGAGCTTGTGGTACTTCGGGTCGTTGAATGGCACCTGCCTTTCCCCCAGGAGCTTGGCCCTGGGTGAGAGAGTCTGGATTCTCTCGAGTGTTGCCCTGTCATCGCGCGAAAGGAACGAGCCGTAAATGGAGATGTCCGGGTCGGCGTCGGATGATGTTTCGTCGAATTTCAGGATGAAATCTTCGGCTCTGCTGAAGATTCCGCTTTTCTTTGCGTCGTCTGCTTTCTCCAGAATTTCGGCCTTCGTGAAGCCGAGCCTCTCTTCTGCGTCCTTCGTCAGCGTCGAAAGAGGGGCAACAAAGGGACACTTCTGCACACTGAGACGGTAGATGCCGCTTTCCCTGTAGTTGTCGAGTGTCACGGATGACGGAAGAGGGTATGTGAGATCGAAGCAGTAGAGGTCGTTCTTGCTTCCCCAGTAGAGGGGGAGAAGAGGATGTGTGCATCCCTTTTCCGATGTGAACTTCTCGCTTGTCGAGAGGAACGGAGTCCTTTTAGTTATGTCTATGACTTCCCTGATGCTGTCCTTTCCGCGGTGTGTGAGGGCCCATGAAAAGAGCTTCGGCTGCTTCTGCTTGATGAGTTTTGCAAGGTTTATCGTGGCATAGACATCCACAAGGGCATCATGTGCACCTTCCTGGTTGATGTTGTTCTCGTCCGTGAGGTCCGTGAGCCTGAAGGACACACAGCCCTTGTCGTTACGTTTGTTGAATATTATTCCTTCGGGTCTGAGGTCTCTTGTAGCACGCACAAGGTTGATGATGTCCCACCTTGAGCATCCGTTTTTGTATTCCCTTTCATAGGGATCGTAGAGATTACGGTAGAGAGCAGTGCGGACACATTCGTCGTCGAAGCCGATTGTGTTGTAACCGAGGGTTATGGTATTCGGCTTCATCATTTCGTCACGCAGTATTCTGATGACTTCGGCTTCCGGAATTCCCTTCTCGTTCACGGCCTGGGGGGTGATGTGCGTGACGATGCACGACTGCGGACACGGCAGATAATCTGGCGCAAGCTTAGCGTAGAGAAGAATCGGCGGGGCCACGATGTTGAGGTCCATGTCCGTCCTTACGGCAGCCACCTGTGCTATTCTGTCGTAACGGGTGTTCAGCCCGAATGTTTCCAGGTCGTAGAATAGAAAAGTTGAACTCATGGTTATATTCTAGCAGACAAATTCCTTCTTTGATATTGCCCATTTGGAAAAATCAGTTAGACTTAGGAGGATGAAGAAAGTCCTCCTGGTATTTCTAATGCTTTTCATTGCCGTCTTCCTTTCTGCCAATGCATGCTTCGAGGAAGTGGAGAACATGGCGCTTTCGACAATCGCCGCTTTTTCATCAATACCTAAGATTCCTCTCTCCGGTGTCACTGTCAAGGTCGGGGACGATGAGCTTATTCCCGAGAAGATCACATACAGGGACTCGGATCTTTCGTACTACCTCGAGGACCTTTCGACAAAACCGGAGTGCTCTTCTCTCTGGGAGAATGCACTCTACTCGATGACGCAGCGCGGTGCCACGATGCAGAAGGTGAAGACGATGCTGAGAGAGGCCGGCTACAGGAAGGGAGACGTGACTGTTTCGGGAGACATAGTGCTTTCCTGTGTATCGCAGCCTAAGACGAGTGAGATAGTCTTCTCCACCGACCTGACGTCAATCGATGTGGATGCTGACGTTGATTTACTGCTGAAAAAGGCAGGAAAAAACTATAGAATCAAGGGGACACTCAACATAAAGGGTGACAGCGGGCGGGTACTCTCCGTCACATCCGAAAACATGTGTGTCAACGATACTTATTACAGAGTGAGCCTGAAGTACAGGCTTACGAAGGCGGATTAGATGACGGCAGAGGAATTCCTGACAAAACACAGGCTCGGCGAAGAGTTCGTCGACGAGAATGAGGTGAATTCGCTTTTCAGAAGCGAGATGGAGAAGGGACTTAAGGGTGAAAACAGCTCTCTCAAGATGATTCCGACATATGCCCGGTCTCCCGAGAGAATTCCTTCCGGAGAGAGCGTAATCGTCATGGATGCCGGCGGCACCAACTTCCGCACATGCCTTGTGACTTTCAATGAGGAAGGCAAGCCTGAAATCAGTGACTTCCTTAAGACCGGAATGCCCGGAGTCGAGAGAGAAGTGAGTGCCGATGAATTCTATTCGATATTCGCGTCCTCGATTGAACGTTTCATGGGAAGAAGCAACCGCATTGGATTCTGTTTCTCCTATGCTGCTGAAATCACATCAGACCATGACGGTATTCCTCTTCTCTTCAGTAAGGAGGTGAAGGCTCCCCAGACTATAGGAAAACCTCTGGGAAAGAATATACTTGCAGTCCTCAAAAGCCGCGGCTACGATACATCTTCGATGAAAATCAGTGTTGTCAATGACACTGTCGCAACACTCCTTGCAGCCCAGGCTGAAGGAGGATGCGAGGCATCGGCATATGTGGGGTTCATTCTCGGAACGGGTACGAATACGGCATATATCGAGAAGAACTGTAATATAGGGAAGATTGCCCTTTCTGACGGGGAGCAGATAATCAACACCGAATCGGGATCTCTCAAGATAGAGCTCACCGACCTCGACAGAGACTTTCTCAAGACAACAAACGACCCCAGTTCCTATCATCTGGAGAAGATGATCAGCGGTGCCTACATAGGCTCCTTTGCTCACTATGTTCTCTCACAGGCCGTCGGGGAAGGAGTATTCTCAACAGCTTTCTCTTCGGGATTCGGAACGATCGATCATCTTTCAACAATGGCTGTCGGCGCATTCATTCTCTCGCCGTGGGACAGAAACAATCCGCTCGGAGCCATCATCTACTCTGATGAGGATTCGAAGAGACTCTACAAGATCCTGAAGGCCGTCATCGTCAGGGCCGCAAAGCTTACGGCTCTTAACCTTGCTTCGGCAGTCTTCAAGAGCGCAGTCGAAACATCTCCCGAGCATCCGGTTGTAATCAACGCGGACGGTACGACATTCTATCGTCTTCCGTTCCTTGAAAGATATACTCGGCTCTTCCTTGACAGGATTCTTGAAAAGGAAAACGGCATCTACTACAGAATAGTCAATATTGACTCGTCACCTGTTATCGGAGCGGCAATCTCCGCACTCTCCCTATGAGCGGTGTTCTTATTGTTGCGTCTGACCGCAACGAGCTTAAAGGGCTTGATGAGAAGTGGCAGAAGTGCGTATGCGGGGTCGGGCCAATCATGGCATCTCTTCATACTGCCGTTGCAATAGAGAAATACAGACCTGATGCTGTTGTGTCGGTCGGTTCGGCCGGGTCTCTCGGAAGATTCCATAGGGGTGATGTGGTTTCCTTCTCCACTGTCGTAACACCGGACCAGGACCTGACAAGCATGCATGTGGCGCTGGGCTCCACAATAGGACCTGACAGGGCAACAATTGGAGAAGTGTACACTCTCGACAGAACGAGCGGCTACATTCTCTATTCTTCCGGAAAGTTTTCAAGTGAGGTCCTTCCGTCCCACACTCTTCTCCGTGCCGATGCTGCGGACATGGAGGCATACGGCGTCGGCCTTGCCGCAAGATATCTTGGTGTCTCCTTCTATGCCGTGAAGCTCATCACAGACATTGTCGGGGAAAAGACGAAGGTCGGGGACGTCGCATTCTCCTACAGGGAGGGAAGGGAAAGACTCTCGTCATTCCTCTCTTCGATTCTCTCCTGAGCGGAAGTCTTCAGTTTAAGGCGCTCGGGAATATGATCGGACGCTGTCATTTCGTCAAGGAAGGCTGTGATGTCTTCCTTCTTTTCTTCCCAGATTTCCTCTGCCGCACTCTTCAGCTGTGCTATTGTTTCCTCAGATGTGTCATCGAGGGAAAGATGCGTCTTCACGACATCCTTCCACACCCTTACGACCTTTACTCCCTTTATGCTCTCGACTCCTTCGAGAGATATGTTCATGTTCCCCGCTCCGTAGGCGGAGAGAAGTGGCCCCATCCAGTCGAATGTCGATGACACTTCATCGGGATTCATACGGAATACGGAGGAGGCTGTGGAGAGAGAAAGGAACCTGAATTCTTCGGCTTCCGGGTAGAGCTTTCTTGCTTCTATGTATGCGGCAAGAATGGGGTTGTTTGCGATAATCCCGCCGTCGGCGAGTGTCAGAACCTCGTCATTCGTGCGGTCGATGAACCTTGCAGGCGAGAAGTATGTCGGAGCTGCCGATGAGGCGCGTGCAGCCTCACGCACAAGCCATCCTCTGTCTTCCCAGCTTCTGAATATGTATTCCTTTCCGTTCGAGAGGTTGAATGATACCGCCATCGTCGGTACAGCTGCATCCGAGAGTAGTGTGTCTCCGTAGAGCTCGTAGAGAAAGTCCTCATACGGTTCAGCTTCATATTTGTCATTGAAGAGGCGGTTTATGCTTGACATAATCTTCTTCAGGCCTTTCGCTTCCTTTTTCCTGAAGATTCTCACTCCATTCTTCTCGTAGAGCTCCATGAAGCTTTCCGGTGATGCTTTTCTCTCTATTGTTCCGAGTGTTTCTCTGTATTCCTTACGGAAGAAGCGGCCTTTCGTGTATGTCTTCTCGACGCTGTAGGAGTCGCCGTCATCCCTCACGAATGAAGTCGTTTCTGCACTTGATGTGAGTCCGAGTGCGATGAGGGCACCGGTGCTTGTTCCTGCAACAAGGTCGAAGTAGGAATAGAGGGGGCGCTTAGTCTTCGATTTTAGTTCCTCGTTCATCTTTTCGAGGATGTATGCGGGGACTATTCCTCTCATCCCTCCTCCGTCGATGGTGAGGATGTATCTTACTTCTTTCTTTTTCTCTTCCTTCTTCTTCAGCCACTTCAGCCACATATGTGATAAAAGATATATTATCGGGGGAGTTTGTCAAGAACGGATGATGGATTATAATGGCTCTGTTATGAATGAAAGCGAATACTACTCGAAGTGTACATTATGTCCCAATCTCTGCCATTGCGACAGGACAAAAGGTGAAGTTGGCCGCTGCAGACAGTCAGATAAGGTAAAGATAGCATGGTGCGGCCTCCATCGCGGTGAGGAGCCTCCTCTTGTCGGCAGCAAAGGCTCGGGTATGGTATTCTTCACAGGGTGTCCGCTTCACTGCGCCTACTGCCAGAATCGGCAGATATCGGGATCTGACGGAGAGAACTGGGGTATCGAGATAAGTACGGATGAGCTTTCATCCCTCTTTATGGACCTCCAGAAAATGGGGGCGACAACCCTCAATCTCGTGACTGGAACTCACTTCATTCCGTCCATCGTCAATGCCCTTGATAAGGCAAAGGGGGAGGGATTCTCCCTTCCCGTCGTGTGGAACAGCTCGGGCTATGAAACACCCGAGGCACTTTCTCTTATTGACGACTATATTGACCTGTACCTTCTCGACTGCAAGAGTCTGAGCCGTAATGTCTCGAAGATATTCTGCGGACTCGGAAAGTATGCTGATGTTATTGTCCCTGTGATGGACTGGATTAAAAGCCGTCATCCTTCAACTGATCTTGAGAAAATTAAGGGTACGATACTCAGACACCTGGTATTCCCGGGAACACTCAATCAGTCGAGGAGATTCCTCGAGTACTATGCCGAGCATTATAAGGACAATTTCTACCTCTCCCTTATGAGTCAGTTTGTGCCGCCTAAGGAAGACAGAAACCTCGTCGGTATAAGCGACGAGGAATACGAAGGCCTTGTTGATCTTGTCGATGAATTGGGTATAGAGAACGGCTTCATACAGGAAAAGAGTGACGACGACATTCTCTGGATACCCGATTTCAGAGAGGACGTTCCGTTCCCCGCATCATTTGCGGATGCAAGTCCTCTCTTCCTGAAGATGAAAAGGGAGAAAATCAGCCGATTGTAGTTCCGGTGAATTCTTCGCCTTTGAGGATTGCAATCGTGTTCGGAATGTTTCTTCCGTCAGCGCAGATGACTGTCAGTCCTGCCTCTTCTGCAAGTCCCGATGCGATGGGGTCGAAGGGCGCGTTGAGCCCCGGCTTCCATTCGTAGCCGACCATCTGTCTGAAGTGCTTCCAGCCTATTCTGTCGATGGGCTGTGCATTGGGGTTCTTCTTCGGATCATCTGTATAGACTTTAGCGATGTTGGAGAGATTTACAATCTTCTTTCCTCCGAAGCGCTTTGCAAGGTACACCGCATCGGTGTCGGTGCTGAAACCCGGCTTCCATCCCGATGCCACTAGAATACGGCCGCGAGAGGTGATTTCGCCTGTAGGGTTTGTGACGACGGGACATGTGACGTAGTCTGAGAAGACTGCTCTCATCAGCTCTGCGTTGAGGTAGGTTGCCTTGATTCCGAGCCAGTCCTCCCTCTCACCGCTTGTCTCTCCCGTGATTTCACGATAGGCAGACTGATAGATTCTTGCCGGAGCTCCGCCCCCGCAGACGAAGATGAGCTCTGCGCTCCTGTCTTCTTCTAGGTATGAAACGATTGCCTTCCTGAATTCCTTCAGAAACTCTGTATTAACTTTCTCCGGTGCGATAATAGAGCCGCCGACGGAGAGTACTGTCAGACTCATATGTAACTCCTTAAAAGGAAGAATATCATATTTAAGAAGCGAAAACAGCTGTGAATGTATTTTTTGTACAATTTCTGTTTTTCAACCACAGGGTATGCTTTATTTCCAAAGGAAATGTTTCCAGTTTCCACTTTAATTGACATTACATTATTACGATATTATTATTCCTATATAGGATGTAAAAAAAGAATAAATATATCCCCTTGTTCTCGAAAAATTGGTGGAGGTGTACAATGAATGATTAGAAATATTCCCATTTACCCTGTTCATGCAGGACAGACATATTGTAAAGAACAGGAACACTGCTCAACAGTATTCCTGCACTTCATACCTTTAGGTTGGTGGTATGTTCCGAACAGACAAAGTATATCGCCATCTCTTTAAGAATTCCCAATAAACGCGATGTTGCAGTCTGTTTCTTCCAGGAAGATGAACGACTGTATGCAAGATTCAAATCGATAGAGCAAGACATATCTCGTTTAAAGGAATATATGGGGGTATGTGGTTTTGACCTGAGTCCCAATATAGCCTGGCCTGTAGAGCAACAGCTCTTCAATATTCTTCTTAGCCAGTTATATACGGCATATTTGGCTGTGAATGGGGTCAAGGTCATTCCAAATTGGAGAATTGGTAACCTGAATACTTTGAAGGCCTTGAATTCCTATCCTAGGGGAATCCAGTTTGCTGCTGGAGCACTTGGTTCCTGCAGAATGGAAAAATCGTTCGGAATACCATATATGAAAGCGAAAATAATGGTATCAAATCCATCAAGACTTTTGATTTACGGAAAGCTTGCATATGAATATTCAAGGGAATTAAGGGAAGCTGGAATATCTTATGTTCAATATGATGACGTTATGTCAAAGCGCAGGGCTTTACAGAGGAGGGCACACAACAATGGACGCTAAAGCGAGATACTCTGATGGCGTATATACCAGAAAAATAGCAGCACTCAAGGATATGGAGCTGAATATGGCAATAGCAAGAGGAATAGCCCGGGCTCAACAGTATAAGGACAGATGGATATCGGTAAACATAAATACCGTTATTGATAAATTTGCCCCTGGATCTAATCCTGAATATACGAATGGAAAGATTGTTTTTACGAGTAAAGATGGAAAGTATGCAGTAATTGCTGATGTTGGAGGGGGCTATCTTAGAATTCAGGATTTGTCAAAGAATACTAGGAATGCACAATATTTGAATCTTGATGGTACTGATGGACACAATTATGTCGGTACTGATGGAAAAATGCACGGTAAAGATAAATCGACATACAATAATACAACACATTTCAGAATTAAAAAAAGGAGGAAATGTAATGGACTTCTGGGATTATAAATATCTAAACATACCCATCAATGCCGATGGAGTTTGTGTACTAGACGGAAATATTGATGGGAATTGGGATAATGTTTGCAGTATCAAGCTCACAAAAGAAGATATTGAGAACCTAAATAATCTCATAAATGTTCTGAACTTATCCTTTGGCCTCTTGATAGATTTGTCTGAAGAAGAGAGACTGCTGTATACAAATCTCCAGCCTGCACTCATTATCGCCGAAAGGCACTACAAAGAAGCTCCGGATGATGCAAAACTTTCTATACAGAAAGTGATAGATGCAATTAATGCGGCAATCGGATTTAAGACTTTTGTGGAGTTTGATCTTTAGAAGTGAAGAAAGATTACTATATGCATCAACAGTTCCTCATGAAAACGGATTTTAAAGATATTTGTCTTGAAGATTTCGCTTGTGTAGACAAACCTCAGATTCTCTTTGATTATAGAGAACAGAAGAATCTTTTTGATGACGAAATCATTGAGAGATGTGTTTCCTTATCGTTTCTTTTGAAAGAAATTGATGATGAAACTCACTGGAATCTTTTTATTGATGCCTGTCATTGTGTTGATCGAATCATCATTATAGATGATGCACACATTAAAGACGGTAATAAACTGATTATGCATTTTTTGAGCAGTACAATAAAAGCGTTTGTTCGACGGTTATTGGATTCAGGAAAAGACGTTGTTATTCTTGCTGCTTAAAGAAATTCTAAGCGACTGTTTATATTTGCAGCGGATATGATCTTCGTGATTGATTTTTTAACACCAAGAAAGAAATTTTTGGCTTTTGTGGTCTTATTGGAATGATACAGTGGCACAAACTGGAATAAAAAACAAATAAAATAATAGTCGCTTTTTTCTCTATTCTATTTTACCATTATTTTATAAGGAGAGGATATGAAGAAGAGAATTCCGACTGCAGTCGTAGTCATTGTCATCATCGTACTTGTTTTCACATGCAGAAAAGGGAAGAGCAGCTCAGCTGATACAGCTGTTCAGGAGGAGACGTCTGTTTCGTTTACGGGACCTGTATACGACGACGGAGAATATAAGGCAGGTTCACTCAGCATTGATGCGGACGAGGTGGATGAGGTATCTGTTATCTGGAATGTGGGGGACGTTGAAGTAAACGGTGCCAGTGACGCTATGATCAGCGCTTCTGAAAGCGGATCTGATACGCTTGAGGAGAAAGCAGGACTTCACTGGAGGGTGAAGGACAGAAGACTCGAGATAATGGTCTCTGCAAGCGGCTACAGCGGGGAAGTGAAACCTTCTGACAAGGCTCTTACCGTTTCATTACCGGAGGGATTGAGTCTGAAGCTTACTCCGGGAACGGGAAAGGCGTATGTGAAGTACGTCACTCTGACGTCCATTGACGTGACGGCCTCCGACGGCAGAACAGAAATCTACTCCGTCACAGTTCCGGATGTGAATATCTCCTCATCTGCAGGACCTGTCAGGATAAACTACCTTGAGGGAGTAAATCTTTCGCTGAAGTCTGTTTCCGGTGATATAGCTGTAACTGATGCCGTCATGGAGGGTGATACAGTCGGCAGAAGCTCTTCGGGATACGTCAAGTTCTTCGACTCAGAACTTGGTACAGTCAGTATCGAAACGGAAGAAGGTGATATAGGCTTCCGTAACTCAAGTGCTACTTCCTTCGAGTACAGCACCGTATCCGGCAACCTTGATGCGACGGGGTCGGAAGCGGATCTTGTGAGCGGAAGAAATACGAGAGGCGAGACCTATTTCGGTAAGCTCAGATCTTCTCTTGTCATAGCCGAATCGGAATCTGGAAGAATGAGGTTCGAGGAGTTCAGTCCTTCTGTTTTTGACATAGAGAACGGGAAGGGAAAGGTATATCTGGACTTCAGTGCACTCCCCGAGGAAGGAAGCGTGAGAACGGCTGACGGTTCCATTTTCATTTCCGGCATCACTGAAGAGGATTATACTTTGATGTGTTCATCGCTTTCGGGTGAAATTCTCTCTCCTCTCGAGTATGAGGAGAACGGAGGAGAGTGCATATTCGGCAGCGGCAATGCCGTGATAACCGTCGAAACACAGTCTGGTGATATAGAAATCAACCAGGATTGAGAAGATGTCCCCGCATTGAGGATATCATTCAGCTTCGATTTCCTTGATGTTTATCTCGTTGCCGGTGATGAGTTCTGTCTCTCTCGAGCCGCAGAAGGGACACGTTATTCCGTTCGGAAGGGTGTCATATTCCTTTTCACAGGTGCGGCAGAATGTGACGGCATGAATCGACTCTATTTCGAGCATGGTGTCATTGAAGAGGGGGCGTTTCTTCACGGCCCATTCGAAGCACGGCCTGAGGTAGTCGGGGAGGACTGATGATACCTCCCCGATTTCAAGTGTGACCCGCTTTATGTGGCTGAGGCCTTCCTCTTCTGCGATTTTCCCCAGCCTGTCGAGAATCGAGAATACAATACCGAGCTCATGCATTCCTGTTCTTCGGCTCCTGACCCGGCTTGAGTTTTTCCGGGTCCGATGTGCTGTTCGGATTTCTGAGTATCCTGATTCCTCTCTTTATCGCATACTTCGCAACTGCCTTTATCTTGTCTTCACTCTTTATCATCGTGGAAGCTTCCGGGTGTACTCGGTAGAGTTTTATTGCGTCGAACTCACACTTTGTCGTACATACGCCGCATCCGAGACAGCGGTTGGGATCAACGACGCTTGCACCGCACCCGAGACAGCGTGATGTCTCCTTCTTTACCTGTTCTTCTGTGAACGGAAGTCTGAGATCCCTGAAGGTTCTTCCCTCTGTTTCTTTTCTGTGACCTGCAGTCTGTCTCTCCGTCCTGTCATATTCCTTTACGAGAATGTTATCCTTGTCGAGGATATTATAGTCGCGGCGGTTACGGCCGATTGTGAGAGAGGAGTGTGGCTGCACGAAGCGGTGTATCGATATCGCAGCCTCACGTCCCGCAGCGATTGCATCTATGGCGAACTTCGGGCCCGTGTAGATATCGCCGCCTGCGAATATGTCGCTATTGGATGTCTGGTATGTGACAGCATCCGCTTCGACAAGGCCGTTTCTCCTGAGTGTGACATTCTCTCCTTCGAGCAGTTTTCCCCAGTCGGCCTTCTGTCCGATTGCGAATACGACGCTGTCACACTCTATTGTAAGTGTATCGTTATCGTCATAGACGGGACTGAAGCGCTTTTCGCTGTCGAAAACGGAGGTGCATCTTCTGAAGACGACTGCCCTGACTTTTCCCTCCCCGTCTCTCAGAACCTCTTTCGGTCCCCAGCCCGGATTTATTCTGACGCCTTCGCTTTCGGCTTCTTCGATTTCTTCGTCCGCTGCAGGCATCTCATCTCTCTTCTCGAGCGAGAACATGAGAACTGCTTCAGACTTACGGACGGCCGTGCGGGCTGCATCGACTGCAACGTTTCCGCCTCCGACAACGACTGTCTTGCGCCCTGTCTGAGCATCTTCTCCTCTTCTGAGGAAATCGACTGCTGTCACACATCCTTCTCCCTCTTCTCCCGGAATGCCGGGCATTCTTCCGCCCTGGCAGCCGACTGCAAGGTAGAATGCCTTATAGCCCTGATTCCTCAGTTCGGATATCGTCACGTTCCTTCCGACTTCAGTGTTGAAGACGAACTCGACTCCGAGCTCCCTTATGATGTCGACTTCAGCCCTGATCACATCCTTCTCGAGCTTGAACGAGGGAATACCGTACCTCAGCATGCCTCCGGCTTCGGCTCTGCGGTCGAAAACGGTTGGTCTGTAGCCCATGAGAGCAAGAAAATATGCAGCGCTGAGACCTGCAGGGCCGGCACCGATAACGGCTATCTTCTCCTTGAATTCTCCTCTGTTGGATGGAATTCTCTTTTCCGGAACATATCTTGTCTCCGCATTGAGGTCACGGGACGCAAGGAAGTTCTTGACTTCGTCTATCGCGACAGCCTTGTCGAGTGTTGCTCTCGTGCACGCCTCCTCACAGCGCCGGTTGCATATCCTGCCGCAGACTGCAGGAAGGGGATTGTCCTTCTTGATGAGGGCGAGGGCTTCCGTATACTTTCCCATTGACGCAAGCTTGAGGTAGCCCTGAACTGCGATGTGGGCCGGACATGAGCTCTTGCAGGGAGATGTTCCTGTGTCGTAGCTGTTCTTCCGGTTTACATCCCTGTAGTCGGGAGTCCACATGTGACGGCCCCACCTCACGTCATCGGGAAGTACCTGCCTGGGGTACTCGATTTCGCTTCCGTCTTTCAGACAGAGTTTCTGTCCCAGTTTCACGGCGCCTGCGGGGCACGATTCGACACATTTTCCGCATGCGACGCAGTCTTCCTTCGTGACCTTTGCAACATATGCGCTTCTCGAGAGATTGGGTGTGTTGAAAAGCTGGCTTGTACGCAGGGCGTAGCAGACGTTGACGTTGCAGTTGCATATTGCGAAGATCTTGTCTTCACCGTCGATGTTCGTGATCTGGTGAACGAAGCCCATGTCTTCAGCATGCTTCAATATCTTCATCACTTCGTCCTTTGTGATGTAGTGACCTCTGTTGGTTTCTACAAGGTACTGTGCCATGTCGCCGACACCTATGCACCAGTCTTCCGGGTCGTCTGCACAGCCTTCGTCGAATGTGCGTCTCGAGAGACGGCAGGAGCAGGGCGACGCCGCATAGCGTCCATCGTACTTATCGAGCCAGTATGATATCTTCTCGATACTGACTGCCCTGTTCTCCATGCTGATTGCCTTTTCGACGGGAATCACGTGCATTCCTATTCCCGCTCCGCCCATAGGAACGAACGGTGTCACTTTCTCAAGTGGCAGACGCGACATATTCTCGAAGAACTTTCCGAGTTCGGGATGCTCTTCGAGCTGCTTCTGGCTCATGTTCGTGAATTCTGCGCTTCCCGGAACGAACATGGGAAGCACGTACTGCTTCTCCCTTTTCTCGTTCTCCCAGTTGTATTCGATTATACCTACACATGCCATGTCGTAGAGAACCTTCTCGAGGTGCTCCTTTTCCACTCCGGTGCGCTTTGAAAGAGAATCGAGTGTAATGGGCTTACGGACATCCATCTTGAGGGCTATATCCGCCATCTCATCCGTGAGAATGGAGTCGAGTCCCCAGTACTCTGGTTCGTCCGGGGTAACCTTCACGCCGATTCTGTCCGTAATCTTCTGCCCCAGCTTTATGATGTTTTCTCTAGCCATTGTTTCTTTCTCCCTTCCATTCGTTTATTTCGTTTCTCAGCCATGCAACAAGTGCATCCATTCCCTCTCCTGTCTTTGCGGAGATGGGGAATACCGGAGGATTCTTCCTGTTACGTTCCCTGATGTATTTTCTGCATCTTTCGATGTCGAAATCGAAGAAGGATGCGGCGTCAATCTTGTTGATGATGACTGCATCCACTGTGCTGAACATCAGGGGGTACTTCAGAGGTTTGTCATCACCCTCCGGAACGGAGAGAATCATGACATTTCTGACAGCTCCCGTGTCGAATTCTGCGGGGCATATGAGGTTTCCCACGTTTTCGAGCGTGACAAAGTCGAGGTCGTCGATTCCCATGGCTTCGAGGCCCTGCCTTGTCATAGCCGTGTCGAGGTGGCACATGCCGCCCGTGTGAAGCTGGACGGATTTGACTCCGAGTGCCTTCATCTTAACGGCATCGACATCACTGTCGATATCGGCTTCCATGACCCCGATTCTGTATTCGTTCTTCAGTCTCTCGATTATCCTTGTCAGCGTTGTCGTCTTTCCGCTTCCGGGACTCGACATCAGGTTCATGAGAAATACTCCCTTGTCCCGGAGTTCGCCCCTGAGCTTTTCAGCTTCCCTGTCGTTATCTGCAAACACGTTCTCCTTTACGAGGAGAACTCTTACCTTATTGCTGTCCATGTGTTTTCCCTCTGTTCATTATCACAGATAAGAAGCAATAAGACAATTGGATAAAATGGTAACGAATTGAAATCTTCAGCTGCACACCAGCAAAGAAACGGAATATTTCTTCATCATCACCGTGACATAGACGGCAGTGATGAATTCCGTCACCGGCATGCTCATCCAGATTGAGGAAGCGGGGAGGAAGATGGGAAGCGTCAGGATGAGAAGGCCGCTTATGACAAGACCCCTCATCACAGATACCGCCATCGAGACTCCGCTCTTCATAATCGCCTGAAAGTAGTACGTCGAGAAGATGTTGAACGGAAGCAGCATGAATGAGACAGAGTACATTCTTATGATAGACGGTGCTATCTGGAGGATTTCCTCTGTCGGATTCATGAAAATATGTATGTAAAGGTTAGGAAAAGCCTCGCTGAGTGCTGTCCAGAAGACTGCGAAGACGAACGACGTGATTATGCTGTACTTCAGCGTCTCTCTGATTCTGTCACCTTTTCCGGCACCGTATGCCGTGGATATTATCGGCTGGGAAGCCTGGCCGACGGAATAGGCAGAGCACTGCACGAACGTGCTCACGTTGATGATCGGGCCGTAGACAGCGAGAGCAGCGGAGCCGAGGTAGTGCATTATCTCCTTGTTGAAGAGAACTGTGAGTATTCCCATTGCAATGTCGATGAAGAATGTGGAGAATCCCGTGACCAGGATGCGCTTTATCTGATGCAGGGGACGCTGCGGCTTTTCGATATGCAGCGTGCATCTCTTTCTGAAGAAATGGGTGAGCATGATGATGAAGGAGCAGACGCTTCCTGCTGCAGTTGCGAGTCCTGCGCCGTAGAGTCCCATGTCGCAGGGAAAGACGAAGAACCAGTCTCCGAAGACGTTGAAGATCCCTCCTGACATGACTGCCGCCGTCGCAAGCGAGGGACTGTTGTCGTTACGAAGGAATGCTGCGAGTGCCTGATTGAACAAAAACAGGGGAAAGACATACTTTATCGGCCTGAGATAGTTCTTCGCAAGCGGAAGAAGTGTCTCGTCTGCACCGAAGAATGTCAGAATCCTGTCCTCCAGGAGAAAGAGCGCGAGCGTCGAGAGAATGGCAAGAATTACGGATAGAATCAGTGAGGAGGTGAAATACTCGCACTCGTTTCCCTTCTCCCCGTTGTACAACCCTCTCTTCATCGAGAAAATGACGCTTCCTCCTATTCCCGTAAGGAGCCCGAGGCTGTAGATGACGTTCCACACCGGTGCCACGACTGCAAGTGCAGCCGTCCCATCGGGCCCCTGGTACTGGCCGACCATCGCCATGTCGACAAGACCGTAGATGGAGGAGATGAGTGCACTGCCGAATGCTGACGACAGATACTTCAAATAAAGCGGTTTTACCTTTCCGGTCAAAAGATTTCCCATTTTTTTCTCCTTTAAAACAAAAACCGGATAAGAAACAGGTATCTCAACCTGCGTCTTATCCGGCTGTCGTTTCTCCGAACGACCTGCCCTCCGAACGAGCAATGGAGAGTCTAGCCTGAGAGAAAAATAATGACAAGTGCTTTCCCTTTTTCCTATAATCGGGTCATGAAGCTTCTGATTATCGAGGACGAAAGAGGACTCTCCGATGCACTTGCACATACTTTCAAAATGAAGGGGTGGCTCACGCAACAGGCTCATGACGGCAGAGAAGGACTGGAAATGGCCGAAGGTGGATGCTATGACGCTATCATACTTGATGTGATGCTCCCTTCCCTTGACGGCTTCTCCGTTCTTGAGAGACTGAGGGAGGAAAACATCTCCACTCCGGTGCTCATGCTTACGGCCAAGGCTGACCTTTCCTCTCGAATCCGCGGCCTCAACAAAGGCGCCGACTACTACCTTCCCAAGCCTTTCGATATGGCAGAGCTTATAGCGTGCATCAATGCCCTTATACGACGTAAGGACGTCCTTGTTGATACATCGCTCTCGTTTGAGGACATTTCTCTCAAGAAAGATAAGGGGCTTCTCGTCTCCTCCTCAGGTTCGTCCGTGAAGCTCAGTGCAAGGGAAATCACGCTTATGGAAATGCTTCTGTCCGCCGCCGGGCGTATTGTCCCGAAGGACCAGATCTATGAAAAACTCTGGGGCTTTGACAGCAGTGCCGAAACCTCATCGAGTGAAGTGTATATATCATTTTTGAGGAAGAAGCTCAGGTTCATCGCTTCTGATGTCGAGATAAAGTCCAGTCGCGGCATCGGGTACTCACTGGAGAAAAGATGATAAAGACTCTAAGAAGAAAGCTCCTTTTTTTGATGATGACGGGCTTTACACTCATAATCCTTTTTCTCATCGCATTCATCGTAGGCGTTCCCGAGAGGCAGAAGAAGAATGAGATAAGACGGAGTCTCGAGTCATTCTCCCTTGCTTCTCCCGCCCTTCCGGTTCCTCCGGAAGAGAAAAGAAGTGATGGTCTCTTCAGAGCGTACGGCGGTATCATGCTCCTTGTCGAGACCGACGGGGAGGGGAACATCACTTCGTATTCCTGCGACAGAAGCGGCTATTACAGTGATGATGATCTCTCGGATATTCTTTCGATTATCCGGAAAAGCGGAGATGATTTCGGTTACAGAAAGGGATATTACTATCTAATGCATACCACACCGGACGGCTTCTCGTACACAATACTGGATTGCACTTCTTCCGTTAACGATTTAAGGCGTTCGGTACTGTGGGGAATAATCGGAGGATGCGGTGCCTGGATTCTCCTCTTCCTTCTTTCGTTGAAACTGACGGCGATGATGGTGAAGCCCGTGAGCGATGCCTTCGAGAAACAGAATCAGTTCATCTCCGATGTAAGTCACGAGCTCAAGACTCCCATCGCCGTAATAGAGGCCAACGCAGATGTACTGAGACAGGAGAAGGGCGAAAGCCGATGGCTTGATTACATAACGACGGAAGCGGGGCGTATGGACAGGCTCGTTAAGGACCTTCTGTACCTGATGTCCGTGACCGGAAAGGAGAGGGAGAATAGCCGCATCGACTTCTCGCGTCTTATAGAGGGTACAGTCCTTCCATTCGAGGCTCTTGCCTGGGAGAAGGGTATAACTATTGAATGTGACATAATGCCGTCCCTCTTCGTCAGAGGGAACGAGGGAGAGATGGAGAAGCTAGTGTCGATTCTCCTGTCAAATGCCTTGAAATATTCCTACGACAACACCACCGTTCATGTTTTACTTGCGGAGAAGCACAGATCTGTTTTCCTTCGTGTCAGAAACGAGGGAGAGGGAGTAAGGGCGGAGGACAGGGAAAAAATCTTCGAACGATTCTGGCGTGTCGACAAGTCGAGACAGAGATCTGATGGAAGTTACGGACTGGGACTTGCGATGGCTAAGACGATTGCCTCGAATCATCATGCCAGGCTCTGCTGTGAGAGCGAATACGGTTCCTGGGCCGAGTTCATCTTCGAAATGAAAGCAGATTAAGGAATTTCCTTTTTTTTCTGAGGCTTTAAGCTTTCTTTAAGGTTTGTGTCTTATCATTTTTCTCAAGGAGAACAGAATGAGAAAGAGAACCATATTGTCATTCATTTCAATTTTTATGATTTTGTGCCTGCTTCCTGTCTCGTGTGCGTCCTCATCGGGAAAGACGGAGACGGAGGAGGTAAATGCTTCTATAGAGGGAACGGAAAAATCTTCTTCAGGTCTCACCGGGAAATTCACCTCCGTTATATCGGGATGGATCAGTGACGAAGAGGCAAGGACAACTGTAGTACCGTCATCTGACCAGATGCCGTCCACCTACAGCAGTGAAGACTACATCTTCAATGCAGATGATTACGTGAGCGTATCAATCAATCTCTCTTCACTCAAGAGCAGCTATCTTGACGGGGCTGTGACTGTCGAGGAGAAGAAAAAGAAGACCACAATAACAATTACGGAAGACGGAAAGTACAATATCGTTCTTTCAGGCGAAAGCATGAAGGGCGTAACTGTAGTCTCGGAGAACAGCGACTACATGCTCACTCTCGACGGTGTCAGCATCACATCTTGTGACGGCAGTGACGAGCAGGCACTGAAGATGAAGAGCACGACTACGTGTTTCATGGTGCTTATGGGAGAGAACAGTCTCACAGGCTGCACGGAAACAGAGACAAACGCGGTCAAAGCTGCGGGCTCGCTTGTGATTACGGGAGACGGAATTCTCAATGTGTATGCAGTGACTAAGAACGGAATCGTTTCTGATGATGTCATCGTCATCAACAGCGGAAACATCAGCGTTACTCTCGACAGCACGACAAGCGGCGGAACCGGAATAAAGTCTGTCAACGGTTATGTCCAGAACGGAGGAAGTGTCACAGTCACGGGACTCAACATGACCCAAGGCATGGAGAACAAGGGAATCAAGGTTGACGGCGACGAAGAGGAGACTGAATACGGCCGTGGCAAGGGCTATATCCTCATTAACGGCGGCGAAATCGTCATCAATACATCAGGTAAGGGAATCAGTGCGGGGTTCGACCCCACAGAAGACGGCGATACATCATCGTCCGTCAACGATCCTTCTGCAGATGTTTACATCAACAACGGTCTCATAACAGTGAATACGTATGCCGCAGTGCGGGAGGATTCGACTCCTGAAGCCAATGACGGTGTATCTCCGGAAGGAATCGAGGGAAAGAGAAGCCTCACCATCAACGGCGGTAAGATCATCGTGAATACGACTGACGATTCTCTCAATTCCTCCGAAGATGGAAATGCTGCAATAACAATCAACGGAGGTCTCGTGTATGCACATTCTTCGGAAAATGATGCCGTCGACAGCAACGGAACCATTACTGTCACCGGCGGTGTTCTTATCGCCCTCGGCACCGGTGTTCCGGAAGGCGGTATCGACTGCGACTCCGATTCAAGGTTCACATATACAGGCGGCACTGTCATCGCCATGGGCGGAACCAACCAGAATCCGCTCTCTTCATCATCTACCGGTTACTACCTTTACAGCGGTATGTCGATGAATATCTCAGGCGGTTTCGATTTCGGAGGAATGACACCTCCCGGCGGCTTTGGAGGAGAGACTTTCACAAAGCCGGAGAATCTTGCCGGGGGTGAAGCCATGACACCTCCAGATCTTCCTTCAGGGGATACTTTCGCTTTCCAGAAGCCACAGGGTGATGATTCTTCTGTACCCGCAAAGCCGGAAGGTGATGATTCATCCCAGAGCGAGAAACCAGAGGGAGTGCCGGAAATGCCTCAGAACGGTTTCGGTGGAGGAAAAGGTCCAATGGAAGAATCCAAAGGGCAGGGAGAGGATGAAATTCCGTCACTTCCTGATGGTGTAATACCTGAAAAGAGTGAAGGAAAATTCGAAGGTTTCCAGATGGGAGGTTCTCTCTCTTCAGGTGAGACAATCGCACTCCTTGACGGTGAAGGCAATGTCATTCTTGCCTTCACACTTCCACAGTCCACTGTCTCCTCAAGCATTCTTATTGCATCTGACGCACTCGGAGAGGGAACATATACGCTGTCAAAGGCGGCATCGGTTCAGAGCGAATACTCATTCGCATCCTCTCTTTCATTCGGAAGTACCGAGGTTGCTGTCGAATCATCGGAGTCTGTCAGGGTAAGCGAAAAGGGAACAAAGGTTAATCTCTGAGAGAAAAAGGAGCTGTCTCTTTAATGCGGACAGCTCTTTTTATGTGGACGCATTCTTCTCTTCCTTCGATAATCAACGCATGAAAGGTATCTACTTTGACGGCGAGAAGGCTGTCTATCGCACAGATCTGCCATTTCCTCGGAGGGGAAAGGGGCAGAGCCTCATAAGAATCATCATTGCCGCTGTCTGTTCGACTGACAGGGAAATCCTCAAAGGCTACAGGCCATCGTTCAGAGGCATAATGGGCCACGAGTTCGTCGGCATTGTCGAAGAGTCCGATAATCCCTCTCTTGTCGGAAAGCGTGTCGTCGGGGAAATCAACGAGAACTGCGGAAAGTGTCTCTACTGCCGTTCACTCAGAGAGCATCACTGCTCCTCCCGTCAGACTCCGGGACTTTCGAGAGACGGGTGCTTTACAGAGTACATGGTCCTCAGAACGGATCTTCTGCATACCGTTCCCGATTCCCTTCCATCCGAGACTGCAGTATATACGGAGCCCCTGGCTGCGGCATATGAAATCCTGGAGCAGGTCAGAATAGAGCCGAACACTCCTCTTGCAATAATAGGCGACGGGAGACTCTCCCTCTGCATCGCCTCTGTCATGCACTCTGTCGGGGCCGATGTTACCGTAATCGGGAAGCATGAAGAGAAACTCAGGCTCTTCTCTCAGCTCGGAAAGACGGCGACGGAGGCCGAAGGGGAAGGTTACGAGATAGTGGTCGAGGCAAGCGGAAGCCCCACGGGATTCACTGATGCCCTCAAAGCTGTGAGGAAGAAGGGAATAATCGTTCTCAAGAGCACATATGCAGATCGAGTTTCTTTCGATATGAGCCTCATACCGGTGAACGAACTGACGCTCGTCGGAAGCCGCTGCGGCCCCTTCAGGCCGGCTCTCGAGGCACTGTCGTCCGGGAAGATTGTACTGCCACCGATTGAGAAGTACCCACTCTGCGCCTTTGAAAAGGCCTTCTCTTCCAGGGCTTTCAAGGCCGGTTTTGAAATCAGCTGAAAAGACTGGATGAAGTTTGACAACATCTTCAGATGGTATGAAACTTATTGGAAAGGAGTGTTGCTTTGTATCTTGAAACGCTTTTGAAATCACTCTCGGAGATGTTCCTGCTCATCGCACTCGGCTTCTTCATCCGTAAGAGGAATCTTGTTTCGGAGAGTACCGTAAAGGATGTGAGTTCGATTCTGCTTTCTGTCATTCTGCCGTGTTCGTTCCTCGCTTCCGGGGGAGAAAGCTGTACAGCAGAGCAGATGAGAAACGTCGGCCTCTCGTTCGTGATCATATCTGCATACTACATTCTGGCGTTCGTAATCTCACTCATCTTCTTCCGCTTTGCTGTCAGGGATGAAGAGAAGAGGGGTGCGTGTGTCAATATGTCCGTCTTCGCCAACACAAGCTTCATCGGTATCCCGCTTGCGAAGGTCACATTCGGTGCCGAAGGTGTAATCTATGCCGTCGTGTATAATCTTGTCTACAACGTCTTCATGTTCACGCTCGGTGTCAGACTCTACGACAGGAGATGCAAAAGCATTAAGGAGACACTGAAGGATATGTTCCTCGATCCGCTTTCACTCTCGTCCTTTGTCGCGATAGTCCTCTTTTTCCTTCCGTACAAGCTGCCCTCGGTAATACAGAACTTCCTCACCGTCACGGGAGATATCAGCACACCGCTGAGCATGATGATAATAGGCTCGTGGCTTGTCGGAATCGACATGAGGAAAATCCTCGGGCGGGGAACGGCATACCTTGTTGCCCTCATGAGACTCGTTGTTCTTCCTTTGCTTGTGCATCTCACGCTTCTTCCGTTCCATCTCGATGATGCTCTTGTCGGAACGGTTATTCTGCTTTCGGCTGTTCCTGTCGGCGCTCTGAATGTATTCATTGCGGCAAAGTACGGGCGTGACAGGGCATTCGTCAACGAGACAATGCTTCTTACTCTCTGTCTGTCTCTTGTCACCATTCCTTCTATTGCAATGGTTCTTTAAGTTGAAAAGGTCAGCTTTCCGGTAATGACCGGATATCTGAATGAGGGGATGCGTCTCCCGCTTTCTTCCGTAAATTTGAGGAAAAAGTGAATGTCATCGGGGGCGGATGCATTCTTGGACTGTACGGAGCTTTCTTCATTCTCCGTTCCGAGTCAGTGGTGCCTTCCGCTGGTCACTGTTGATGAAGCTCCCGGATTCCGTGTAAACCCCTCCGACTGGGGGGACGATGTGACAAAGGCAACGGCGATATATACAAAATAGGTTCAATCTTCGACAGAGAACGCATTCACTGCTTTGGAAACAGAAGCGTAATGTGTTATACTCGCAGTTGTCTGAATAACAAATCAGGGGTGAACAATGAAGAAAATACTTTCAGTTGTACTTTCTCTTTGTCTGGCTCTGTCGGTAGTGACGGCAGCAAGCAACAGCCAGACAATCTACAGCGTAGACAGCGCTGCTTACCGGAAGATATCAAAACTCTACCTGGCAACAGGTCATGCTCTTCCGTCAACCACAGGTCCGTGGAGCGGCGATGAGCTCTTGAAGATGCTCGATAAGCTCGACGGAGATTCAATTCCGCCATATCTTGCGTCAGAGTACGAGGCTGTGAAGGCTGAGCTCTCAAGCGATGCATCTATCAGCTATGACGGCGGGGCCATGGAGTTCGACGGCTCTCTCAATCTCGACATCTATGCACATACCTATACAGATGAAGATATTACCCGCACTGATGACGGCGGAGTAGAGGAAAAAGCATTTGCGGGCAGAAGATACTGGTTCGGTCAGGACCTTACGAAGAACAACCCGTTCTTCGAGATTGATTGGGCGACATGGTTCGGGGCCAATTTTTACTCATACTTCAACGTTTATCTCTCGAACTCCGTAAGGGGTGCGAAGGAAATCGGATCGACGGCATTCAACTCCAATATCCCGACGCTCCAGAACTTTGAGTTGGATCTCAAGATGCTTGACATCAACTTCCCGTCACGTGCATTCCTCTCCATCGGTGGCTCGGGCTGGTCTGTGCAGATTGGACGCGACAGACTCAACTGGGGAAGCGGCAGTACCGGTAACCTCGCCCTCAGCGACAACTTCCCGTACCACGATATGATACGTGCAACAGCTTACAGCGGCTCCTTCAAGTACACGTATCTTCTCTCGTTCTTCAACAGCAAGATGAACTATTATACGGCTGCGGATGGAAATGAACCCTCAAACCCTTCTGACAGAACGGAATATCATGGATCCAGCGGTACATCTTCAGCAAATATTCTCAAGGGTGTTGCTCTCTATTCGGCACACCGCTTCGAGGGAAGGTTCTTCTCCGATAAACTTTCCGTGTCAGTGACGGAGGCCATCACACTCGATTCCCAGGACGGAAGTATTCCGTTCCTTGCACTGAGTCCGATTTATTTCATGCATAATGCATATATGCCGGACAACACCAATTCGACAATGACATTCGAAGTCAACTGGACACCGTTCAAAGGCTTTGCAGTCTACGGACAGTTCCTTCTCGACAATTTCGCACTGCCAGTATTCGACACAATTCCGGGACCGGACAAAGATGAGGCGGTCACTCCGGATGCCAAGGCATACCTCCTCGGCGTGAAGTACATGACGGGAATCGGTGAGAGTACGTTTACCGTCAATCCGGAAGTTGCATATGTCATGCCTCTTACGTACATCAGGGAAAGCAGAAGCGGCTATGGAATCGATTACTTTGCAGGTGTTAAGTACCGCCTCTATTCCTATGAAGATTACATCAAATCTGGAGACGTTCTGTATGATGAGTATGTTCTCGGCTACACCTACGGACCTGACTGTCTTGTCGGCAGCATCGACGTAGACTGGCAGTGGAATAAACTTTCTGTCGGCGGAAACTTCTTCTTTATGGCACACGGCACACATGACTTCTGGACAAAGTGGAGCAAAATTCCTGCCCATACCTCAAAGGAAGACTACAACAATCAGTATAGCGGAATATCGAGTGACCACAGCAACACCGGTAACTACCGCTACAGCGATGCCACATCCAGAAACAGCATCTGGTACACCTATGATATCGGAATCAATGCATCCTATGAGATACTCGACAATCTTTCGGTATCTCTTGCCCTCGACTATGTGAGAATGAACAACATCTACAACGTCAAGGGACAGAATGCATCCGACTTCCAGGTCATAGCCGGCGTAAGCTACAAGCCTTTCTGACAGAGAAGCGTCCATTCATCAGGCCCTCAGAGATAACTTCTCCGGGGGCTTTTTCTGTGCGTCAAAGTCCGAATGATGTCTAAGATTGAAGATTTTACAATTTATTTTCACGAAAACAGCCGATTTTTTTGACAAAATCCCGAATTTTTCTGCTTTAAGAAGTGGAGGACCTGAAAATGAATCAGCTAAACAACATCATTTTGGAAGGTACATTGATTAATGAACCGGAGGTAGTGGCGAAGAGCGCCGTTACGAACAGCAGACTTGTAAAATTCACCATTGCAAATGACAGATTTTACAAAGACGTGAACGGGAACCCCAAGCAGGAAACTCTTTTTCTTGTGATTCAGTGCTGGGGGGAACTCGGAGAGAAGGCACTTGCCTGCATTCACAAGGGTATGGTCGTCAGAACAGTCGGACGGCTTATGATGTGCCGATGGGAAAGCAAGACGGGAGAGAAGAGGAGTACGATTGAAATCGTCTGCAACCACATCGAGTACAGAATGAACAGCAAAAACAAGGAGAGCAAGCTCGAGGTTCTCGAGGACGAGAAGAAAGAAGCCGACGTTCTCTGTGAGAGCACAGTGCTCTATGAGTTCTGACAGATGAGTCCGGATGGCACAAATACCATCCGGATTCTTCGAATGGGGAAAAAGTACATGATTTTATCAGAAAACCGCATTAGTTGATGATGCAAGAAAAGCTCAGAATTGGATATTCCCCGCATTCGACACGGATTTTGACGAAACGCTCTATTGCAGGATAGTTTTCGGCAACTTCATCGCGCTCTATGTAGTTCTGACAGAAAACAACGAAAAGATCATGAAAGTAAGACACATCCTCTGCGGCAGACGTAACATCCCGTTTCTGAGGTCTGACACAGAGAACTGAAAAAGAGATATCCGTAGAACTGCAGCCCCGCACAAGTAACCGCGGAATCGGATTGACAGCATCAAAGCGGATATCAGCGTTTCTTTAAACAGTAACTTAAAATCAGTTTTTTTGATATCACCCCGGAAACCGGCAAATTACAAGCGGCAGGAAACAGAAGAAGATGAATGAAGACACAACAATAAACTCAACTATCGCAGTCATATCTGAAGAGGAAATAAAAAACCAGAATATACACCATCCGTGGTGTTCAAATTATGTTAGATACGGATTTGGCCACTATTTACGGATATTCTGTCAAAAGCTTCAATCAACAGGTAAAAAAGAAATATGGGAAGATTTCCTGAAGATTTTATGTTTGAGTTGACATTTGAGGAAGCAGAAGAATGTTCAAGGTCACAATTTGTGACCTTGAACGCAAGCGCTGGACGAGGAAGTAACATAAAGTACAGGCCCAAAGCCTTTACAGAGCAGGGAATTTACATGTTGATGACTGTACTCAAAGGTGAATTAGCAGTCACACAGAGCATAACCGTTATTCGGCTGTTCAGACAGAAGACAGATGACAACGAGCATGACAGGAAGTTTGAGAAAATAGTCGTGCAACTGACTGACCCGAGCGTAAGGAAATCCGCGCTTTTCTTCTTAGGAGAGATGTACGACGCATTCAATCTTCTGATATTCCTGTAATCAGATTTTCCTGCCAAAGTTGTTTTACGCAGTATGTATGTTCATACTTTACATCTCCGGCAGCGGAACATAGAATTCAGGTTATGGGTCACGGAAAATCAATAACAATGTTTCAGGCAGACGACGGGATTACGACGCTGAATATGGCAAACTGGAACGGGGAGTGCATCAAGCTTCCGAGAGACAGGATTTCAAAGTGCACATATCCGGAGCTGACTGAACCCGGAGTCTATTTCCTTCTCTGTTTTGATACCGAGGACGGACAGGATGCCGTTTATATCGGAGAGGCCGAGGATGTGAAACAGAGGCTTCTGAATCACATTCACGCATTCAGCGGAGGCAAGGAAACCTATTACTGGCAGTATGCTGTCGTATTTACCGGAGATGATCTCAACAAAGCACTCGTGAGATATCTCGAGAAAAAACTGACCGGAATGGCAAGGGATGCCAGAAGATATCGTGTCCTTACAAAGATGACAGGGGAGAAAATATCCATCAAACGTCATGAAGAGGCCTCGATGGATGCATTTACGGACAATATTGTACTCATGCTCGGTCTTCTGAACCTGAGAATACTGGAACCGATAAAACCCGCACGGAATGCAGCGTCAGAGAGCAGTGGGACAGCAGATGCGGTTATTCTGTATCTGAAGACAGGAAGCTGTTCCGGCGAGGGATTCTTTACCGAGGATTCTAAGTTCGTTCTGAAGAAAGGCTCCAGAATATCTCCGGTAGAGGCTCCGTCCATGCCCATCGGATATCATAGAAAACGCCAGTGGGCATTCGATAACGGCCTCATATCTGATTCGGTTACGACAGATGACATAGTGCTTAACAGCCCTTCGGCTGCTTCTTCCTTCGTACTCGGATCGGCTTCCAACGGAAGACTTTACTGGAAGAACTCCAGCGGAGTGACTCTGCAGGAAATCCTGAAAAGGGAATAGTGCGTAGCCTTGTATTCTGCTGTCAATATTATTGTCGTAACAGCATTCATTTTCATTGTCTCTTGAGTTGTTGATGTGACGTGAAGAACGTAAGTCAGTGTAAAAATGCGAAAGATTCTGTCTATAATTTCATTTTCTGAAGTATCATCAGAGAGTCAGGGAGAAAAAAATGGAAGAGATGAAGAAATTCAGAAAAGGCGAAGTCATATTCCGCGAAGGGGAGTTCCAGCTCTGGATGTATGACCTTCTCTACGGCAGGGTTGCCCTCTATGTCGATTACGGTACTCCGGATGAGGTGCTTGTCAGTACAAACGATGCTCCGACGTTCTTCGGGGAAGTGGGACTCTTGGAAAGCATGCCGCGTTTTGCCACCGCAGTTGCCATGGACGAGTGCGTATGCAAGATAATCAGACATGAGGATCTTTCCGAGTATTTTGCAAAGAATCCGGCTAAGGTCGTCAGTATTCTCGAGAGTCTCTCACAGAGACTGAGCACAGCCTACAAGATGTTCTCTGCAGCATGTCAGACTTTCGAGGAGTTCGTTGAAGTCGCACGTGACGGAAAGCCCGTTACGGAAGATCTGAAGTCACGAGCTCTGAAGTTTGCCGAGGGCGCAAGGAAGATCAAGGCGAACAGGGTTCTCTGATCATTCGATGTACGGGGCGTAGACGTTCTCTTCGCCCCATGTCGCCTTCTTGACGGCTGTCACAAACCAGTCGTCAGCACTGTTCGTGTCCGTTCCTCCGGGCATGCGTGCAAGGACGCGTGTCGTCCTGACGTCCGTCGAATCGACGGCGGCGCCTGTCCACTGTCCGTTTTCCGAGAGCAGGGATACCATCTGGTTGTACTTCTCCTTCGATGTGCTTGCCGCCGTGAAATCCGAGTATATTACAGCATCCACGATATCTCCTCCGTTCTCGTCGTACAGGATGACACCTCCGGTCGTGCCGATGAGCGTGTGGTCGGCTCCTCCATCTATATAATAGGTATATAGGGAGTTCTTCCTTTCCTTCGTCGTTTTTCCGCCTGTCGTCTCCCAGTAGACGACTATTATATCGCCTCTATTAACCTCGATTGACGGAAGGACTACGGGAGAAGTGCCCATTTCGTCCGTGAGGACGAAACCGGCGGTATTTCCGCCCTTCGTCACAAGGATTTCGATTCTGTCGGGATTTGTCTTGTCTCCTTTCATCGAGACTTCGTTGATGAGAAGCGAGGCCTTCCTGTCGTTGCGGCCGTAGAGCGTGAAGAAACAGAATGCGGTATTTCCCCCGTTTTTCTCATAGGTAAGGGCAAGTGTGTATTTCTCGCCCATTGAAATCTCCCTCTCCAGGGGGAGCGAGAAGCTCTCCCCCACGATATTCGTCCTGTGCCTGTTTCCGTCGTGGACGGTTTCGGTTATCACGACACGCTCGGAAAAGCGTATCGAGAAGTGGCCGTTGTCAGAGAGCGAATAGGAGAGAATCTGGGCCGGGCGTCTGTCTGTCCCTGCAAGGATGTTCTCTGTGACTTTCGCCTTCTGTGAACACGAGACGCTGACGATAAGTGTTAAAAGTATGATGAAAAATATTTGTCTCATACTTATAAGACCGGATAATTCGGGATTCTGTCAAAGAAAAATGATGCCGAACGTGAAAACTCCACATTCGGCACAGAACAGGCGGCGCTTCGTATTCACCTCTTCACCTCAGCGCCGGAAATGTCTGATATACTCTTCAGACTGAAGCGCCTTCTTTGCTGTCCATGTCCTTCGGAAGACAGAGGGAGAGAATGAGTGCGACGACGAATACGCCTGCAACCATATTGTTCTGGAAGATGTCCTTCACAACCTCTGGCATAAAACTGAAGAATGCCGGAACCTGTGTTATTCCGATACCCACGCAGAAGCTTGTTGCGACGATGAGCATGTTACGCTGGCCGAAGCCGCAGTCGGCTATCATGGTGATACCGCTGACGATGATTGCACCGAACATGATTACTGTACATCCTCCAAGTACGCAGGAGGGAAGTGTCGAGAGAAGTGCGCCCACCGGCGGGAAGAGTCCCGCGATGATGAGGAGGAGAGCCCCGAACATGATTGTGAAGCGGTTGACGACCTTGGTCATGGCGATGAGACCGACGTTCTGGCTGAACGATGTGATCGGAGAGCATCCGAAGACACCTCCCGAGACAGCCGATATGAAGCCGTCGCAGCAGAGGGAGCCCGAGATTTCCTTCTCGGTGATGTCGCGCCCGAGACCGCCTGTGCATGTTGCAGTCGTGTCACCGATTGTCTCCGTTGCGGAGACGAGGAATACGAGCGTGACGGAGATGATGTCTCCCAATCTGAACTTCGGTGTGTAATGGAAGAGACGCGGAAGTGATATCACACCCATCTCCCTTATCGTGTTCCCGATTTCGGCAAAATCGACCATGCCGAAGAAAATCGATACGATATAGCCGACGATGAGACCGAAGAGAACGTAAAGCTGTTTCCAGAATCCCTTTGCCACAGCATTGAAGACCAGGCATGCCACGAGTGTGATAGTTGCGACAACGAGGTTCTGCCATGAGCCGTCAGGGTATGCTCCGGATGAGCAGAACGAGCTTATGCCCACACTGAGAACGCTGAAGCCGATTGACGTGACGACACATGCCGAGACAATGGGGGCGATGAAGCGTCTCCAGTATCTTGCCGTGAGCCCCAGACAGCCTTCTATGCAGCCGCCGACGACGACTGCGCCGATCATGTAGCCGTAATCAACCTTTGCGATAGTCTGCATTGCAGCGAGGAACGTGAAACTCACACCCATGACTACAGGAAGGTGCGATCCGATTGGCCCCAAAGGATAGAGCTGGATGAGTGTTCCGATGCCTGCGATGATCATGGCAGCCTGGATGAGGTACGCCTTGTCGACATCGTTGAAGGCAACGCCGTTGTACTGGGCAACACCCGCAATGAGGATAATCGGAGCGACGTTCGAAACGAACATGGCGAGGACGTGCTGAAGGCCGAACGGAATGGCCTTGCTTACTGGGACTCTGCCGTCGAGAGTGTAGATGTTCTCGACTGAGGCCGGAGTCTTTGGCTTCTGATTTTTCATTGAAAATCTCCTTTTATTTTATGGCTGGAGCCGCAAGAGCGGAGGTGAACATCAGAACCGAAAAGGTAAGTGCCCTGAGCAACCGTTATTCCAACCTCAAGGATTAAGTCTATTGCTGAAAGGAACAGAAAAACAATAAATTTCTTTTATTTTACAATTCTCATCCATCAGTCTCCCTGATGATTATTTGTTCTCTAAAAAGCTGTATGACCTTGAAAGCCATTCGTTGAATGAAGTACATTAAGGCCATGAGTATCTTAAAACCACATAAGTTAGGGGTTATTGCCGGCCCTGGCTCAGAATATTTCACCGGCAAGGTCGTGAAGCACCTCAGACGCCTTTACATCGACAGATACGAGAAACTCTCGGAGGCTCTGACGAAGAGACACGGCATGACGGCGGAAGAGCTGTTGAAGACAGTAACTCTTCTCGATGACATCGACAGCAAGAAGATTCCGACGGGCAAGCTTCCCACGGCCTTCCACTGTCCCGACTTCACCATCAACGTGAAGTATACGCGTTTCTCCAACGGAGAGGAAAAGGCCGAGATAATCGACCCGGTGCGCGGTCTGAACGTCTATGTAATCCATGACGTGTCGAATAATGCGCCAATCAAGGTTGCGGGTTCAGAGGAGCCCATACAGCTCTCGATCAACGACCACCTGATGTTCCTCTTCACGACTGTGAACGCACTCCATAACGCAGGAGCACAGTCCATAACGCTTGTTCTTCCATCGTACCCCTATGCACGTCAGCACAAGAAGGCATCGAGAGAGCCTCTCACGGCTGCTATGTTTGCACGCTTCTGCGAGGAACTCGGCGTTGACAGGATAATCACACTCGACATACATTCGCGTGAAATCGAGAACGCATTCTCAACATGCGCACTCGAGAATGTCCACGGTTCATATCAGACCCTCATAGCACTGAGAAAGCTCATCGACTTCTCGGATCCCGACATCGTCGTCGTTTCCCCCGACACAGGTGCCGTCAACAGAAACAAGTTCTATGCGCAGGCTCTGCACAGGCCTCTTGCCATGCTCTATAAGGAAAGAGACTATTCGATGGTCTCTACATCAGCAAAGAATACGAATATCAAATCAGTAAACCTCCTTGGAGATGTCAAAGGCAAGACTGTTCTCATGGCTGACGACATGATTGCCACCGGCGGTACGATGATCATCGCAATGCGCGAACTCATGAACAGGGGCGCAAAGAAGGTCATCGTCATGGTATCTCTCCCGTTCTTCAACGGCGGTGCCATCGAAAACTTCGACCAGGCTTACAGGGAAGGCATCTTCTACAGGATAATCGGAACCAATGCTGTCTATCAGGGGAAGGAACTCCTGGAGAAGGAGTGGTTCATCCAGGCAGATGTCACCGAGCTCTTTGCCAGAGTCATCTCCCGTCTCCATCATGGAAGGGCAATCTCTCCGCTTCTTGACAACAGAAAGTTCATCCAGAAGCTTGTCGACATGACCCAGGCCGGTGTCGGAAGTCAGGTCGACGATTCCACAATCCCGGAATAAGGGAGGAAAAGCACAATGCAGATGTCCAACCGTATCTCGGGTTTCCAGTGTTCTCCGATAAGACGCCTCGTTCCTCTTGCCAGAGCGGCAAAGGAGAGAGGTATCCATGTCATACATCTCAATATCGGACAGCCCGACATCAAGACCCCGAAGGAGGCTCTCGACGCCATCCACAGCTATGACCAGGACATTATCGCCTACGGTCTCAGCGAGGGGGAGTTCAAACTCCGCGAGGCACTTCTGAACTATTACAGGAGAATGGGAATCGAGGATCTGACGGTAGACGACATCATGATAACCACAGGCGGAAGCGAGGCACTGCAGTTTGCCTTCATAACGCTCTGTGACCCGTACGACGAAGTGATCATCCCCGAGCCGTATTATACGAACGTGGCGACCTTTGCAAAGGTTGCCATGGTCGAACTCAGGCCTGTCACCTCGTCCTCCTCGAACGGTTTCATACTCCCGTCAATCGACGCCTTCGAGGACAAGATAAACAAGAAGACGACGGGAATCCTTCTCTGTTCACCAAACAACCCCACAGGGCACATATACACGAAGGAAGAGCTTACTGCGCTTCTCGAACTCTGCAGAAAGCACGACATATTCCTCGTCGTGGACGAAGTCTACAGAGAGTTCTGCTACGACGGGAAGAAATTCACATCTGTGCTGTCGTTCCCCGAGTATGCCGACAGGATAATCTGCATCGACAGCTTCTCAAAGCGTTTCTCGATGTGCGGATCGCGTATCGGGGCAATTGTCACCAAGAACCATGAGTTCATTGCGAACTGCCTCAAGATGGCACAGGCGAGACTCTGTCCGCCGGCAGTTGAGGAAGAGGCTGCGGCAGCTGCACTCACGGCTCCCGAGAGTTACATCAGGGCGACAGTCGAGGAATACGAAAGAAGGCGCAATACACTTGTCGGCGCAATGCAGAAGATAGAAGGCGTAAGGGTAACGATGCCCAAGGGCGCATTCTACTTCATCGCCGATCTTCCCGTAGACGATGCTGAGAAGTTCGCATCATTCATGCTCAATGATTTCTCATATAAGGGAAACACCGTCATGTTCGCCCCGGCAGAGGGCTTCTACTGGACACCCGGCTACGGCAGATGTCAGGCAAGGTTCGCGTATGTTCTCAACGAAGACGAACTGAAGATGGCGGCGGAGTGTCTGAAATACGGGCTCAAGGCTTACAGAAAGAACGTGATGCACATCCAGTAAGGAAGGTTTATCCGTGTTTGATTTCTTTTCACCGATTGATGCAATAAGAAGAATCTCCCCGCAGAAGGCCGGGAAGAATATCGAAGAATCGTATGCCTACCTTCTGAATGACTTCACATCAGTTTTGAAGATAATGGGAGAGTATTATCCCCTGGAGCTTCTGAAGCTTTCTCTCTGGGACGAGAGAAAGACGCTCGGCGAGAAGAGCAGGGACCAGGTGAAGCGGCGCTCTGCAGTTCTCCTCCCCGTACTCCTGCAGTCCGTACTCTCGTCAGAGAACTTTGTCTCTGCGGGAAGCGAAAGGAATGTAAGCGAGAGAGACTGGTCGAGGCTCAAGAGCCTCTCGGAGGATGTCTGCCGCAGACTCATCCGCCTTATCGAGAACAGAACGGCACTTGCAGCAGCAGAGGAGAATTTCTCCGACGAAGACGCAGTAAACTACAGAAATATTATTGCAACATACCTTCTCCCGGAAGAGATGACAGCGGACAGACTCGGCAAATCCTCGGCAGTTCTCAGGTCGCTTCTCGAAGAGAAAGTGGAACTCGAGGAGAAGACTGGAGTTGATTATCTGACGCTCTCGCTCAATCTCGACAACATAGCACGCCGGGGCCTGGGTGGTATCGACGACCTCTGTGCCCGCGTGCAGGCATACAGGGATGACTATGATCTGGCTCTTGCAAAGAGGGCGAATCAGATAGAGGGAAAGACCGAAGAGGAAGTCTACCGCATAATCACGAAGGCCAACGGCTGGGAGGGAAGGGCGGAAAACCTTGCCTCGGAGCGCGACGGCTTTGACATGTTCTCTCTTTCGTCTCTATCCGATCTCGACAAGTCTGCCTACAGCGTGTTTACGGTAAATCCCGGGACACTTGATCTCATGTCATTCATGAAGATGGGCTACTGGCCGTCCTTACGTTTCCCGTTCTTCACGTGGAAGGGCTCCCAATACACATTCGTCGGAAAACACATACCTCTCTACATAGCACTGACATCATCATTCAACAGAAGACGTGCCTCAATGCATGATGTGCTTGCAATCTTCTACCGCACTGGAATCGACACCTACACCTATGACGGCAACAGCATAGACATCTCGGTACTGCCGTCCTTCTATGACAGGAACCTCTTCACGGACCAGAAGGCATATGAATCAATCAGAAAGGCAAGAGAAGACGAGAGGGCACTGAAGCCCGGGTACGGTCACAAGCGTCTCATCGTTGACCCCGACCAGAGGAAGGATATTGAGACTGACGGCTCCTCTCTTGTGATATCTTCTGCATTCATGGCTGAAGCCACAGTCGACAGAACGAAGAAAAGAGAGCTTCTTTCGTCTCTTCTCGGAGACCTTGATCTTCCGGAAGAGAAGAGCGAATACTCCATCGTCGACGAGGACGAACTCGACAGGACAGAAAACGTCGTGGATGATGTTTCTGACGATACAGTATCTGATGAATTCGAATACGACACCGTTGACGAGGACGAAGAGGCCAGGAAACTCGACGAGAGAGACGAGAATGTTGAGTTCGTCGAATACGAGAAGAAGGACTCGGTAGATATCGAGAAGGAAGAGGAGAAGTACGCCCTCACTGATGAAATCATCAGGAAGGATGAGGAAATCGAGAAAGAAGAGGAGAAGTACGAAGAAGAGCTTGATGATGACATCTTTGATGACACCGAGGAAGATGAAAGACTCGATGAAATCGGAGAGAAAACGGAGAGCGACTACTATGAGGATATAGAAGAGGAACCGGTAAAGGAAGAGACTCCAAGAGAGACGGCCGGCGAGGACGAAGAGGAAGACGATGGCCAGCTTGACTTCTTCTCCATTCTCGACGAAGAAGAGGAGAAGAGCCTCGACGACGAACTCGAGAAGGAAGACGAAGAGGAATACAGAGAAGAAGAGCAGAAAGGTGAAGACCTCGAACCTGCGCCCCCCACACTCGAAGATGAAATAGCAGAGAAAATCGAGGAAGAGGAAGAATACGCAGACCTCGAAGAGGACATCGACGTATCTGATGACGATGATGTCCCGGAAGTGGCAGAAGAAAGCGAAGAGAAAGCAGAAAACACAGAATCAGAGGAAGCTGACGGAGAGAAGGAAACTTCCGAAGCGCAGGAAGCATCTGACAGAGAAACAGCTCTTTCCGAAGAAAATGAGGGGATAGAGGCCTCAGACGAGGATGAAACGAAAAATGTTGAGTCTGAATCGTATGAAGAACCGTCAGACGAGATAGAACCGGAATCTGAGGAAGCTGAAGCATCCGACGAAGAGGGTACTGAAGAATCACCCGAAGAAGCAGATGATGAGATGGAACTCTCCGATGAGGAAGAAAAAACCGAAACCCCGGATGATACGGAAGAACCGGCAGACGAGATAGAATCAGAATCTGAGGAAGCTGAAGTATCCGACGGAGATGGGACTGAAGAATCTCTCGAAA
>CAVFYD010000003.1:52702-59643 GCA_963626615.1 Sphaerochaetaceae bacterium
AAACCGCTTAATGTAGATTCCTGGATGAATGACTTCCTCGGTCTTAATGATGTTGTTTCCGACGATGAAGAGAATGAAGAGACTTCCGATGAAGCTAACCTCGACGATGACAGCTTTGTTCTTCCACGTATTGGAATGATTGAAGAGGAAGAGAAGAAAGAAGATATCGCTGTAAAAGAAGAAAAACAGGAAGCAGACCCTGAGGAAGAGAAACCTTCAGAGAAGACTGTTTACGTCACTCTTGATGACGAGGTTATCCCGACACCTGTGGAGAACATAAGCGAGGTATCTCCGAGAGTATTCACGTCAACTTCCGATAAAGTTGCGGCACAGGTGAGCCTTGAGGAATCTGAAATTCTTCAATCCGATGACTCTGCAGAGAATGAGGAAGAAAATCAGGAGAAGCAGGTTTTCTCCATGGAGGAGCTTGATGATGCAGATGAGCCTGTTCCTCTCATGACAGCTGAAGAGACAGAGGACGAGGACACAATCGCGTTCAGCGGTATCGTATCGGATATCTATAAAAAGCTTGCAGGTTCGGGTGAAGTATTCAGATCCTTTGTCAGGAGTGTCGATGAAGATACCCTCGAGGAGCTGGAAGGTGTGATACGCAACTGCTGGAACAGAATGCAGAGTGAACAGAAGGACAAACTTTTCAATGTACCTGACTATTCCTTCTCTCTTCTTCTTGCCCATGATTCGAAGAAGGATGATTTGAGGATGTCCGAACTTCTGAATAATGCCGGCGGCGTCATGTATGCCCGCGATAAGGATGAGTGGACGGCAGTCATTGTCTATATAGACAGCAGCTACACACTGGAGACGGCAATGGAGAAGAACCTTACGAGGGACAGCTTCTCTCCGTCAGACTGGAAGAGAGTCACCTACATCGGTGAACAGATGAGGAAGAGATAAGTGGACAGAAAGGAACTCGAGAATCGTCTTGCCGTTGCGCTTTCTGCTGCAGAGAACGCAAAAAGGTTTCTCCTCGACCACGAGAAGATGCGTTTCTGTGTCGAATCGAAGGCGGAGAACGACTATGTCACAGTGGCGGACAGGACAGTCGAGAAGCTTATCAGGGATGAACTTCTGTCCCGTTTTCCGTCAGACGGCTGGTACGGTGAGGAGAGTGGCGGAAGCGGTGACGAGAAACATCGCTGGATAGTTGATCCGATTGACGGCACAGTCGACTTCATGTGGTCGTTTCCCCTATATACGGTATCGATTGCATTCGAGGACGAGGATGGAATCGCACTCGGAGTTGTCATGTTCCCGCGTCAGAATGAAGTCTTTTATGCTCTACGTGGAGAAGGTGCCTGCCTCAACGGCGAGAAACTTGTCGTGGATGAGAACTTCGAAGCGAAGAAGAGTCTTGCGATTCTTGTCCCCCCTCATCGCCTGCATAAGCATCTTGATGAATACATCGTGAAGATGAGACGCTTCTACGACCATTTCTCGGATATGAGGAGCATGGGAAGTGCCGCATGTTCCGTCTGTTATGTTGCATCCGGAAGGTGCAGCATTTACTACGAGGAATATCTTCATCTTTATGATATAGCGGCAGCGATGCTGGTACTCAGGGAAGCCGGAGGAAAGGTAAGTCTCAGGGATGCGGGAGACGGATACCTCAGTATTCTTGCATCTGCAGCGTCCGTACATGAACTCGGACTGGAGTTGATAGATGGTAAAGGCAGTTTTATTTGATTTCGACGGCACTGTGGCAGACAGCTCAGAAGGCATAATGGACTGTGCCCTCCGCACGGTTGAGACCATAGGTTATGACACATCGTCATATACGAGTGAATATCTCAAGAGATTCATCGGACCTCCTCTCAGGGACTGCTTCCGCATAACATTCAGCGTTCCGGAGGACAGAATCGAGGAATGTGTCTCGACGTACCGGCGCTTCTATAATGAGAAGGGGATGTTCATGATGCATCCCTACACGGGAATTAAGGAGCTTCTCTATGCACTCAGAGCAATGGGCATAAAGACGGCTGTTGCCACCAACAAGATGGAGGAGCTTGCCGTAAGGTGCATCCACTCCCTCGGTATGGATGACTGTTTCGACATAATAAAGGGGCCGGAAACAGACGGAGGAATCACGAAGGCCCAGGTCATACTGAACGCTGTGAGGGAACTGGAACTTGAAAAGGACGAGGTTCTGATGGTGGGAGACACATCCAACGACGAAATCGGAGCGGAAACAGCCGGAGTTGATTTTCTTGCGGTGGAGTGGGGGTTCGGTTTCTCGGTCTCGAATCCGAAGGGACTGCAACTTCTGTCACAGCCGTCCGAAATACTGAAAATCGTAATTGAAAGGAACAATAAGGAGAAAAAGAGAATGATCGAAAAGATTGATACACCTCTCGGACCGAAGGCAGTAGGTCCATATTCACAGGCTGTCAAGGCTAACGGCTTCATGTTCGTCTCGGGAGTCCTCGGACTTGACCCGGAGACAGGATCTCTCGTCGGGGAGACCGCTGCAGACCAGGCTAGGCAGGTATTTAAGAATGCGAAGGCCATCATCGAGGCCGGCGGCGGTAAAATCGAGAACACGGTCAAGGCCGTCGTCTATCTCGAGAACATCGCGGATTTCGGTTCTGTGAACGAAGTCTATGCAGAGGCGTTCAGAAATGCTGAGGTTCTACCTGCGCGCTGTGCCTTCCAGGTGGTGAAACTGCCTAAGAACGGCAAGGTTGAAATCGAGTTCACAGTCGCACTGTGAAGAAGAGCAGGCTACGGCCTGCCTTTACTTTATTAAAATTGTTGTTTTTTGTTGCAGATTCAAAAAACCGGGTGGTATGATAGACCCATCAGACCAGCTTGGGGCTGACTAGACGGCCGGCTTCAAAGGGAGACACAATGCAGAATAACAGTGCAATAAAACTAGAAGGTATCACAAAGAGATTCGGAAGCGTTGTCGCCAATGACTCAATCAACCTTGAGATAAAGAGAGGCGAAATCCTCTCGCTCCTGGGAGAGAACGGAAGCGGAAAGACAACTCTGATGAATATGATCAGCGGTATCTACCAGCCTGATGAGGGAAAAATCTATGCTGACGGCAAGGAAGTATCGATCCGTTCCCCGAAGGATGCCTTCGATTTACACATCGGAATGATCCACCAGCATTATCATCTTGTGGATGTATTCACGGCAGCCCAGAACATCATTCTCGGCCTCGATGAGGATATGGATATCAAGCAGACGAACACGAAGGTCAAGGAAATCTGCGACCGCTACGGCTTCGACATCGACCCGGCAATGAAGGTCTACGACATGTCCGTCTCACAGAAGCAGACAGTCGAAATCGTTAAGGTCCTCTATCGTGGCGCCGAAATCCTCATCCTCGATGAGCCTACAGCCGTTCTCACTCCGCAGGAGACAGATAAGCTCTTTGCAGTACTTCGTAACATGAAGAACGACGGCAAGGCAATCGTCATCATCACCCATAAGCTTGCAGAGGTTATGGCCATTTCCGATAAGGTTGCAGTTCTCAGAAAGGGTAAGTACATCGGAACAGTCAATACGAGCGAGACAAGTCCGCAGGGACTGACCGACATGATGGTCGGACATGCTGTCGTTCTCAACATCGACAGACCGAAGTATGAGAATCCTGTTGCCAGACTTGTCGTGAACGGCATCTCATGCAAGGACAACGAAGGTATCGAAAAGCTCAAGAAGGTCTCCTTTACGGCATATACGGGTGAAATCCTCGGTGTCGCAGGCGTTGCAGGATCTGGACAGAAGGAACTTCTGGAGTGTCTCACAGGACTGTACCCGATGACCGAAGGCTCAATCGAATACATAGACCCGAACGACGGTTCTTCGAAGGAACTTGTCGGACTTCCCCCAAAGAAGATCAGGGAAATCGGCGTCGGTATGGCATTCGTTCCTGAGGACAGACTCGGCATGGGACTTGTCGGCAGCATGGGTATGACAAACAACATGATGCTCCGCACCTGGCGTACAGGTAAGTCCATCTTCTTCAACAAGAAGGCTCCGCAGGCTACAGCAGACAGGATCTGGCAGGATCTTGAAGTTGTTACGCCTTCGACGGAATTCCCGGTAAGAAGAATGAGCGGCGGTAACATCCAGAAGGTTCTTGTCGGGCGTGAAATCGCATCCGAACCGAACGTCCTTCTCACTGCATATGCAGTCCGCGGTCTCGATATCAACACATCGTACACGATCTACAATCTCCTCACGGAGCAGAAGATGAAGGGTGTCGCCGTCGTATATGTCGGTGAGGAACTTGATGTTCTTCTCGAACTCTGCGACAGAATCCTCGTTCTCTGCGGAGGAGAGGTCAGCGGCATCGTCGATGCCAGAACGACGAGTAAGGAAGAAATCGGTCTCATGATGACAAGTGTAGACCATAGTAAGGAGGCAAAATAATGGAAGCCAAGAAAGCTCCTTTCGTCCGTCTCGCAAAGAGGGACAGCATGGACCCGAAAAAGGCCTGGCTCATCAGAGTCGGTTCTATCGTGGTTGCTCTCATTCTCGGTATGATTCCTATCCTCCTTGCAGGTAAGAATCCCTTCCAGGCCTACGGAATCATGGTCAGCGGTTCGCTCTCGAAGGCAGGATATATCCGCCAGACAGTAAAGAAGGCCATTCCGCTCCTGGGATGTGCACTTGCAATCGCACCATGTTTCAAGATGAAGTTCTGGAACATCGGAGCTGAAGGCCAGATTACGATGGGTGCCATATTCGCATCCTTCTGTGCAATCAACTTCTCGTCTCACATCCAGTCGAGATTCGTCATGCTTCTGCTCATGATGATAGCCGGTGCAATCGGCGGTGCCATATGGGCATTCATTCCCGGTTTCTTCAAGGCAAAGTACAACACCAACGAGACACTCTTCACGCTCATGATGAACTACATAGCCATCGGTATCGTAAAGTGGCTCCAGGGTGGTCCGTGGGAAGGCAGACAGGGAACACAGATCATTCCTATGTTCTCCGACAACGCACGTCTTCCATCCGTATTCGGTATCTACTGCGGCTGGATCATTGTCCTTGTTCTTGTTGTCGTCGTTCACATCTACATGAACTATACGAAGCACGGCTATGAAGTTGCAGTCATCGGTGACTCACTCAATACTGCACGTTATGCCGGTATGGATGTCGGTTGGGTCATGATGAGAACGATGCTCTTCAGCGGTGCAATCTCCGGTCTTGTGGGATGGATGCTCGTCAGCGGTGCCAACGGCACTCTTAACAGCGATGTTGCAGGAGGCGTCGGCTTCACATCTATCACAGTTGCCTGGCTCAGCCAGCTAAATTCCTTTGCAATGATCGTCATCGCATCGATTCTTGCCATCATCGAAAAGGGTTCGTCGACACTTCAGACAAAGCTCGGAGTTCCGGCATCGGTAGCTCAGATTGTTTCCGGTACGCTTCTCTTCTGTATGCTCGGCTGTGAATTCTTCATCAATTATAAGCTTATCTTCAGAAACAGAAGAAACAAGGAGGCCAACGTATGAACGCAGTAATACTTCTTTTCGCAGCTGCCGGTGCATACGGCACAGCTCTCATGTTCGGCACTCTCGGTGAAATAATTACCGAGAAATCGGGTAACCTGAACCTCGGTGTCGAAGGCATCATGTACATGGGCGGTATCTTCGGCCTCATTGCTCCCAACATTTACGAAAGTGCAGTGGGTGAGGGCAATGCCAACGCTGTCGTCGCAATTCTCCTTGCTATCGTCGCTTCATTTGCGGCTGGTGCAATAGCAGGCTGGCTCTTCTCCTTCATCACTGTCACGCTCAGAGCAAATCAGAACGTCACAGGTCTTGCAATGACGACATTCGGTACTGGTGTTGCCAAGTTTGCAGGAGAACTGAGAAGAACACAGGTCGGCGGCTATGTCACGCTCTCGAACGACCTCAAGTTTGCATTCGACAACAAGTTCATGCCGGATTTCCTGAAAAACATCCCTGTTATCGGAAAGATTATCTTCGACCAGTCGCTGTTCTTCTATCTGGCGATAATTCTTGCTGTTGCAATCCATTTCTTCCTCTCTCGCACCAAGACGGGTCTCTATCTCAGATCTGTCGGAGAATCTCCCGTCACTGCTGACGCTGCAGGTATGAATATCACGAAGTACAAGTACCTCGCGACGATGATCGGCGGCGGTATCTCGGCTATCGGCGGCATGGTCTACACGATGACGACGGCAGGATGTGTCTGGATTGAGGCATCCCTTGCCGGAACAGGATGGCTTGCAGTTGCAATCGTCATCTTCTGTACATGGAGACCTCTCAAGGCTACATGGTGCTCCATCCTCTTCGGTGCTCTCATGTTCATGTATCTCAGAATCATCGTTCCTTTCTTCCCGCAGGAGCTTTACAAGATTCTTCCGTATGTGGTAACAGTAGTCGTACTTATCATCACAAGCATGAAGAACATCCGTGACAAGCAGCCGCCAGCAAGCCTCGGCGTCAACTACTTCAGAGAAGAGCGTTAATTACGATATTTACATAAACATAAATTTGGGATATTCTATTTTTAGGATATCCTAATTTTTTATGTGTCATTTTGAAGGTTTAAGAAGTAATCTCAAAGTTTTTGAAAATATTTCTTTACAGCTTGAATCTGACATAATAACATAGTTAGAGTAGGTATTTCGAAAAATGCCTCATAGGAGAATATTATTATGAAAAAAACATTAGCAATCGCTCTTGCTCTTCTGATGTGTCTCTCCGTATTCGCTCAGGGCGGATCCGAAACATCATCTTCTGCAGCAGCAGAAGCAAAGGCAACAAAGATCGGTTTCGTCGTCATCAACGATGAATCTGACCAGGGCTACACATGGAACTTCATGAACGGTATGAACAATGCCATCGAGAAGCTCACAGCTGAAGGATACAATGTAGAACTCCTCGTCAAGAGAAACACAACAGAGTCTTCTCTTGCAAAGGACAACAACGAAGAAC
>CAVFYD010000004.1:0-55606 GCA_963626615.1 Sphaerochaetaceae bacterium
ATCTGGAAGGGAGAAGCGGTCTGAGTACCGCTTTTTTAGTGCATCATTCTCTTTTTTCTTGCTCTTCACGCTATCTGTGGTAGCATTTGATAAATAAATGAAAAAGGAGAAAAGAAATGGCAACACATGATGAACTGAAGAAGGAGATGGATACATATCTTGCAGAGAACGAAAAATTCAATAAGTACGGTTACAAGTCAAGCGCGACAAAGGCAAGGAATGCGCTCAGTGCAATAATGAAACTCAGCAAGACAAGAAGAGCCGAGATACTCGAAGAATCGAAGGCTGAAAAAGAATGACAACAAGACCTCCCTGTCCGGGAGGTCTGATATTTTAAATGATGAGAGCTATCTGAGGGACTCGAGAAGTGCGATATGCTCGCTGCTCTTCCTGATTGTCTCCTCGAATTCTGCCTTCTTGCTTCTCTCCTTCTCGACAGCCTCCGGCTTTGCATGGGAGATGAAGTTCTCATTGGAGAGCTTTCTGTTGCTGCCTTCGAGATTGGCCTCTGCCTTTGCCTTCTCGCTCTGGAGTCTCTTTATCTCGGCTTCAACGTCGATGGCGTCACGTGCGAAGACGAATGCCTCGAACCCCTGTCCGTGTACCGGGAACTGCTTCTCCGTGTTCTCGCTTGCATCCGTATCGATGACAAGTGCATTGGAGCCGATGAAGGATGCTATCGTGTTCTTCTCGACGTTGAGGAACGGGACAAACGCGTTGTCGCCGTCGGGTCTGATTACGACCTTGATCTTCTTCTCAGGTCCGATTCCGAGCGAACTGCGGGAAGCTCTGATAACTCTGACGATTTCCTGGAGATATTCCATTGCTTTATCCGCCTCTTTGTCTTCCCATTCCGGCTTTGCCTCGGGGTAGGAAGAAGAGATGACATCGCCCTTATGATTCGGAAGCTTCTGATAAATCTCTTCAGTGAGGAACGAGAGGAACGGATGCATCATCCTCATCGATATCTCGAGAACATCCATGATGATCGATACCTGTATGTTCTTCTCCTCGTCCGTGCCGTGGAGAAGCTTCTCCTTGCTCGACTCGATGTACCAGTCGCAGAAGTCATTCCAGAAGAATGAATACACTGCATTGGCCGCTTCGTTGAAGTGATACCCTTCCATGGCCCTGTCAATGGTCTTTATAGCCTTTCCGAGTGACGAGTAGATCCATCTGTCCATGACGGAGAGTCTGTCGGGAGTAACCGTCACAAGCTCCCTGCCCTCGAGATTCATGAGAAGGAATCTCGTTGCATTCCAGATCTTGTTTGCAAACCTTGAGCCGAGGCGGAAGGAGTTCATGTCTATCTGGACGTCCTGGCCCTGGGCCGCAAGATAGCAGAGCGTGAACTTGGTTGCGTCCGCACCGTACTGGTCGATGACCTCCAGCGGGTCGATGCCGTTACCGAGGCTCTTGCTCATCTTTCTTCCCTGGATATCTCTCACGAGTCCCGTGATTACGATATCCTTAAACGGTGCTACTCCCAGGAATTCCTCGCTTGCCATGATCATACGGCTGATCCAGAAGAAGATGATGTCGTATGCGGAGACGAGTGTGTTCGTCGGGAAGAAGCGTTCAAAGTCGACTGTCTTCTCGGGCCAGCCGAGAGTGGAGAACGGCCAGAGCCATGAGGAGAACCATGTGTCGAGAACATCTGTATCCTGCCTGAGGTTATGGGAGTGGCACTTGGGGCATTCCACGGCGTCGGTACGGGAGACTATCATCTCACCGCAGTCCTGGCAGTACCATACCGGGATTCTGTGGCCCCACCAGAGCTGACGAGAGATGCACCAGTCCTTGATGGTCTCCATCCAGTGAAGATATGTGTTTTCCCATCTCTTGGGATAGAAGCTGATGTCACCCTTCTTCCATGCTTCAATTGCCTTGTCTGCCATGCCGCGCATGCGGACGAACCACTGCTCCGAAAGATAGGGTTCGACAACCGTGTGACAGCGGTAGCAGTGTCCTACATCGTGGTTGTACGGTGTTTCCTTGATGAGGTATCCCTGTTCTCTGAGGTCATCAGCAACAAGCTTTCTCGCTTCTGCTGCGGGAAGACCGCGGTACTTCTCCGGACATACGTCGTTGAGAGTTCCGTCGGGATTGAGGATGTTGACGGGTTCGAGATTGTGTCTCTTTCCGCATTCCCAGTCGTTGGGGTCATGAGCGGGAGTGATCTTGACCATACCGGTACCGAACTCCTTCTCGACGAAGCTGTCTGCAATGATCGGTATATCTCTGTCGGTAAGAGGAAGATGGACCATCTTTCCGACGACTGAAGTGTAGCGTTCGTCCGTCGGGTTGACTGCGACAGCCATATCACCGAACATAGTTTCGGGGCGTGTCGTTGCAACCGTAATCCATCCCGATCCGTCAGCATAGGGATATCTGACGTCGTAGAGCTTACCCGGAACGTTCTCGTACTCGACTTCGTCGTCAGCAAGTGCCGTTCCGCACTTGGGACAGTAGTTCACAAGGTAGTTGCCCTTGTAAATGAGACCTCTCTCGTAGAGTGTGACGAATGCCTCCCTCACTGCCCTGCTGAGCCCCTCGTCCATCGTGAATCTCTCATGCTCCCAGTCGCATGAGCATCCCAGCTTCTCGAGCTGGCTCTTTATGATGTCGTGATGTTTCTCCTTTACCTTCCATGTTCTCTCGAGAAACTTCTCGCGTCCGATGTCCTGACGTCTGAGACCTTCCTTTGCAAGCTGGCGTTCGACGACATTCTGTGTCGCGATTCCCGCATGGTCAGTTCCCGGAACCCAGAGTGTCGGGAGTCCCTTCATTCTCTTGTATCTGACTATTATGTCCTGGAGATTATTATTGAGTGCATGTCCCATGTGAAGGACACCCGTGACGTTTGGAGGCGGCATGACGACGGAGAAATGTCCGTCTCCGTCCTTAGGGCCGAATTCACCCTTTTCTTTCCATTCATTGTAGATGCGGTCTTCAAAATCCTTCGGGTTGTAAGCCTTGCTGAGTTCTACGGCTTTCATATTTTTCCTCCGTTCGTGAGAAAGTTTACCAAAAAGAATGTGAAGGAACAATTACCAACCGGCACGGAGGAAAAGATAAAGTGCAGGTCGCCCTGCACTTCTTTCACTTTTCAGTCACTTCAAGGGGCTGAAGACCCTTGATTGAGATATCTACATTGTAGCCCTTGCTGTCGAGGTACTGGAGTATCTCCTCAAGGGAATAGTTGTCGAGACTGTCGGTGTTGGAGACGTACCTGACGTTCTCCTGACCTGCATTGACAGTGAATGACGGGAGGATGTCGCTTGTCTGACCGGCATTGCTTCCGAAGAGGACGAAACCACCGACGAAGATGAATGTCACGGCAGCTGCAGTCGCTATCATCTGAGGGATGCTCATCTGAATCTTGCGGCGGAAGATGCTTATCCTGTTCTTCTCGCGGAAGAACTTGTTGTCAAGCTTGTCAAAGACGGCATCCTTGTTCTTCTCCAGCATCTCCCCGGAGAACGAGTCACTCTGGATGGTCTTGTCCAGTCTCTCCATCGAATGGAGAAGATTGCGGCATGTTGCACAGTGCAGGAGATGTTCCTCAACCTGAGTCCTGTAGGGCTCGGCGAGCTCTCCGTCCATATATGCCGACAGCATCTGAAGATCAATACACATCTTTATCCTCCGAGGCAAGAAGGCTCTCGAGCTTTCTTCTTGCCCTGTGAACCCTCACCTTAACATTAGTTTCGGAAATGCCCAGCACCTTTCCGATTGCCTTGTAGTCAAGGCCCGAATACTCCTTGAGCTGGATTACCAGCCTGAGGTTATCGGGGAGAGCCTCGACTGCAGCCCTCACTCTCTTCCTCTCCTCTTCCTCGATGACGGTTCTGGCGGAGTCAACATAGTTGGCCGTTTCGCTTCCCGGCATCTTCTTCACCTTCTCGACAAGCTGGAGTTCCCTCTTGTTGTGCTTGAGGTGATTGAGGGCGAGATTCTTGGTCACTCTCAGGAGCCAGTACTTTGCGTCGTCCATACTCGGGAAGCTCATGTTCTTGATGAAGAACCTTTCGAAGGCTTCCTGGACTATGTCCTCGGCAATCTCCTGGTTGTAGACGATGTGCATGCTTACCTGCATCAGCAGAGTGTAGTTTTCATCGTATACTTTCCTGAAATCGTCCCGGTTTGTACTTTTTATTTCCATCTTACTAACAATTTTTCCTATACAAAGGTTACACCGATTTTTCCAGAACTGCACCCTTCGGGGTATCTTTTACAATATAGCCGAGAGAAAGGAGCTCGGCTCTGATTTCGTCAGCCCTTGCCCAATCCTTGTTTTTCTTGGCCTCGGCACGCTCTTCGACTAGCTTCCATTCCCGCTCACCGCCGACTTTTTCGCTGCTCTTTGCTTCAACTTTGTCGAGTTCGAGTCCAAGAATCCGGTCAAAGTCCAGAAGGAGGGCAAGCTTCTCGCCTGCCGTGATATCACCATCCTTCAGCATCATCCACATCTGAGCAAGAGCCTCGGGAGCCCTGAGGTCGTTGTTCATGGCGTCGGAGAATGCCTTCTTCCAGCCCTCTGCCTTTTCGCTGAGCACAGAAGCGGGACTGTTGTCCTTCTTGAGTTCGCTGACAGTTGCGACAAGCTTCTCTCTTGCACTCTTTGCGTGGTCAAGTGCCTCCCAGCTGAACTTGAGCTGTGTGCGGTAATGTCCCGAGAGACAGAAGTAGCGGTAGTCAAGTGCATTGTAGCCGTGGCTTACGACAACAGGGAGTGTCAGGAACTCGCCCGAGGACTTGCTCATCTTTCCCTTGTCGTTGAGGAGGAACTCTCCGTGACACCAGTAGTTCACCCACTTCTCACCCGTTGCAGCCTCGCTCTGCGCTATCTCATTGGTGTGGTGCACAGGAATGGCATCAATACCGCCGCAGTGGATGTCGAAATGCGGCCCCAGGTACTTCATGCTCATTGCAGAGCACTCGATGTGCCATCCCGGGTATCCCCTTCCCCAGGGGCTGTCCCACATCATCGCCTGTTCGCCGAACTTGGAGTTCGTGAACCAGAGCACAAAGTCCTTGGGGTTACGCTTGTTGCCGTCGACGGCGATGCGCGCACCGCTCATCTTCTCGTCCTGGCTCTGGCCGGCAAGCTTTCCGTAGTCATCTATCGTGTCGATGGCGAAGTAGACGTTGCCGCCTGATGTGTATGTGTGGCCCTTCTCCTCGAGAACCTTTATGAGATTTATCATGTCCTGGATATGATCCGTTGCCTTGCAGACGACGGAAGGCCTGATTATGTTGAGGTCCTTCTCATCCTTGAAGAAGGCGTCGGTATAGAAAGCGGCGATGTCCCAGACGCTCTTTCCCGTCTCACGGCTTCTCTTTCCGAGCTTGTCCTCGCCGTCGTCACCGTCGCCGGTGAGATGTCCCACATCGGTGATGTTCATGACGTGCGTCACCCTGTAGCCGTCATACTGGAGTGTTCTCTTGAGAATATCCTCGAAAATGAATGTTCTTAAATTACCTATATGTGCGTAGTTGTATACAGTGGGACCGCAGCAGTACATCGATACCCTGTTTTCCCTGATGGGTACGAATTCCTCAACCTTACGGGTCATGGTGTTGAATAGCTTCATGTCTTGTCCTCCACGTATTATTTACCTTTGTATTATACGGATTTCCGTACTCTTGTAAAAGATAAGAATATGTGGTCCGGTCGGCTAGTACGTATATGTGTAAATCCACTCTGATGAACCGGAAGAGGAAAGCGAGAATGTGAATCTGCCGTTACCGCTTTCTATGGCTCTCCTTATCTGCACGGAAAGTTTACCTTCCTCCCATTCCACGTCAACACCTCCATTGGAAAGAGTGCACAGTACACCGGTGCTTCCCGTATTCCACCCGAGAGAGATTCCATTCCACTCAAGCACGATTTTCTCGCTGCGCTTCGTCTTACCGCTTGTGAATGACTTCGTCACCGAATCGGAAAGGATGAAGTCTCCTATCCTGAGTTTTCCCCTTATCAGATATTCGTAATCACGGTACTCACGGATGTAGACAGGCTCTGAAGCATACCTGAAAGTATGGGTTATGGAAAATGAATCACTCCGGATTGACGCGGACAGCATGCTCTGCCACCTGTCGGCACCGTCCGAAAAGGCCTGGACATTTCCCCTGCCGCAGGTGAGGGTGACTGCGGAAAGCTTCACGCCGGCTTGAAGGAGCGACGAGAAGTATCCCTTTCCGGAGATGGATGACATCACACGTCCCACAAGATATGTCCCGTCATACTCCCCGAGAACCCAGAAAGTGTGTCTGTCAGTTCTGAGATGAACTTCCTTCTGATAGCCGTCATCGTTCCCCGGAGAGGCATATACGGCACCAGCCTTCCATCTTTCCCCTTCGTATAGAACTCCCGCTCCCCCTCTTTCCCCGAAGAACGAGAAAAGAAAGAAGCCGCCGTAAGAAACGCATGAACCGACGGTTCTATTTCCGTTTCCTGCCGGAGAAAAGGAGGGAGAGAGGGAAGCGGAGGAAAAAGGATGATCAAGGACGGAGATTATCCCGCCTTCCCCCATGGCACCGAAAGAGAAATGAGGCGTTTTCACAAGAAGCTCTTCCCGGGAAACAAGCAGAGTCATCCCGTCATCCTTTACTCCGACCGTACCGTCAGAATAGGCAGAAAAGGACGATGAAGGGGCCGGCACAGCCGGAAGAAGAATCAGAAGAACAACCAGTAAAATTACCTTCATACACATATATAAAGGCCCGAGGGTACCCTTTTCTGTCAAAAAATCCGACAAAATTCTACACAATTCGCTTTTCTGTCCATTTTTCGCCCCTTAATAAGCCTTCCTGACTATGTCTTTTCCCCACAAAAACCATTTTTTGACTCTCAGATGTGGAGATTTTTCCATTAAGGGATTATGATGGCGTAAGATATCAAATCATAGGAGATATATAATGGTTATTCTTACCCTGAACTGCGGCAGCTCATCTGCCAAATACCAGGTATATGACTGGGACAACAAGGACGTCCTCACAGTAGGTGTTGTCGAAAGAATCGGACAGGAAGTTTCGACAATCGAACAGAAGTCCAGAGGCAAGGAGGAATTCAATGCAGAGTTCTCCTCCCCGACTCATGCAGAGGCTATCGACTACATCCTCAAGATGCTGCAGGATCCCACATACGGCTGTATCGGATCTCTCAGCGAAATCGGTGCTGTCGGACACAGAGTTCTCCACGGTGGTGAGATGTTCAAGAAGTCAACACTTGTAACTGACGAAGTCATCGAGAAGCTCAAGACTCTCATTCCGCTCGGACCGCTGCATATGCCGGGAAACATCATGGGAATCGAGTGTGCAAGAAAGCTCATGCCGAATGTCCCGCAGGCAATCGTCCTCGACACTGCATGGCATCAGACAATGCCTCCCGAGGCATTCATGTATGCTGTTCCTTATGAATGGTATGAAAAGTACAACGTACGCCGCTACGGCTTCCACGGTACAAGCCATCTCTACTGTGCTAAACGTGCTGCAGTTCTCCTCGGGAAGGAAAACAGGGATACGAACGTCATCATCCTTCACGTCGGTAACGGTGCATCAGCATGTGCTGTGAAGAACGGTGTATGTATCGACACATCAATGGGTCTCACACCGCTTGAGGGTCTCGTGATGGGAACAAGATCGGGTGACATAGATCCGGCTGTCATTCCCTACATCTGCAACAACGCAGGCTACACTGTCCAGGAAATGGACACGATCCTCAACAAGAAGTCAGGCCTCGTAGGTCTCTGCGGCAAATCAGACAGACGTGACGTCTCACAGATGGCAGCTGAGGGCGACAAGAAGGCTCAGCTCTGCGTCGACATGGAATGCAGAAGACTCAAGAAGTACATCGGTGCCTATGCAACACTACTCGGAAGAGTCGATGCAATCGTCTTTACGGCAGGTGTCGGTGAAATGGGCGAGAACGTAAGACTCGGTGCAACTGAAGGCCTCGAATTCCTCGGTATCAAGATTGACCCGAAGAAGAACGACCTCTCTCACTGCAGAAACGCAGAAACATGCATCAGCGCAGATGACTCCCCCGTCAAGGTATTCGTCATCCCGACAGATGAAGAGCTCGTAATCACAGAAGATGCTTATGCCCTCATGAAGGGAACATATGATGTCCATACGAACTTCCACTACTCCTTCGAGGATCCGAACTATGTCAACAAGGCTCGTGAAAGAGGCCTCGTGAACAACCTCAAGAAGAAGCCGGAGATTGCATCCATCATCGCATATCCTCCGAAGAAGTCCAACTGAACGGCTTAAGGGTGTCCTCCGGGCACCCTATTTCTTTAACCATTTCAATAAAAGATACACTGTATTATATTCCTTAATAGGATTCATAATGTTTCGGATTAAACAAAATATCCCACTTTCTGTGCTATATATAATATGGAACAGGAAAAATTCGAAGAAACAGTAAGGGAAAAGCTCGGTATAAGCTATCTCCGGCCCTATCAGACACTCATAATCCGGCACATCCTCGACAACGAGGAAGCAGGAAGACGCACAAATCTCATCGCATCACTTCCGACGGGAAGCGGCAAGACGCTCTGCTTCACGGCACCGATGCTCTTCATGAAGGGAGTTACGGTCTGCATCTATCCACTGGTTGCCCTCATCAGCGACCAGGAGAAGCGTTTTCTCAAATCGGGATTCAATCCCGTCGTACTCAAAGGCGGTCTCACAGCCGACGAGAGACGGGAAAGAATACGCATCATCACACGCGGCGACAGCAGACTCATCGTCACGAACGTCGAGATGCTGCTTTACCTCATGAAGAGCGGTGAACTCGACGCTGTAAAGCCTCTTGTAGAGACAATCGTCATCGACGAAGTTCATACGATACTCGAATGGGGAGAGAGCTTCAGACCCGCACTTCTCGAAATCGGGAAGATAATCGGCTGGCTCGAGGCGAAGAACATCTTCGCATTCAGCGCAACCATCAACAGGGAAGTCGGACGAAAGATCATTACGACAATCTTCAATGGGGAAAAACCGTACATAGTCCACGGCTCGGCGGACAGGGAAAACATATACTACCATGCGGTAAGGACTCTCAGTCTGGAACACGATATGTTTAAAATTCTGTCAGGCAAGGAAATGCTTCCCGCAGTCGTTTTCTGTTCATCGCGGGAGAAAGCCGAAAGGTGGTCAGAGGAACTGAGAAGAAAAGGCTTTGACTGCCGTTTCTATCATGCACTTCTTGATAAGGAGAAAAAGAAGGAAACCGAAGAATGGTTCATGCAGTCGACAGACGGTGTACTCTGTGCGACCATTGCCTTCGGGATGGGTGTTTCGAAGGATAACATAAGGTCCATCATCCACACATTCATCCCTCCCGATGCCTCGTCATTCCTGCAGGAATCAGGAAGAGCCGGAAGGGACGGACTCGACGCACACTCATTCATTCTCTACAGGAGAGATGACAGATCACCGCTTACTGAGGTATTCTCAGGCTCCGAGTGCATACGGCGTCTTCTTCTCGAGAAGATGAACGAGGAAGTGGAGAACAGGGAATGTCTTTCATGCAGTCACTGCACAAAGGATTTCTACGCGCCTGCAGGAGAAGCTGAAATCCTGGGTTTCATGAGCTATTGGGGAATAATGACGGAGAAAAGAGCGGTAAAGGCGCTGACGCGATTCTCTCTTTTCTCACATTCGTTTTCTCTCAGATCCTGGCGCGAAGAGGAAGTGAAGAAGGCATTCTCAATCCTCATAGGAGAAGGAAAACTCAGGAGACTCGGTCCGTTTATTGTACATGTACAACATGCTTAACTATTTACAATAAAAGCGGAAAAGCACATTATACCCAGAAGGGGAAATCTCAGACGATTACATTTTCGGAAGATAGGTGCATTTTCTTCTTTTCTTTCAGTGATGAAGGAAATAGAATTTAGCCATGTACGAAAAACTGCACGCAATTTACCCGTCCCTTTACGGCTCCGTCTACGACGAAGACGAAATGGACAGAAGATTCTCGTCTCTCGTGAAAAAGCACGAAGAGCTCTTCGGGAACAGAAATCCCATGATTTTCTCTGCTTCCGGACGCACCGAAATTGCAGGTAACCACACAGACCACAATCTGGGACTTGTCATAGGCGCCTCCATCAATCTCGATACCATAGCAGCCGTCTCCCCGAGGGATGACAACACCATAGTATTCCACTCCGAAGGATTTTCCCCCTGTACGGTCTCTCTGGATGACCTCTCGGTACACGAGGACGAGAAGAATACGACAGCATCCCTTCTGAGGGGTATTGCCGCGGCATTCACAGAAAGAGGCATAAGAGTCGGAGGATGGGAGGCAAACGTCTCATCATCTGTAGTCGTGGGTTCGGGGCTTTCCTCATCGGCATCGGTTGAAGTACTGATCGGGGAAATCTTCAACAGTCTCTTCAACGGGGACGCTCTCACACCGCTCGAGATAGCAAAGATCGGACAGTATGCCGAAAACGTCTACTTCGGTAAGCCCTCGGGACTTCTCGACCAGATATGCTGCGCAACGGGTGGTATTGTCGGAATAGACTTTGCCGATAAATCCAGTCCCGTCGTCACCCCGCTCCAGCTCGACCTGGCGCAGTACGGACTGACAATGGTCATAACGAACACGCACGGCTGCCACGCAGACCTCACAGCCGAGTATGCCGCAGTTCCTCCGGAGATGAGGGAAGTTGCACACCTCTTCGGTAAGGAAAACCTCAGGGAAGTCGACTTCAGTGACTTCCTTTCCTCTATGAAGGACATCAGGGAAAAACTCAGGAATGACAGATCTCTTCTGAGAGCCTATCACTTCTTCACGGAGAACGAGAGAGTGAAGTTCATGCTCGAGGAAATCAGGGAGGACGATATAGATACATTTCTCTACAACGTCAGCGAAAGCGGAACATCCTCTTTCTGTTTCCTTCAGAATGTATACCCTTCATCATGTCCCAAAGAGCAGGGACTCTCTCTCGCAATCGCCCTGAGCCAGCACATTCTTCAGGGAGAAGGCGCCGTCAGAATCCACGGCGGAGGTTTTGCAGGAACGGTGCAGGCATATGTCCCCCAGCATCTTCTGAAGAGATATGTCGAGAGGATGGAGGCTCTCTTCGGTGAGGGATCATGCACTCTGATCTCATTCAGGAAGAAGGATGTGTGCAGGATAATCTGACTCTCTCCGACTTCACTAATATCGGGTAAGAGAATAGAATCTGAGAGGTATGTCGAAGCGGAAAAAGTTGGAAAATGCCCTGACTGAAGGCGTCATCTGGCAGCAGATTCTATTGTTCTTCTTCCCGATCATGTTCGGGACACTCTTCACTACACTGTACAACACTGTGGATGCCATCATTGTCGGACAGCTCCTCGGGAAGGAAGCCCTGGCCGCAGTCAGCGGCGGAACAAGCACGATGACAAACCTCATCATCGGCTTCTTCACTGGAGTTGCATCGGGTGCTGCTGTAATCGTGTCACAGTTCTACGGTGCGGGTAATGAGGAAAGAGTCTCGAAGAGCCTCCATACGGCAATAGGACTCTCGATTTTCTTCGGTATATTAATCACAGTCGGCGGCTATCTTCTGACCGTTCCCCTTCTCGTTCTCATAGAGACACCGGACGATGTGCTTCCTCTTGCAACGGACTATCTTCATGTATACTTTGCAGGAGCGCTTCCGCTCATTATCTACAATATGGCATCGGGAATATACCGCGCATTCGGAGACTCGAGGCACCCGTTATGGTTCCTCATCATCGGTGCTGTCGCTAACATCTTTCTCGATATCCTGTTCATTTCCGTATTCAAGCGCGGCGTAAGGGGAGCTGCGGAAGCAACTGTCATCAGCGAGATAATCTCCGCCCTCATCACACTCTTCTTCCTCTGGATAAGAAGAGACTGCTGCAGATACTATCTGAAACGCTCATTCGACGTCGATCCCCTGATACTGAAGAAGATGCTCCAGCTCGGACTTCCCGGCGGCATACAGTCCATCATGTACAACATATCCAATATGATAATCCAGACCAACGTCAACCGCTTCGGAACAGATACGGCTGCCGCCTGGGCTTCCTACAACAAGCTCGATTCGATCTTCTGGATGATAGTCAACGCTTTCGGAATCGCAGCAACCACATTCGTGGGACAGAACTACGGAGCGGGCAAGCTCGACAGGGCAAAGAAAGGAGTCAGGGACAGTCTCTTCATGTCTGGGCTTACTGCAGTCGTGATGACGGGACTCTATCTGACGCTTGGACAGTACGCATTCAGGCTCTTCACAGCAGACGAAGAGGTAATAGCGACAGGCATGAGGATTCTGAGAACGATTGCCCCTGTATTCATACTCTATATCCCGATAGAAATATTCTCCGGAGCACTCAGAGGCGTCGGAAAGACCCTCGTTCCGACACTCTTCACGGTATTCGGAATCTGCGGTCTGAGAATGATCTGGCTCAGTATTCCATGGTGTACGGCCACAATAGAAAGAGTAATGTACTCGTACGCCATATCGTGGGGACTGGTATCATTACTCTTTCTTATCTATTACAGAACAACTGATGTATACTCGGAGAATGCTCAGAAGAGACTGTGATAGTCACAGCCGATGTTCTTGGCCCTGCTCTCCTTTCTCGTTATCTCGTAGAGATTCTTCGGAATCGGAACAGTTATTCCGAGCAGAGGTTCAACTATAGTATCGAACTTTGCGGGATGTGCCGTGGATACGACGATTGACGGAACATCAGCATAGTGATCTCTTCTCACTCTTTCTCCGCATGCTGTGTGAGGACAGATGACATATCCTTCCTCATCATAAACCTCTCTGATGGTAGCTCTTATCTCGTCATCGCTTACGGAGTATGCCGTTACGTTCTCCCTGAAGAGTGAGAATGTCGGATAGAGATCGAAGAGTCTTTCCATATTCGACGGGGCACCGACATCCATTGCATTTGCAAGTGTCTTTATGCTGTCACGCGGTCTGTACTCCCCGCTCTCGAGGTAATCGGGAATCGTCCTGTTTGCATTGCATGCGAGTACAATCTTTTCGATGGGATATCCGATTTCCTTTGCCCAGTATGCTCCGGTGACATTGCCGACGTTGCCCGAAGGAACGATGAAGACAGGCTTGACACCGTATTTCTCGACAAAGAGAGTCGAAGCATATGCATAATATGCCATCTGGGGAAGAAGACGGCCGATGTTGATCGAGTTGGACGAACTCAGTGACGGGGAATACTTCATGTCCATGAATGCATCCTTGACCATTTTCTGGCAGTCGTCGAAGTTGCCGTCGACTTCGTATGATTCGATATTCCCGCCCCAGGTCGTGAGCTGTGCTCTCTGCCTCTCGGCAACCCTTCCCTTCGGGAAGAGAACCTTCGCGGAGAGATTCTGACGGCCGTAGAATGCTGCTGCGACGGCCCCGCCGGTGTCACCGCTGGTGGCGACAAGGATTGTCTTTCTCTCTCCCTTCTTCACAAGGAGGCGCTCCATACAGCAGGCAAGGAATCTTGCTCCGAAATCCTTGAAAGCACTTGTGGGTCCGTAGATGAGCTCCATATAGAGATATTTATCCTTTGATTCATGGAACGGAAGCGGGAACGAGAATGCATCACGGCATATATCCAGAAGGTCATCCTCAAGTTCATCTCCCGCGAAGAAAGGCTTTATAGCCTGGTACATCGCGTAGCTCAGGCCCTTTGTCAGTGTAAAATCGGGGCTCACTGAAGGAAGCTCTGTCGGAACGAAGAGTCCTCCATCCGGGGCAAGGCCCTTGAGGATAGCCTGTGAAGCTGATATTGTCTCACCTGTCCTGTTTCTTGTTGATACGTATCCTATCATGACGTTCTCCTTTTCTCAGATCTTTGATCCGAGATATGCGCTGAGGCGCAGTATATCTGCAAAGATACCGGCTGCCGTGACTTCCGGTCCGGCTCCCGGCCCCTGTACGACGAGCGGCTGATTATGGTAGCGCTGCGTCGTGAACTGAATGACGTTGTCTGTTCCCTTGCTCTGGCTGAACGGGTGTGAAAGCGGGAACTTTCTGAGGCCCACCGAACACTTTCCTCCGTCGACTGTGCCGACGTACCTTAATGCCATGCCCTCCTTCTTCGCCTCCGAGAAGAGAGATAGAATGTTATCGTCCATCTCGCCTATACGGGAAAGGAACTCATCGCGGGAAATGCTTCTGAGGCTCTCCGGAACAAGAGATTCCACGGGGAAAGAACTCACTTCCGTGCGGTACCCCAGTTCCCTGGCAAGGATGACTGTCTTTCTCGCGACGTCCATGCCGGAGAGGTCATCCCTGGGGTCGGGTTCCGTGAAGCCCATTTCCTTTGCCTTCAGTACAAGAGTGGAGAACGGTACGGTTCCGTCGTAGGTCGAGAAAAGCCACGAAAGCGTTCCAGATACCATTCCCTCGACCTTCTCGATGGTGTCTCCCGTCTCCCTGAGGTCCTTGAGCGTGACGATGATGGGAAGTCCCGCACCGACTGTCGTCTCGTAGAGAAACTTGCGGCCTGTTCTTCTCGAGGAAGAGAAGATTGCCTCGTAGTTCTCATACGGCCCGGATGGTGCCTTCTTGTTCGGAGTTATGACATGGAAGCCCTGCTCGATGAAGGATGTATACTGCTTTGCTCTCTCCTCGCTCGATGTCGCATCGACAAGTACCCAGTGAGGATAGTAGGAAGCCTTTATATGGGAGAGGAATACCTCTTCGTTATAGGGAATCGAGTATTCGGGGAACTTCTCTCTCCACGTGGAGAGGTCGATTCCCTCCTCACTGAGCATCATGCGTGAGCTTGTCGCGATTCCCCTGACCCTGATGTCGAGATCAAACTCACGTCTCAGTCTCTCGCTCTCCCGTCCTATCTGGTCAAGAAGAGTTCCGCCGATGTTGCCCGGTCCGAAGAGGCCAAGAGAGAGCGTCTGTGCCGACATGAAGAATACCGTATGAAGGGCACGCTCGGCCTTGACTGCGTCTCCAGATGAAATTACGGCGCTGATGTTTCTTTCACTCGAGCCCTGGGCAATGGCACGGATGTTGACGCCGGCCCTGGCAAGAGACGAGAAGAATTTTCCTGCAACACCGACACAGCCCGGCATTCCCTCACCCACGACAGCAAGAATCGAAAGATTGTCCTCGCAGTCGACAGATGTAATCTGATGAGCCTTAAGCTCCTTCGCAAATTCGCTGACGATTGTCTCCCTTGCCTTCCTGCTCTGTGCCTGAGGAATGGCGAAACATATCGAATACTCGCTTGATGCCTGGGATATGAATATGACACTGATGCCTTCGTTCCTGAGTGCAGTGAAGAGTCTTGATGATACCCCAGGGACACCCGACATACCAGAGCCCTCGACGTTTATAAGGGAGATGTTCTTGACGACGGAGAATGCTTTCACGCCCTTTTCCCCCGTCTTCACGTCCCTTGTCACCGTCGTTCCCTCTTCCTCTATGTCACCCCACCATCTGAGAGAGAGTGTGAGACCAGCTTCGAGAGCCGGAATGAATGAATGGGGATGAACGACGGGAGCACCGAAGAAGCTGAGCTCCGTTGCCTCTGCGTATGAAAGGTTTCTGATGATGTGTGCATTCGGGACATCCTTTCGGCTGGCCGAATAGAGGAGAGACTTCTGGTTCCAGTATGTAAGGGGGCACGAGAGTGACGAAGCGATGAGAGAAGCGCTGTATTCGCCCCACCCCTCCTCATCTCTCTCCCTTCCGGAAGCATCCCTGTCATCATCACAGTAGCTGAGCTCTCCCGCGACAATGACGGTCTTCTTTCCGCTTATAACCTTCGGGTTCGACAGAATCTCCTTCTCGCTGACTACTGCAGAAGATATCCCCTCCTCCCTGAACCGTTCAAGAAGAATGAGTGCCAGGAATGATGATGTGAGATTCTCGAGGTATTCCTCAGAGCCGCCGTCTCTGCTTTCGAGGATCCAGACTGCCTTCAGAATGTCCCGGACACGGGAGAAGGATGATTCAATCTCCTCCTTCACGACGGCTGCATGAAGAGAAGAGAGGGATGACAAGGCAAGATCGAGCCACCCGTTCTTCTTCATGTCGAGAAGATGCCAGAGGTCATCATCCCTCTTCTCGGCTTTTTCCAGAAGGCGCGTGAAAGTGAGCTCAGGGTTAAGCGGAGGCGGAAGGACGAAGACAGACGTGTCATCGCCGCCGAGACTGACGACTCTAATGAGTTTCTCGATTCCCTTCGATGTTGAAACCATCGAACCTTCAAGTGCATGTACCCTTATACTCATAGCAGTTCTCCCCGTAAATTTTAAAAAAAAGAGGGCCCCTTCAAGAGAGGAGTCCCCGTCTTTTCATTCTTAGAAAAATCTAATCCTGTTATACAACTTTCTGGACTTTTCCTGCTCTCAGACAGCGTGTACATACCTTGATAGTTCTCGGTGTGCCGTCGATAAGAGCCTTGACAGTCACGATATTGGGTCTGAACTCGCGCTTTGTTGTTACGCCGATGTGCTGACCGACACCGCCTTTCTTCTTAGCCTGTCCCTTTCTCGTTACAACTGAACCAGAAACTGTACCTTTTCCACAAATATCACATCTTCTAGCCATGACAAATATCCACCTTAAATAATTTTCATCATTTTCGACGGGAACCTTTGTCGGCATTTTAAGCCGGAGCATGGGCAAAGATATGCCGTCGTAACACTTCTATTGAATATATCGCAAAGGAATAAACTTTGTAAAGCCGTTCAGTCAACAAACGCCCCGTTTTCTGCAACTTTCTTTGAGAAAGCATTCCCCGCATTTCGGCTTCGGCCGGCAGAACGTCCGTCCCAGGAGATTGACCGTATCTGAAAGCCTGTTCCAGAGATTGCTGTCGAAGGCAGCCTCTATCTCATGCATCGTCCGTATCCTGTCGTGGGAGGAAGATAACCCCAGACGGTAACTCACCCTCTCGAAGTGTATGTCGACAGTGACGGCCGGGGCCGCGAACACATGCTGCATATAACATGACGCAGTCTTCTCCCCGACACCGGGAATCGACATGACGCTTTCCCGGCTCTCCGGTTTCCCGTTCCTCATGAAATAATCCGCTGCTGCCCTGATGGTCTTCGTCTTACTCTTCGAAAGTCCCGACGAATGTATGATTCTCTCTATGTCAGCGTCGTCTGCAGAAGCTATCTCCTTCTCCGTCGGCCAGACGGCAAAGAGCCTCTCAGCATTGATGAGGGCCATTCTGTCGTTCGAAGCGCAGGAGAGCACAACAGTCACAAGAAAGCGGAACGGATCGCTCTCGGAAATGAAGAAAACCTCGTCGGGGGAATTCTCGTCAAGAAGTCTGTATATCTCTCTGTCGTACTCAGTCACTCCATCATTGTACTTTTCTTTTCTTCTTCACACCACACCTTTCCTCCTCGTCCTTTATCCAGCTCATAAGGGCGCTGAATATGCTGAGCTGCCCAGAAGATATGAGGCCGGCCTTCGCTATGACGCGCTGTTTTGTCCTCACTACCGTTCTCTCGCTTATTCCGAGAACGAAGGCTATCTCCTTGTCGCTCATACCGTAGCTCAGGGGAGGAAGAATCTTTCTCTCCCTCTCCGAGAGGGACCTCCGCATCGAGTCGTTATGGTATGTTCCCTTCCCCGAATAGACTTCGGAAAGGAGAACACTCCCCGGAAGCAGAAACTCCACGAACGGGAAGAGCGCACTCAGAAGGTTCTCCTCGTAGGGGGACGGAAGAACGACGACACGCGAAAGCGGATTGAGGCGGCGTGCCGAGAGAACATCCCCGGCGAGGCGGAGAATCGGGGTTGAGGACAGGATGTAGATGTCCGCTGCCTCCATTGTCTCCCCCGGCTGAGAGAAGAAATGGACATAGTCCAGACCACGGTCCGGAGTGAGCAGCGGAAAGTTTCCTCTGATCACGATTTTCTTGCACATACATTATCTAAGACAGAATTTTTCGGGATTTTGTCAGCTTTTTTTTCATAAATCTGCCGAAAAAGTTTTAGAATCCGGGTTATTGACCACCCTTACCCATTTTTCTTATACTCAATTGGATTTCCGGGATGTCGCCTAGCGGCTATGGCGCCTGCTTTGGGAGCAGGATATCGATGGTTCGAGTCCATTCATCCCGACTGTAACCTCTTCGTTCTGCGGAGAGGTTTTTCTTATGTGTGTAGTTTTCATGATTGAGCTTTTTCAAGAGGAACACTTTTTCTATAATGGATGCGTGAAGAAATCTCTCGTCCTGGCATCACTCATTCTCCTCGGCGTATCACTAGGTGCAGCCGTTCTGCCGTCATATGATTTCACGTTCTACGCGACGGCGGACGAAACGCTGACGACATTCTCGAAGGAGAATGTCGGGATAGACGTCACGGGCTATGGTTTTGTCGGGAAGACGGCACAAAGAGGCATATACATAAGAATAGGCATACAGACACCGTTCGAGACACTGGTGAAACTGAAGGACTCGCTCTTCTCGGCACTCAACGGCAGGAACAGCGGCGGAAAGAAAGATGACGGCACAACCATAATCACATCTCAGGCCTCAGTTCCTTCTTTTGACGGCGTCGACTCCTCCCATATCGAGATGGAGACACAATCTTCCGCAGACGACACGAAAAGCGTCAAGAAGAAGGATGCAATCGATCCGACGGAATGGAAGTTTCTACTCACCCTCGGCCCCGCATGGCGGAACATGATGGACAGCAATGCCATGGTATACGCAGGTCTGGGGCTCTCCGTCAGTACCGATTACATCAACGACTTCACATACGAGAACGGTGACTACTACTCTTCGTTTTTCGCCGTTCTGGGTGCGGACATGGATGCAGGCTTCAGGATAGGGCTCACTGGAAGCAGCACGACGATACGCATCGGGGTACACTTCATGACGAATCTCATCGGCTACTCCAGTCTCAAGGTCTACAACAAAGACAGGATTGTGATTTCCACCGAGAATTCCATATACGGTTACATAGCAGGAAGGAAGGGAGTCGCATATGCCACAACAGGACGCGGTTATATAAGGCTTGCAAAGACAATCAACGAGAAGATAAACGTGAAATACAACTACTCCAATACGACCTCCCGAATAGGAGGAGGAGTCGAAACCATCGTTCTCTGACGCTCCCTCCTGAAAGAATCTGCCCCGTTCACTTTACGCGGAAGCGGGGCAGCACCAAGGGAAAGAGATACTCTTTGTCACCTCTTGTCCCTGTCGATTCTCCTGAGAGCAAGAATCGAGAGAACCGCAAACAGAATCACGAAGAATACAAGCATAATCCAGCAGCCTTCAACATTCTCCGCCGTAGATTCATATTCGCTGTTCGCGCTCATCTCCCCCATCTTCTGCTGGAAACGGATGACTCCATCAGGCTCCGATTCTATTGTGCTGACGATATCGCGCAGGATATTCCCGCCCCCGAACTCGGCATTCTCGAACTTCTTGAGCATGTTCCATACAGATACCATCCTCAGTGAATTGTACTGTCCGATGCAACAGATTGCCGTCATGCCCCACTTCGCTATCGTAAGAAGGGAGAGTACATTGCTGAGAGTTCCCTCAAGAGTGAACACGGCACCCGAGAAGAGAAGCTCGAAGATGAGGACAAACGGCATTATCGTCATTGCGGCCGTCGTGTTCTTTGCTATGCAGCTTATGAGGAGAGCCATGATGTCGGAAGCGTATGTGATGAGGAAGAATGTGATTGTAAGGTCCGTATAGAATGAGAACGTGACGATTCCACCATCCGGGTAATGTATTCCCGAGATACGGCATACGGCAACAGATATGATTGCCTCTCCCAGGCAGAGGGCTGCCTGATAAATCATATGAGAGAGGATGTAGGCCCTGATTCTCATTCCCGCACGGTGCTCCCTCTTGACGATTGCCCTTTCACGGCAGACAACCTGGATGGAGTTGAAGAAGCCGTTCCATATGCAGATACAGGAGAGTGCAAGCGCTCCCTTCATCGTTCCCTCCATCGTCTGCATCATCGTGCCCTTTATCACGAAGGATACAAGACCTGCAATCAGTGCGGCCATCGGCAGCATCTTCCAGTCATCCTGGTAGATGAACATTCTGAAGAACTTTCCGAGATAAATCGGGATCTGTGAAAAGGTTTTCCTGTAGTGTTCCTTAAGCTTTTTCATTTCTGACCTCCGCAAATTTCTCGATGAGCTCGTCCCCAAGTCCCTCTCCGCCTTCGTCACGGCGGTTAATGGCCTTCACGACACTCTCCATCGTATCGCGATCAAAGAACGAACGGCAGTCGGGAACCGTCCCCTCGAACACGAGGCGTCCCGTCCCTGTCCTGTCCTTGGCAAGAATTATGACAGTGTCGAAAAGATCGATAACCCTGTCGGGAGAATGGGTGATGACAATGACAATCTTACCCTTTTTCGCAATTGCGTTCAGTCTTTCCATTAGGTCGCGTGCAAGAACGCCGTCAAGACCTGAATCAGGTTCGTCGAGAATGAAGAGCGACGGATCGGAGACGAACTCCGTTGCGATGCTCGTTCTCTTCTTCTGCCCGCCGGAGAGCTTGCCCACGAGATTGTTCTGTACTGTATGGAGGCCGAAGATTTCGAGTGTGTTCGCAATCTTCTCCTCCCTCTCCTCCTTCGCTATCTCCTTCGGAAGCTTCAAAAGGGCCGCATCCTCCACAGTCTTTCTGACCGTGTCGTTGTAACGGATGAGATCCATCTGAGGCACGAACCCTATATCATACTTCATGGATTCGAACTCCCTGTAGACGTCCCTGCCGTTGAGAGTGACGGTTGCGTCGGCCTTCTCGTATCCCGTGACTGCATTGACGAACGTCGTCTTTCCTGCGCCGGATCCGCCGAGAAGGAGCACCATGCTGCCCGGCTCAATCGTGAGTTTTATGTCCCTCAGAAGCTCCTTCTTATTGAGGAACTCCCTGACCGTCCTCGACCTTATATCTATATCGAGCCTGCCGGATGCCTTCTTGAGATTGATTGCCGATATGGCTCCGATTTCATCCTTTTCCTTCTTCTCTTCCGCAAGAGGAAGAATCTTTCTGCTGAAGCCCCAGTAGAGAGATGCGAAGATATCGATGAAAATCCATGCCCAGACCCATGTCTTTCTCTTTCCGAAGACCTCGCAGAGTCCTATGTATATACGGATGTTGTAGACGACCACAACTATCATGACGGCCAGTCTGATGAAGACGACAACAAATGAGAACGGATCGTCTCCGTATACCGACGAACTGTCAATCGTCTCAAACGAAATCCCCGTTCCGCTCCTGACAAGTCTTATGACGATATATACGAACTGGAGAAGATAGTCCGCAAAAGAGGCTATCATCACCCTTTTTCCCATCTCCTCGCGTCTGGCACATACGCTGAGCTTGTAGAGTCTGAAGACCGGAATCAAAGCCCACCACTTCTTCTCGATTCCGCACTTTCCGAAGATTTGCCAGAAACCGAGAGAAACCAACACATAGCTTATGATTGAATAAAAGCCACTGACACCTATTGTATCCACGCTGCTCTCCTTAAGTCCGTATTCTAAATACTTATCCGCATGATTGTGAAGTTATGAAAATTCACACTGCCTCCCTTTTTCCCGAAAACCATGCTTGTCTGATCCCATAAGAGAATTATAATTGGAAGAGTGAACGCATTCGAACTCTTTCTCTATCTTCTGACGATGTCCGGCACTCCCGGTCCCAACACGATACTCAGTCTCCAGAACGCCTCCGAAAAGGGAATAAGGAAAGGCATAAGTCTCAACTACGGGATGGCTGCGGGTATTCTCTTCATCACAGTTGTCGCATACACCCTGATAACCCTGCTCTCCTCCATCATCCCCTCCCTCTCCGTTATTCTCCAGGTTCTGAGCATTGTCTACATTCTCTATCTCGCCCGGAAGATGTACCTCAAGAGCGGGATAGAAGAAACTTCCGGGAGTAAAAGCGACGGCTCCTTCCGCCGCGGCTTTCTGCTGCAGCTCGTAAACGTGAAGGTTTTAATGCTCGCAGTCTCCACGATATCGACATACATACTGCCGTACGGCTACAGTACAGTGACGGGGCTTCTCATCTCCCTCTCGATTCCTCTCATGTGCTTCTTCACAGGGCTTTTATGGGCCGCGGCGGGAGAAGTGCTCAGAAATGTATACAACGCCCACAGAAGAGGCGCCAACATAATATTCTCGCTTTCTCTTATTCTCCTTGCACTAAAGAGCATCGTAAGTCTCATTCAGTCACTCTGAGTCATACCTGCACTGCCTTTTTGCAACACAATGCAACACTAATTGTAAGAAAAGCAACTTTCTGTTGCACTTTTCTGATTTTGGTGCAAAGAATGTAATAAAAAAAAGGAAAAACAAAAAGGAGGACGTGATGGTAGTTAATATCCAGGCTCTCATCATCGTAGTCGCTTACCTCGTCGGCATGCTCGTAATCGGGTTCGTCGTCGGTAAGCTCAAAATCAAGGACGCAGACGACTATATGCTCGCAGGCAGAAGAATGGGACTCTTCATGGTTGCATTCTCCCTCTCTGCAAACAATATCGGAGGCGGGTGTACAACAGGTCTCGCAGGCAAGGCCTTCGGAAGCTGGGGTCTCAGCGCAATCTGGTATGTTCTCGCATGCTCGGTCGCAATGATTCCTCTCGCATACTTCGCCCCGAAGATCAGAAAGACAATGGCTGTCACGATTCCGGAAGTCGTCGGAAGAAGATTCGGAAAGTTCAGCTCGAGCTTCTCCGCAGTTCTCAACATCCTCGCTCTCTTCTGTCTCACCTCAAGCCAGGTAGCAGCATCAGGTTCCGTCGTTTCCGTTCTCACGGGCATCGACACGAGACTGTGTATGATCATCGCAGGAATCGTCATCATCCTCTACACCACATTCGGCGGTATGATAGCAGACCAGGTATCTGACCTTGTGCAGTTCATCATCATCCTCGCAGGCCTCGCAATCGCAACACCCATCGTAATCAAGGGCTGCGGCGGCTGGGATGCGATTGCCGCAAAGCTCCCCGGAGAGAAGCTTGACTTCACATCAATCGGCTGGGTCACAATCATCGGCTACATCTTCAACTACTTCTGCACATTCCTCTCGGGTCCCGAGATGGTAAGCCGCTTCGAGAGTGCGAAGGACGAGAAGACTGCAGTCAGGGCAAGCCTCCTCAGCGCAGTTCTCATGGCAGCAATGGCAATATTCCCGACACTCCTGGGCCTCGCTGCATATGCTCTCCAGGATACACTTCCCGGAGTCACGGGAAGCAACGCGATGATGACAGTCACCGAGGCATATGCCCCCGGCATCATCACAGGTATAATCAGTGCAGCCATCATCAGTGCAACGATGAGCTCGGCAGACTCGAACCTCCTCTGTATGTCGACGATGATCATCAACGACCTCTACAAGCCCTTCAGCAAGAAGACTCTTGAAGGCATGCAGGAAGTAAAGGTTGTAAGAATGTGCAACGTCATCTGCTGCGCAGTTGCAATGCTCATCTCCCTCCTCGGAATCAACATCGTCACGATGAACACGTTTGCATTCGCAATCCGCTGTGCAGGCCCGTTCGCCGCATACGGACTGGGAATGGTAGTACCGAAGGCAACAAAGCACTCGGGACAGATTTCGATAATCACAGGAACAATCGGCGTAATCTTCTGGCAGATTCTCTCCGGCGGTAACTTCTACCTCGGAATTCTCCCAGTCGTATTCGGATGCGTAATCGGAACGGCAACGTTCTTCATCGTCAACGCAATCGAATGGAAGAAGGGTGTCGAGGCAGCTCCAAGCGCTTATATCGAATAAGTTCACATATAATTATTCTCTTATGGCCGTTCTTTCAGTTGAGGGGACGGCCTCTTTCATGTCACAATTCTCATAAAATTGCAACATTCTTACATAAAAATGCAACAATAATGAGGTGATTTTTGATTTAAACACTGAAAATGCAACAAAACTGTTGCATTTTCCTTTCGCTTCTGCTAAACGGTAGTGCAGGATTGAGCAGCGCGCAGGCTGCAAATCCGTTCTTTACAGAAGAACAAAGGAGAAGAAAGAACAATGATGTGTGTCAACATTGAAGCTCTCATCATCGTGGTCGCTTACCTCGTCGGCATGCTCCTCATAGGATTTGTCATCGGTAAGCTCAAAATCAAGGACGCAGACGACTACATGCTCGCAGGAAGGAGGATGGGGCTCTTCATGATTGCATTCTCGCTCAGTGCTAACAACATCGGGGGCGGAAGCACAACCGGCCTTGCCGGAAAGGCATATACCACATGGGGAATGAGTGCTGTCTGGTATGTGCTCGCAGCATCGGTTGCAATGATTCCTCTTGCATACTTTGCACCGAAAATAAGAAAGACCATGGCTGTCACGATTCCTGAAGTCATCGGAAGAAGATTCGGAAAGTTCAGTGCAGGATTCTCGGCTATTCTCAACATCCTCGCCCTGTTCTGCCTCACCTCCAGCCAGGTTGCGGCCTCCGGTTCCGTAGTCTCCGTTCTCACGGGCATCGACACAAGGCTCTGCATGATCATCGCAGGCATCGTCATCATCCTCTACACCACATTCGGCGGTATGATAGCGGACCAGGTTTCCGACCTCGTGCAGTTCGTAATCATTCTCGTCGGCCTTGCAGTCGCGACACCGTTCGTCATAAAGGGGTGCGGAGGCTGGGACACAATCGCCTCAAAGCTTCCCGGAGAGCAGCTCAGCTTCACTAAAATCGGCTGGGTCACGATTATCGGCTACATCTTCAACTACTTCTGCACATTCCTCTCAGGCCCGGAGATGATCAGCCGCTTCGAGAGTGCGAAGGACGAGAAGACGGCAGTCAGGGCTAGTCTCCTCAGTGCAGTCCTCATGGCCGCAATGGCAGTATTTCCGACCCTCATGGGACTGGCGGCACTCTCGGTAAAGGATGCCCTCGGAAATCCGGCATCGGGCTCCGCAATGATGGCGGTAACAGAGGCTTATGCCCCAGTGTTCATTACGGGGCTCGTTTCCGCAGCAATCATAAGTGCAACTATGAGCTCGGCAGACTCCAATCTTCTCTGCATGTCGACGATGATCATCAACGACCTCTACAAGCCCTATGCAAAGAAGGAACTCAGTGGAATGAATGAAGTCAGAACAGTGAGATGGTGCAACGTCATCTGCTGCGCAGTCGCAATGCTGATATCCCTCCTCGGAATCAACATCGTCACGATGAACACGTTTGCATTCGCAATCCGCTGTGCAGGCCCGTTCGCCGCATACGGACTGGGAATGGTAGTACCGAAGGCAACAAAGCACTCGGGACAGATTTCGATAATCACAGGAACAATCGGCGTAATCTTCTGGCAGATTCTCTCCGGCGGTAACTTCTACCTCGGAGTTCTCCCCGTCGTCTTCGGATGCGCAGTCGGAACACTGACGTTCTTCATCGTCAACGCAATAGAATGGAAGAAGGGCGTCGAGAGCGCACCCAGTGCATTCATCGGAGAATGAAATAAAAGGAAAGTCTTTTCACGGTCGCAGTCAGAGCGGCCGTTTTTCTTGTCAGAAAATACATCAAACCGGCAGTGTTCATATTCCATCCGGTCAGTTTTACCGGAGAAAAATAGGGCCCCGGATTCTCCGGAGAACCGGAAAAAGACACAAACGAACCATGAAGGACCGGAAAATCTCTTTTTTTGCCCGTACCCACTTGAAAATGTCCTTCAATCAAGGTATTTTTGACGAGTAACGAATAATGCGGCCATAGCTCATCTGGATAGAGCAAGTGCCTTCTAAGCACTAGGTGGTTAGTTCGAGACTAACTGGCCGTACTTGCGATATGGAATTTTCCGTATCGCTTTTTTTGTGCCTCAGGTCGAGTATGTGAATACGAGGGACGGTCTGAAGTTCTCCTTCGTGTTCTGGAGAAACACCAGGTTCAGGAGAAGGGAAAAGTCTCCGTATGTTCCGCTGACAGTGGCCGTGACGGCACTCGATTTCACATCATCGGCACTCACCATGTATGCATACTTCACGCCCATGTCAAGAAGAACATCCTTAAGAAACTGAAGGGTGAGGTCGGCAGCGACGACGACACTCCTTTCCCCCTTGTTGAATCCCACTCCCCTCAAATCCACAGAAACACGCGGCAGGAGATAGTTGAGATCCCCGTCACTGTTGAAGGCATTACCTTTATAGGAGAACGAGACTGTCGTGGAAGAGAGGAACCTGTCGAGGAAGTCGGATGATATCGAACTTTCGAAAAGATCGTCGAACACAAGGCCGAATGTGAAGCTGTCGGTGTAGACGAGAGTACCGATGTTGACGTTGAATCTCTCGCTTCCGTTCATCTTTTCATACGGGCTGAACCAGGCATTGCCGACAGCACTCAGAAGCCCCGTCATCTTCTTTGAGAGTCTCGCAACGGAATTGCCTCCCCCAAGTCTCGCTCCTATCGAGAAATGGGAGAAGAAGGAGTACGCAAGTGCAAGTTCGACATCGAATGACGAGTAGATGTCGTAGTATGCGAAGCCGTCACTCCTGAGAATACGGTTATCGAGAAGAGAAGAGACCTTGGCACTGAGGGCCACAGGACCGCTGACGACTGTTCCCTGGATTTCGCTCGAGAGGTTCTGCATGTGACTCATGTTCTCCTTCCCCCAGAGAGAGGTATCATAGCTTTCACCCATAGCCCACGATACCTGGTACTCCGTGGACTGCGACAGAAGCGGGAGGGAAGCCGGATTTATGAATATATCATTGAACGAGCCGTAGCGGGAGACGCTTGTGAGAGCGTTGTACCTTAGTGCAAGAAGCGATGTATCGGTATCTGTCGCATCGCCTGCTGCAAAGGCGGAAAACGTGATTGATAAAAATAAAGCCAGCAGTATTCCAAGTCGTCTCACAGTGTGAGTATAACGGAAAAGGACGTGATTGTTAATTCACATCATCCCCTTTATAATCCTCGTATGGGCTCTGTTTTCTTTCATATCGACCTTGATGCATTCTTCGCTTCTGTGGAGTGTCTGGATCACCCCGAGTACAGAGGTAAGCCTCTCATCATCGGAGAACCGGGCCCGAGAAACGTCGCATCCACATGTTCCTACGAGGCGCGGCGCTTCGGAGTGCACTCGGCAATGCCGATGACGGTTGCCCTCCGTCTCTGTCCTGAGGCTGTATGCGTCAGCGGCAACTACCGCCGCTACAGCGAGAAGAGCCGTGAAGTCATGTCCATAATCGAAGCCTTCGCTCCCGGTTTCCTTCAGGTATCGATAGACGAGGCATTCCTCGACCTCAGCGGGATGGAGCGAGTCTATCCCCGCCCCGGGAAGGCGGCAAGACTTCTCAAGGAGAAGATTCTTTCCCTGACAGGGCTTACGGTATCAATCGGAGTTGCGCCGTCAAGATTTCTCAGCAAGCTCGCATCCGACTATCATAAGCCCGACGGTCTCACCGTCGTTCCTCCTGGCAGGGAGATCGAATTCGTCGACGCCGTCGGACTCAAAAAGCTCTGGGGTGTCGGAAAAAGCACCCTCGAGAATCTCAACAGAAAAGGAATCTACTCGACAGAAACACTACGCTCATATACAAGGGAGGAACTCGAGTCCCTCTTCGGCCCCTCGAGCGGAGCCTACCTTTATTCTGTCGCACGCGGAATCGACCCGGGAATCTACACGGGAGAAGCGAAGAGCCACTCAATCGGAGAGGAAAGGACATTCTATCCGGACATCTACGGAGAGGACGCACTCTCACTTAAGCTTCTCGAGATGTCGCAGAGCGTGGCGTTCAGGGCGCTCGACGAAGGCTGGATCGGACGTACTGTCACCGTAAAGCTCCGCTACGGAGACTTCTCCACCCACACCATCAGCGAGACACCGCAGAGCGGTATCTACTCCTCCGAAGACATCTATAACATAAGCCGCCGCCTCCTCTTCTCGAAGTACAGCAACCAGGGCGTGAGACTCCTGGGAGTGACACTGGGAAACCTCTACAGGGGGGAACGGCCGGAACAGGGAGAATTCTTCAAGGACAGAGAGGAGAAAATGCGAAAACTCGAGAAGACAATCCTCTCTCTCAACAAGGAAGGAAACATAGTGAGGAAGGCAACGACAATCGAGACAAGATAATTGTCCTCTCCCTCCCGTTCTGCTATCATTTCAGCATGCTCAATCTCTGTCTGGTAGAACCTGAAATACCCCAGAATACCGGGAACATAGCCCGCACGTGTGTGGCGACGGGCTCGACTCTCGTTCTCATCCACCCTCTCGGCTTCTCTCTCAGCGAAAAGGCCGTGAGGAGAAGCGGCATGGATTACTGGAAGGATGTGCACCTCGTGGAGGAGAAATCATTTGATGATTTCATCCGGAGGCACGGGAACGACGAACTATGGTTCTTCTCTTCTCATGCCCGGAGGCTCTTCTCGGATGTATCCTATCCCTCCGATAAGGATATCTATCTGGTGTTCGGGAAGGAATCGACAGGACTGGGAGATGAGATAATATCGAAATACAGCGAGAGGACACTGCGCATTCCGATGACAGAAGGCGCGAGATGCCTCAATCTTTCGAACAGCGCTGCCGTCGCGGCATACGAAGTGCTGAGACAGACAGGATACAAGGGGGTCAGATGATGACGGAAATTGCAGTAATAGGTACGGGGAACATGGGCTCGGCGGTAGCCATCGCCCTCGAAAAGAGGAAGGACACGAAGGTTTACGTCTACAACAGGACACCGGATAAGGCGAAGAAGATTGCCGAAGGCACATCAATCACGGTGCTCGACACCCTCTCCCGGGCTCAGGACATGGACTGTGTGATTCTCGCAGTCAAACCCCATGTGCTGCCTTCCGTCTATGCCGATGCCGCCGCACTCGACGCAGGAATGTACATATCTCTTGCGGCGGGAGTCACGCTCTCCACTCTCAAGGAGAATCTCAAATCAGATAACGTTGTGAGATTCATGCCGAACATCGCAGCCTCCGTCGGCTCCTCCGTCACTGCAGTCACCTACACCCGGGACCTCAGCGAAAAGAGAAAGGAGGATGCACTCTCGATTGCATCCTCATTCGGTTCGGCATTCTACCTTGACGAGAGCCTCTTCAATGCCTTCATCGGCATATCGGGTTCGGCAATAGCATACGTGTTTGAGTTCATGCACGCCCTCGCCCTCGGGGGGGTCAGGGAAGGACTGGGGTACAATACAGCCCTCGATATCGTGGCAGATACACTTCTCAGTGCAGTTGAACTTCAAAAATCAGGCAATAAGAGTGCAATAGAAAACGAAATTATGGTATGCTCTCCTAAAGGCACGACCATCGAGGGCCTCAAGAAACTAAAGGAATTCAACTTCGAGAATTCAGTCATCGAAGCCGTAAGCGCTGCCGCAAGGAAAGCCGGCGGGTCCGAGAAGAACTGAGACAGGAGGAAGTATGATAGATATCAAGGAATTGAAAACAAGAAGAGACGAAATCAAGAAGAACATCGAAGACAGATACATGAATGTCGATCTTGATGCGATTATCAGGGATCAGGACGAACGCCTTGCCCTCCTCCTGGAGGTTGAAAGCCTCAGAACGAAACGTAACGAGACAGCCCAGAAGATGAAGGGCAAGCTCGACAGCGAGACAAGGGCGAAGTACATTGCAGAGGGAAAGGCAATCAAGGACGAGCTTGCAGCAAAGGAAGCTCAGCTTGCCGAAATCGAAGCGAAGTTCATGGCTGAAGCAAGGACAATCCCCAACTATGCATCTCCCGAAGCTCCCATCGGAAAGGAAGACAAGGACAATCTCGCTATCAAGTTCGTCGGTGTCCCCCCGAAGTTCCCCTTCAAGGCAAAGGATCATGTCCAGCTGGGTGAGGAACTCGACATACTCGACTTCGACAAGGGTGCAAAGGTCGCTGGGCAGAAGTTCTACTACATAAAGAACAAGGCAGTCATTCTGCAGATGGCTCTCGAAAGATATGCAATGGACATCGTCGTGAAGCACGGCTTCACACCGTTCATCACACCGGACATTGCAAAGGAGGAAATCCTCAACGGCATCGGCTTCAACCCGCGCGGAGCCGAATCCAACATCTACACAATCGAAGGAACGGACACATGTCTTGTAGGCACTGCGGAGATCACGCTCGGCGGCTACTACAAGGACACGATTCTCGAGAAGAAGGACCTTCCGATCAGGATGACAGGACTCAGCCACTGCTTCAGAAGAGAGGCCGGCGGTGCAGGTCAGTACTCCAAGGGTCTCTACAGAGTCCATCAGTTCTCCAAGCTCGAGATGTTCATCTACTGTCTTCCTGAGGAATCCGATGCATTCCACAAGGAGATTCTCTCCATCGAGGAGGAAATCTTCTCCGGTCTCGGACTTGCATACAGAATCGTAGACACGGCAACCGGAGACCTCGGAGCTCCAGCTTACCGCAAATTCGACATCGAAGCATGGATGCCCGGACGCGGCGACGAAGGCGAATACGGTGAAGTCACGAGCACATCCAACTGCACGGACTATCAGGCACGCTCCCTCAACATCCGCTACCGCGACGATGACGGCAAGGTGAAGTTCGTTCACATGCTCAACGGCACGGCAGTCGCTCTTTCGAGGGCAATGGTGGCAATCATCGAGAACTACCAGAATGAAGACGGTTCCATCACTGTTCCGGCAGCCCTTGTCCCGTACACAGGCTTCGACAGAATCACAAAGTAACAAGATATGATCAGCGCACTAAACACAGACTTCTATGAGCTGACGATGATGCAGGGGTTCTTCCTCCAGAAGAAGAATCCCCGCGTTGTCTTCGACATGTTCTACAGAACGAACCCCTACCGTGGAGGCTATGCCATCTTCACGGGACTCGAGCCTCTCATCGACGCTCTCGAGAACTTCCGCTTTTCGGATGAGGACATCGAATACCTCCGTTCCCTGGGGAAGTTTGATCCGTCTTTCATCGACTATCTTTCCTCCTACTCCTTCTCGGGAGATTTATATGCATTCGAGGAAGGTACGGTTGCCTTCCCGGGAGAACCGCTTGTAAGAGTCGAGACGACAATGATGGACGCACAGCTCATCGAGTCATTCCTGCTCAACACGATAAACTTCCAGACACTTATCGCGACGAAGGCCGCAAGGATGAAGGTTGCAACCCAGGGCCACGGCTCAATCATGGAGTTCGGACTGAGAAGGGCGCAGGGAATCGACGGTGCGCTGAGTGCTGCAAGGGCATGCTTCATCGGAGGCTGCTCGGTTACAAGCAACACATGGGCCGGAAAGGTCTACGGCATTCCAGTTGCGGGAACGATGGCTCACTCCTGGGTCATGCTCTTCGATAACGAATACGATGCATTCAGACGCTTTGCCGACATCTATCCGGACAACTGCATTCTCCTCATCGATACATACGACACTCTCGGAAGCGGTATCGAAGCCGCAATAAAGGTCGGTCTCGAGCAGAAGGAGAAGGGACTGAAGATAGGAGTCAGAATCGACAGCGGAGACCTCAGCTACCTCACGAAGGCAGTCAGAGTCAAGCTTGACGAAGCAGGACTCAAGGATGCCACAATCTGCATCTCCAACGACGTGACAGAGGAGATTATCCTCAATCTCGTCAATGACGGTGCACCGATTGACAGCTGGGGAATCGGAACACACCTCGTCACAGGCGGCACACAGGCTGCCCTCGGCGGAGTCTACAAGCTCAGTGCGAAGGAGGAGAACGGAGCCTTCGTACCGACACTCAAGATATCATCTTCATATGAGAAGACGACGAACCCCGGCATTAAGCAGGTCTACCGCTTCTACGACAGAAGCGGCCAGGCACTTGCAGACCTCATCGCCCTCACTGACGAGCAGATTGAAAGCGGTACGAACCACATCTTCTTCCATCCGTTCTCTACCGGAGACATGTTCATCATGAGGAAGAACAACTACGCTTCCATAAAGCCGCTGCTTGTGAAGCAGATGGAAAACGGAAAGAGACTAAAGCCTGAAGCAACGCTCTCCGAGCTTCAGAACAGGGTGAAGGAAGGACTGTCACACTTCGACAAGTCCTACAAGAGGCAGATTAATCCTCATATATACAAGGTATCGCTCACAGGAAAGCTCAAGGACCTAAAGGCAGAACTTGTTCTTGAAGCGAAGATGCAGGAATGAGGAAGACACAAATCCCGGAAAGTCCGGGATTTTCTCATTGGAATCCCCCGGAAATAAACCGGGGGAATTTGAATATCAGGTCTTCGATGCCGTCTCCTCATTGCGGTCATACCAGAGAAGCCTGTTGAATCTGATTGAGCAGGTCTCCCCTACCTGTGCCGTTGTGTGACGTCTCGGCTTCTGGACTCTTATCTGGACTTTACCGATTTCCAGGAGATAGTCGACTATGTCCCCCAGATATGTTCTTCTTACGACCTTTGCCCTGACACCGCTTGGCGCGAAGTCGATTTCGCTCGGACGGCATGCAATGTCATAGGAGAGAGACGGATTGTAATCTGAAGGAATGGTACCGTTGACGGCACCGCACTCCTCTCCGCCATCTATGAATATACTGCCGTTCCTGACTACAACGGGAATGAAGTCCGAAAGTCCTATGAAGGAGAATACGAACTTGTTCTCGGGTTTGTTGTAGATATCGAGCGGACCGCCGACCTGCTGTACGACTCCCTCTTTCATGACAAGCATCCTGTCACTGAGAGCCATTGCCTCAGCCTGATCGTGGGTTACATATATGACAGTGAAACCGAACTTCGTCTGCAGTTCCTTGATCTCGAATCTCATTTCCTCCCTGAGGTGGGGATCAAGGTTCGAGAGCGGCTCATCAAGAAGCATGACCTTCGGGTTGATGGCGACGGCACGTGCGAGGGCGATTCTCTGCTGCTGTCCCCCGGAGAGAGTCTGCGGAAAGAGTTCCGCTTCCTTCACAAGGCTTGTGGCCTTGAGAGCCATCTCGGTGCGGGATTTTATCTCATCACGCGAAAGTTTCTTTATCTTGAGAGGAAACGCGACATTGTCGTAGACAGTCATGTGCGGCCATACGGCGAATGCCTGGAATACCATTCCGAAGTCCCTCTTCTCCGGAGGAAGATAGAAACGCTTGTATGACGAGGAGAACAGCTTTCCGTCCGAGTAGAGTTCCCCCTCATCGAGGTTCTCGAAACCGGCAATCATTCTCAGCGTCGTAGTCTTCCCGCAGCCTGACGGACCGAGGAACGAGAAGCATTCACCCTGTTCGACAGAAAGATTGAGCTTGTCCACAGCCCTTACGGAGCCGAATACCTTGCTAACATTAATCAGATCTATTGCGCTCATGCTTCACTCCTTTTATATCTGTCGAGCTTCGACAGAATTCCCTTGATCAGTGTTTCGCCGATAAAGATTATGATCAGTGCGATTCCAGCAAGAGCAGCAGCACGGACTGTCTCACCGTCCTCGTTCAGAGCGTAGATGGCGACCCCGATTGTTCTTGTTGTCGGTCCGTAGAGAAGAACGGATGTCGTGAGTTCTCTCAGAGCCGGCAGGAATATGAGGAAGAATGCGTTGATCATACCCGGCCTGATCAGAGGCACGACGATGTTCGTCAGTGTCTGCCAGTGGGTTGCACCGCAGCTTCTGGATGCCTCCTCAAGCGAATCGGATACCTGCTCGAGAGCTGCCGAGTTCGATTTGATCGAGAATGCCATGTACCTTGCAATGTATGCCACGAATATGATTCCCGCGGTATTGTAGAGGTTTATGCCGAACTTTCCGGACCATGTCAGGATACATCCCAGGGCGATGACAGTACCCGGAAGCGAGTAAGGGAGGACACCCAGGAATTCCAGGATGAACTTTCCCCTGACCTTCATCTTGACGATGACGTAGCTGATCATGACACCTGCAAGCATGGTGACGAATGCCGTGAGAGTCGAGAGATAGACGGAGTTCCATATTGCCGATCGTGTCAGCTTCATCTGGAAGATTTCAATGTAGTTGTCCAGAGTCATGTTCTTCGGTATGAACGGCAGACCGTAAGTCTTCAATCCTCCGATGAGGAATATCGTGACGGTAGGCATTACGACCGTAATTAGAAGATAGACGATACATATGATGAAAAGAGGCCATCTCAGTCCCCTGAGCTTAAGTACGACGGGTCTCATGCTCTTTCCAGCTATGATCTGGAAACGTCCCTTCTTGAGTACCAGGTTCTGTGCCTTGAGGATGAGGGTAGCACAGATGACGAGAATCGTCGCGAGAATCGTTCCGACTCTGATTGCCTCGTACGAGCCTCCGGATGCATAAATGCGTTCATAAATCTTCGTCGGTATGTTGTATATGCCCTTTTCGGTTCCGAGAATCGACGGAACACCGAAGTGTGCAAGCGAATACAGACACACGAGAAGAGCTCCGGCCACGATTGACGGCATAACGAGAGGAAGCGTTATCTTGCGGGTAATCGTGAAGAGCGAAGCACCGCTTATTCTCGCACTTTCCTCAAGCGTCGGGTCCATTCTCTCCAGCGCACCTGAAACCTGCAGAAACACGAACGGGAAGAGGTACATTGTCTCTATTGCAATGATTCCTCCCATGCTCATGATGTCTATCGGAGCCTTGCTGAGACCGAATATATGCATGAAGAGCTTGTTTATGTATCCGGCTCTCGGAGAGAGAAGCACCTTCCATGCCATTGCACAGATGAATGACGGCAGCATGAACGGGACCAGGAACATCGAATTGAGAAGTTTCTTGCACGGAATGTCGGTTCTGGCAATAAGCCATGCGAAGAATACACCTATGATGGTCGAGAAGAACGTTACCCCCAGTGCGATGATCAGGGAGTTCTTCAGAGCCAGGTATGTATCCTTCTGTTTGAGAACCTCGATGACACCTGCCAGATTGAAATGTCCGTCCTTGAAGAATGCCGTCAGGAATATCATGATGACAGGAACTGCAACAACCACGACGAGAACGAGAATCGAGAAGATGAGAACAATCTCCGCAACCCCGAATTTCTTTTTCACTTTACTTCTGCTCATACAAAGACCTCCTCAAAGGAATGATCATCAGGGAACCAGTGCATGTCGACAAAAGAAGCCCTGCACTTCTCACCGCTCTTGAAGATGATGTTTCTGTTTACGGCCTCCTCTATCTGTGTCTCGACACGGAATGAAGAGCAGCCGATGGAAAGACGGTAGTCGACAATGGAGCCAAGGAGCGTACATCTGTCCACTGTGCATTCGAAGCCTTCTCCGTCACGGGAAATCTCGACATCCATGGGTCTGAAACCTGCGATGTAGATACCTCCGTCATCCAGAGAGGCGTGTTCATCATCAAGCTGCACGAAAGGAGAACCGTCCTCAAGAACCGTGCGTCCGCTCGCGCTGTGACATCTGAGACAGTTCGCCACACCGAGGAATCGGAAGGCGAAGAGATTGACCGGCTTCTCGTAAACCGTTTCCGGGTCTGCTATCTGGCAGAACGAGCCGCTCGGATCCATGATTGCTATTCTGTCGCTTATCGCAAGAGCGACTTCCTGGTCATGGGTGACGTAGAGAATCGTACGTCCTGTCTTCTTCTGGATTTCCTTTATCTCGAATCTCATCTCCTCCCTCAGGTTTGCATCGAGGTTGGTGAGAGGCTCGTCAAGAAGAAGAATATCACTGTCGGCAACAAGTGCGCGTGCCAGCGCAACTCTCTGCTGCTGTCCTCCGGAAAGCTGGTTTGGAAGTCTGTCCTCATAGCCGTGAAGGTTGACCATATCGATGGCTTTCTGAGCCTTCTCCTGCCTCTCTTCCTTTGCAACCCTGTGCATTTCGAGAGGGTATGTAACATTCTGTCTGACTGTCTTGTGAGGCCAGACGGCATAATCCTGGAAGACAACTCCGAGATTTCTCTCTTCAGGAGCCTTGCACACTCCTGCCTTAGGATCGGCTACAACCTCTCCCCCGATTATTATCTGACCTTCATCAGGAACTTCGAATCCTGCAATAAGACGCAGTATGACCGTCTTGCCGCATCCCGAAGGTCCCAGGATTGTAAAACATTCCCCGTCCCGGATCTCGAAGCTGAGGTCTTTCAGAACCTGCTTCTTGTCGAAGGATTTGGAAACGTTCTTGAAGATTATATCTGACACATTCGTCTCCTCTGATAAAAATACAGAGGAAGCCCTTCCGCAGGACTTCCTCCGTCTGCCTTTCGGGATTCTTACTTGTTTCCCTGGATAATCTGTGTGAACTTCTCGATGTATGCTTCCTTATGGCCGCTGAGAGCTTCATAGTCAACTGTCATGGCTCTGGACTTTGCCTCATCCGGGTGAACAAGACCGATATCTGTTCTGACTTCAACATCGCTTCTTACAGGAAGTGTATAGTTCTCTGCAACATGCTTCTGTCCCTCCTGGGAGAGAAGGAAGTCGACGAACTTCTTTGCTGCATCCTGGTTCTTGCTGTCCTTGAAGATGGCAACAGGAGAAGGAACGACGAGCATCTGGTCCGTGTAAGCGAAGCCGAGGTTTGCGCCCTTTGCAATCTTGTCGAGGGTGATGTAGTCAACGCCGATTGCAGCATATGTGTCGCCTGCAGCCGTGTCGTCAACGACCTGTCCGGATCCCTGTCCCATTCTTGCTCCGTTTGCAGCGAGCTTCTCGATGTATTCCCATCCGAGAGTTTCGACAATCATTGCAACGGAAACCATACTTGTTCCGCTCAGAGCCGGGTTAGCGATGGAGAAGTTGTCCTTGTAGATAGGATCGAGAAGATCATCCCATGTCTTCGGAGGATCTGTTATCTTTGTTGTGTTGTAGCAGATTCCGAGTGTGCCGAGACGTGCTGCCGTGAAATATCCGTCGGGATCGTCGACTGTCGAAACGACGTTTGCTCTTTCCGGGCTCATGTAAGCCAGAAGAACACCTTCATCGCGGAGATTGATGAAATCCGGGACTTCACTTGTCCAGAGAACATCACATGCAACTGCGCCTGCCTGTCTCTCGGTGGCAATCTTTGCCATGAGCTTGCCGGCTCCTGCCGAGTAGTAGTCAACTTCGATGTTGGGATACTTCTCCTTGAAACCTTCAACGATCGGGCTGATCAGGTTTTCCTTCATTGACGTGTAAATCATGAGGCTCTGCTTTTCAGCGCCGGACTCTGCTGCGCCGTTGGCGAAGAGAGCTGTCATAATTGTTGATAAAACCAGTAAAACGACCAAGATTTTCTTCATCCTGTCTCCTCCTTTTTTGTAATCCCATGTCAGAAATCTGAATAATTTCCGTTCCCCAGGATTCATGCGTATCGTAAGGGCCGTTTCTGAGAGCCGTCAATTATTTTTTGTACTGTATGAAGTTAGATTTTTTTACATCAGTCAGAATTTTAAATGTTGACTAATTTCTGCTTGCCAACGCGAAGGAGCGTGTTAAGATTGCAGAAAGGGGTTACCGATGAAAGGGGAAATGGTTGTCGCTCTTCTCTTGACAGTGTCTCTTCTCTTTCTTGTGCCGTCATGTGCAAAAAGAAGAGCGGGAGCTGTCGAATCCGTTATGTCAGAAAGGGAGACAGTACAGGCGGATGATGACTATCCTTCCCGTCCGGTTACCGTCATCGTTGCTTACAAGAGGGGCGGAGGGACGGACATGATTGCCCGCCGCATCACAGAAAAGGTCGAAGATGAAATCGGAACCGAAATCCGGATAAAGAATATCAGCGGTTCGGATGGGGAACTCGGCTACACTCAGCTGGCAAAGGCATCTCCGGACGGCTACACCCTCGGTTTCATAAACATACCGACAATAATCTCTCTTCCCATAAAGCGGGAGACATCATACAGCGGGAATGAAATAGCACCCATTATAAACATAGTATATGATCCCAGTGTCATAGCAGTGAGAGAAGACAGCCCTCTGTCATCATTCTCAGCCTTTCTCTCCGAATGCAGGGAAAAGCCCTATTCGGTCAAGATAGGAAACAACGGCTACGGGGCAAGCAATCATATTGCGGCTGCATCGCTGGCAGACAAGGCAGATATCAGGGTCACCCACATCCCGTTCGGCGGCTCTGCCGATATGATCAGTGCCCTCCGTGACGGCAACGTCGACGCAATCGCCGTCAAGATCAGCGAAGTCTCGGAGGAGGCAAGGAGCGGAGAATTCAGACTTCTCTGTTCATTTACCGACGAAAGAATGAAGGGATGGGAGGATGTTCCGACACTGAAGGAATACGGAATCGATCTTGTATTCGGATCCGCAAGGGCACTTGCCGCTCCGTCGGATACCCCGAGCGCTATAATCACCTTCCTGCATGACACGTTCAGGAAGGCTCTTGATGAACTTCAGGCGGAAGATACAGACAATACTCTATCGCTGAAATACATGAGCACATCCGAAACCGAAGAATACATAGAAGAGTGGCAGAAGTATATGGAGAACACCGTTCCCTGCCTTCCTCTCTAATCGACAAATATCCTGTCAAAACAGAAAACCGTGTCCTTCTCGTCGGGTATGCTGTAAAGAAGCACGTCTGAAGTGGAATACTCTCCTCTGGACGGAATTATATCGATGGAATAGAGAAAAGCCTGTCCGCTGTCAGAAAGTATGAAGGAAACGAAGTCCATGGCATCGGCGGGATTACCGCATCCGTTTATGACTGCAATCGGAGACGGAATAGTGATGGATATGTCTTCGGGAGATATGTATCTGACGCTTTTTCCCATGTTCTCGGCAGAGAGGACAAGATACTCCGGAGCAATGGTGACTCCCCCTTTCCCCTCACACACCCGGTAGAGGGATGCACTGCTTCCGTTGACAACCTCCGCACCGTTCTCCTTCAGCGCCGAAAAATAAGCCCAGCCGTATTCCTCTGCCAGCACCGTCACGGTGTAGAGAGAGGAACCGGAAGAGTAAGGATCCGGAATGATGACATCGTCGCACTCCACGAGAGAGCGAAAGGTCCTGGGCGCATCCTCTCCGTAAAGTGCAGTGTTGACAGCAAGACCTATGGAGATGAGACGGGCAGCCGCCATGCATTCCTCCCCCTCAAAGACAAAATGCGGCAGATCCGGATAGGACGACAAATCCAGGGGCGAGAGTATGTCCTTCTCTATAAGAGAAAGATAGCCGTAGGGCTCAGCGCACCAGAGCACATCGCACTCCACGTTTTCCATTCTGTTCTCTTCCTCGACAAGCTGTATGAGACTGCTGCTTCCGGAAGAATAGAATACCAGATCAACGTCGGGCCTGATCAGCTCATAGTAGCTCTCGATTTTCTCGAGCTGACCCGTCTTGAGGGAGGAATAGAGTGTCAGTTTCCTTTTCTCCGCACCGCTCTCCTCCTCCGGCGTCCTGAAAGCAAGAAAGTACATTACAAGAAGGATGACAAGGGCAAGAACAGCTGTCCCTGTTATGACAGCTGTGACAATCAGAAGTTTCCTATTTATTCCTTTCATCGTTTCTCCATTCACCGGGACTCTTCCCTGTACTGTTTCTGAAGAGAGTATAGAAGTACTGGACGTTCGGTATTCCTGAATGCGAGACGATTTCCCTTATCGAATAATCCGTATCTCGCAGCAGTTCCTTCGCTTTTTCCATCCTGCATCTGTTGATGTAGTCTGCAACGGAGAAACCGCATTCACTTCTGAAGAGTTTTCCCACATAGACTGAGTTCATCTCAAGATTATCGGCTATCATCTGAAGTGAAAGCGATGTATTGAGATAATTCTCCTCGACATACTTTCTGATTTCACTGACCATGTTGCCGACTCTTGTGTTCCTGCTCTCGAGAACCCTTCCAACCTTCTCTCTGAAGGATGAAATGAAGATTTCATCAAGACGCTTTCTATCCAGCGATGACGAGAAGATGTATTCAATCTCGCTCAAAACTCCGTCGTCGATTGTCTTCACACTGACGGCAGATGCCATATAAAGTCTCTTGAGAAGAAAAATTATATAGCTTACACGGCAGAGGGAGAGATTAGACATGTACCTGTTGTAAAGAAGTACGGCTCCGTCCAGATTAGCGGCAGAGAGAGAAGCAAGTATTGCCCCTTCATCGCTGTATTTCGAAGGAAGGACCGAAAACTTGTCTCTCAGTATTTCCTCAGAACAGACATTCTCACTGCACTCCGGAAAAAGGGAATAGCACATGACTTCCCTCAGCCTCTCGTAACGGAGATGTATGTTCTCATTCCACGATATGTCATCACTGAATGCAAGATGAAAACCGAAGCTCTGGCCGAGCTCAGACAGTCTTGATGATAAATCCTCCTCATTCTGGAAAAAGAAGAGACTTCTGTGGTCCTTCATCCTGACTGTTATGCTCTCTGCGAGTATCTTTCTTACCTTTTCGAGTATGAGTGGCGAATCAGAGGAGATGAGGAGCAGCCTGAAAGGAAGAGAATAATCGAGAGGAGCAATGTAGGCTGTCATTTCGTCCCTTCCGGATACGTTTTCCCTTTCTCTCTCAAGAAGCTGTCTCATATACTCTTCCCGGATGTGAGCAAGGTAATTCTTCTCATATGCACTGGAAACCAGGATAAGCCTGTCGACACTTTCGGCGACAGTCGTCTCCCCTTCTGCGAGAGAGCTTGTCTTCATGCTTTCCTCGATTCTCTTGAGCGGACGGAAATACTTCATGGTGTTCATAAGGCCGAAAAAAGCAACAGTGATGACTGCTGCGACAATGCCGGTATATGTAAAAGCCTTCATTATCTCAAGTTCGCTGAATATGTCACGCCATGCGATTCTTCTCACGATGCACCAGTCCGTGCCGAATGACGAATAGAGATATATCTCCTTATCGATGAAGGAACCAACGACAAACCGTCCGGCATCACTTGTCCTCGTCCTTATAAGACGTTCGATGCTCTGAGTCTCTTCCCTGTCAAGTTCCGCAGTTCTTCCGATTACCCTCCCCGTTTCATTGAGAACCATCACACTGACATTGGGGAACATCTCCTTCAGAATCGAGTCTGTCCAGTTGGAATTGATGTTGATTACCACAGCATCCTCTATAACGCCTTCGTTATCATACTCGCAGAGCAGATAGGTATTCACATCGATGAGCCCACGCGAATACGGCTTCGCCAGATATCTGTAGTGAGGCCCCGAAGATGAATGAGAAAAGAGGTCCCTCACACCCTGATCATGGAAGTCTTCCCCGCATCCGCCAGGAATGCTGCTCGTCGTGTAGAAATAATCTCTCTTCCCGTTATAGACGTATATCGACTGTATCGTGGAGCCGTAACCGCTGATGTTCTCCAGGGCCCTGGTTCCCAGAATGACTTCACTCTCAGTCACATCGCCCGAATACATCAGCGTGCGTATGTCATCGTCATTGATGATATGATTCGTGGTTACATGGACAATGTTGTTGATGTAGCTGAAAATACTGTCACTCTGATTGAGAAAATCCTGATTCATCCTTTCAAGCATGTTCAGGCTTATCCTCTCGAACTGCCAGTAGAACAATATGATGAGCACACCCAGTGAAATGATGATCGGAAGCACAACACGTGCCCATCTCATCTCAAGCGTGGACTTTCCCCGATTTTCCCGTCTCTCCATTTCTGAATTGTATCACATCATTACAGGAGGAAGGAAAATATTATACAGTCTCCTTCTGTTTCAGAAATTGTCGGACGAGGTATCCTCAAAATCACGCATGGAGATTTTCAATCAGGGTTCATCCCACTTTTCGACGAGCGTGAAAAAGTCAATCTTCTGGAGATTTATCTGCTTCTTCTTTATCTCGCCTGAAAGAACGTTTCTGTCGACATACGGCTTCCATTTGCTGACGAGATTCTTTCCCGATATTCTCTTTATGCTGAGGGCCTTCGTGTAGAAACGGTTCATTCCCGCGCACTCGGATCTGTCCTCGATGACTGACACACGCTTCGGGAAGCGTACTGCAAGGGCGCGGGTAAGCTTGACGCTGTAGCCGAAGAGCCATGCACGCGTACCGAGGTCTATGCTCTGATAATATTCGCTCTGGATTTCGGTATCGAACCCCCTGAGACGCTGGAATAGCGCTCTGTCGTAAAGACCGCTCTGCAGCACGGGATAGAGGGTTCTTTCCTCCCTGTCGCTGTCGATTGCCGGCATGAATGACTGCGGGTCGACTTCCTTCCCCCTGAGGTACGGGGCACGCAGTGTCGGCATGACCTCTCCGTCGGATGAAAGCATCACAGGACATATCACCATAGGGTGTTCCTTTCCTGCCATTATCGAAAGGAGAGCAGCTCCGTCGAAGGCTATGAGTTCCATGTCGCTGCGGACAATGAGAAAGTAGTCAGTGTAGCACTCGTTGGCCATCGCATTGACGTATTCGCCTGTCGTCGTCTCGGCAGAGAATACTATGAATGTCACCTCCGGGTATTTCGCCTGTATTCCGTATTCCTCCATCCTGTACTCCGTGGTGAGTACGTGAAGGGAGAGATTCATGTTCGCGGTATACCAGTCAAGGGTATTCTCCAGATCCTCTCTCGTGCCGAAGTCGAGGATGCCGACGGCAAACTGCTTCTGCTTGTAGAGAGAAGAAATCCTGAACCCCAGATCCTGCTTGCGGAATACCATTCTGTAGCTACTCATTTGACGCTGTGTCCTCCGGACGGAAAACCACCTTGTGGTTCTCTCCTATCATAGCATTTATATCCTTCGATGAGTGACCTTTTATGAGAAGAATTTCACTCGAGTTGAAACTCGATATCGCCTTCATTATCACAGTGCCGTCGGTCTTTCTGACGTCCACTACATCACCTTCCCTGAATACTCCCCCGACATCGGTTATTCCCGAAGGAAGAAGGGATTTGTGCTGAAGAAGCGCTTCGGCGGCACCGTCATCCACGATGATGGATCCCTCAGACGGTGTGTTGATTATCCAGCGCTCCCTCTGGGACATCCTTGACAACGGGAGAATGTAGGTTCCCTTTTCCTCTCCGTCCATTATGGCCGTCAGAATGTTCTTCTCGTAGCCGGAGGCAATGACAGTTCCGCATCCGCCCTTCTGGGCTATCTCGGCGGCAAGGAGTTTTGTCTTCATTCCTCCTGTCGAGAATGTGGAGCCCTTTCCGTTAGCCCAGGACATGACTGTCGAGTTGATTTCATGGAGTTCCGTTATGCGCTCTGCATTCCCGTTCGTCTTGGGGTTATCAGTATAAAGGCCGTCGATATCCGTAAGGAGAACAAGAAGAGTGGCGTCAATCTTGGAGGCGACGAGAGCGCTCATGCGGTCATTGTCTCCGAAGACGTTTCCTATTTCCGCTGTCGATACGACATCATTCTCGTTGAATACGGGGATGACTCCGAGTTCGAGCAGCGTCATCACGGAAGTACGGAGATTGTTGTAGCTCTTGCGGTTGTTGAGTACGGAGCGTGTTATGAGAATCTGCGAGCACAGGAGACCGTGTCGTTTGAACTCCCTCTGCCATGCGTCCATCAGAACAGGCTGTCCGATGGCGGCACATGCCTGCCTCAGCGGTATGTACTTCACGGCGGCCTCGTGCTTCAGGGCCTTTGCCCCGAGTCCCACAGCCCCGGAAGATACCAGAAGTACCTGCACGCCCCTCTCACGGAGTGCGGCTATCTGGTCGACCAGTTCCCTTATCCTGTTCTTGTCTATGCCGCTCCTGTCTGAAAGAAGGTTGGTACCGACCTTCACGACCATTCTCTTCACATTTGAAAAATCTCTCATAGAAGCTCCCTGAAATGGAATGTACGCTCCGGAGAGGAACCCGAATATTCGCCTACCGTCTCACCGTTACCACGGAGAATCCACTTTGTGGTCATCAGGCCGTCCAGTCCCACGGGTCCTCTGGCATGAAGTCGTGATGTCGAAATGCCGACTTCCGCACCAAGACCGAATCTGAAGCCGTCAGCAAAGCGCGTCGAACAGTTGACGAAGACGTCGGCTGAATCGACAGAGCGTACAAAGCAGTCTGCCGCGGCTTTGTCTAGTGTGATTATGGCATCGGTATGCTTCGACGAATGCTCTGCAATGTGCCTTACAGCCTCCTCCTCGTTCCTGACAGTCTTCACCGCACACTCGAGTGCAAGATACTCGGTATCCCAATCGGAAGGAAGAGCGGGAACTGCAGACGGGAAATATCCGATTGAGGCGCTGTCGGCATGGACGGTAACGCCTTTTTCCTGGAATGCCTTATCGAGAAGCGGAAGAAGAACCGGTGCTATCTCCTCATCGACGAGAATTGTCTCGGTTGCATTGCATGCCGCAGGATACTGCGTCTTCGCATCCACCAGGATTTTTACGGCTTCTTCGACATCAGCAGACTTCTCGACGTACGTTGTGCATAAACCGTCGGAATGTCCGAGAACCGGAATATGGGTATTCTCCATGACGAAGCGGACAAAACTGTTCGAACCGCGGGGAATTATGAGGTCCACCCATTCATCTGCCTTCAGAAGAAGGGAGACATCCTCCCTCGTTTCAAGCGCCTCAATCCAGCCGGATGTGAAGGAGAAGGAGGAAGTGGCCTCCTTTATCACGTCAACAAGGACACGGTTCGTCTTTGCAGCCTCCCGTCCGCCTTTGAGAATAAGGCCGTTGCCGCTCTTGAGGGCAAGGGACGCTATCTGGACAAGGGCATCGGGCCTCGCCTCGAATACCATACCGATGACACCGAGAGGCACGGTCACCTTCTCGAGTACGAAGGATGTGTCTATCTCCCTTTTCTCCCTGGTACGGAATATGGGGTCAGGAAGAGCTCTGACGGTTTCAAGTCCGGTCACGGACTGCTTCATCTTGTCGTCGCTGTACTTCAGTCTTGCAAGAAGCGACGGTTTCTCCCCGTTTTTCTCCGCCTCTTCAAGGTCTGCCGCGTTGGCCTCATTTATCCTCTCTCTGTTTCTGACGATTGCATCCGCAATTGCCGAGAGAGCATCGTTTCGCTCCTTCTCTGTTGAGAGAGCAAGGAGCGAGGACGCTTTTTTTACACTGCTGAAAAGATTTCTATCCATAGTAACAGTCTAGCCTATATGTTTCTTATCTTCAATTCCATGATGAGAGAAAACCGTCAACAGCAACAACGACAGATGAGCCTATTGCCCTTGCCTTGTCGCTGATTGTCGTGTGATCGACCTCTTCTCCTCTCGGGTCTATGTCGGCAGCCTTGAAATGCTCGGGAACTTCGAGTCCTGAATGCAGGAGGCCCCTGATCTTGCCGTCAATGGAGGCAAGAAGAGGCGTGGAGTCAACGTAGCCGATGATGTCACCCTTCTTTACTATATCGCCGATTTTCGCATTCTCTCTGAAGACACCTGCGCATGGAGTATGCATTACCCTTTCCTTACCCGCTCCTGCGATGAGTCCCGGAACTCCCGTGTTGGGAATTGCACTTCCTTCATAGAGAATCCTTGAAAGTCTGTGTCCCCTCATGGTCTCGATTATGACATTGCAGTCCACACCGCATGTGAATCCCGGGCCGAGCGCGACTACGAACGGAGCCATGTCGATTGTGGTTCCAAGGTTCTTCTTTGCAAGAATCGCGTCCACGACGACTGCCGGCTGCAGTTCCCTTATGATATCTCCTTTCTTATCGACGATAAGGGCGACCTTTCCGCTCTTCACTGCGTCAAGGCATTCGTCCCTATCGCGGCAGAGAGTGCTCTCGACGCCTTCAATCGTCTGTGCTCCCGTCCAGATTCCCTCGGCAAAGGAGACCGTGCGTCTGATTACTGTGGGTTTGTCAGTTTCGGTTGCAACAACCTGGTAGCCTGCATTATGAAGTGCAACTATTGCACCGGTTGCAAGGTCACCGGCCCCGCGGACTACGACAAGACGGCACTTCCGCTTCACATACGGAACACATGATTTATGCGAGTATGACGCAAGAATTTCGGATGCGACAGATACGGCTATCTCCTCTGGAGTCTCCTCTCCGATTTCGATTCCCATCGGCATATGATAGCGTTCATCATCCGGTCTTCTGCGCTTACGCGATGAAAGAAGCCCGAAGTAGAATGACGAAGAAGCATCAAGGATGTCCTTTATGTTGCCCAGCTCTTCCGGAACCGTACACACGACAGCCGTGTTCGCATTTATTTCAACGTTTTCAAGACCTTCCCTTATTGTAGAGGAGAGAACCCTCTTTGCGTATGGAAAGTTCTCCTCGTTCAGAAGATACTCCCTGGTATCTACAACAGTTACATGCCATGAAATAAAATGGAAAAGATGGTAAAGAGCCTTTCCCACATGGCCTGCCCCCACTATGACAAGTCTTCTGTCCGCAACCGGAATGTCTATCATGATTTCTATCTCTCCGTATTCCCTTACCTTAATCTTCTCTCTCCTGTTCCTGCCGTCCTTGAGTGCCTCCAGAGCAAGGCTGATGGCCTCGGCCTCGTGCCTTCCGCCGCCGACTGTACCGACTATTGAACCGTCCTGAAATACAGCCATCCTGCCGTTTTTACGACTGACAGTTCCCTCTGTCCCGATGATGGTGACAAGAGCGAAGGATTCGTTGTATTTTTCCTTTTCTCCAAGTATGTCAAAGAGCATTGTACATGTCCCCCTTTCTTTCACTCACGATGTATGCTTCAGCATGAGGAGGAATTACAAGTGATTTAATCACAGTCTCATCTTCTTTTCTCATACAGTCTCCCCCGTTGAACAGGAGGATATTTTTCATGTCCCCGGTCATTCCCTTCATCGGTCCCTCGGGAGAATCGATGTAGGCCTGCAGATAAGCGCTGTCGACGACAATATCACGTTCATCCCCGAATGCAATCTCTCCCGTTCTTCTGCCTATGCACCATATTCCGACAAGCGAAACGATAGCAGTCGTAAAGGGAAGTATGACAGGGTCCCGGGATGTATGTATCTTCACGGGAAGATGCCTCGAGCCGTCAGCTTCACACAGAACAACATCATATCTTTCCTTTACTAAGGTGATTTCATCCTCTCCCGGGTAGAAAAGCTTCCTTTTCGCTTCGTCATCATGAGCAAAGAGCGTCACAGAGCCCTTTTTTACATGGGATGAGAGAAGAGACGAAAGTGTCGTGAAGAAATAATCTTCGCCGTAGCTTTCCACTCCGGGATATGCAAGCTTCGTCGTTGTCGTCAGAAGCACTCGCTTTCCCTTTTGTCTCAGATAGTTCCCGAACTCGACAAGGAAAGTGGTCTTTCCTCCACCTCCCATAACGGAGATGAAGGGATGCTCCACATCAATAAGTTTCTCTTCCATGAACGGCCACAGCTGCATGTTCTCAATGATAGCACAACGGCGTGAGCGTTATAAGGGGAAAAGAAGACAGCAGGATATGAAGATTTCACAGTTGAGGATGAAGATTTCTTTGACAAAACAGAGAGAAATCCTGTCTTAAAGATATACATAGGAGACAACTGATGCATCAGCTTCAATATACAACTTCCTTTCTTCCGTCATACTTCCAGTTCACGGGGGCTACTCCGCCCGGATTTGAACTTTCGGAACCGGCAGTGGACTACACCGTAAGCAGGGAACTGAATATCTACGTCGATGAGTCGGGTAACATAAGCACTAAGAAGACAAGTTCCCTCTGCTACATGATTGGTCTTGTTTTCCATGAAAGTACCAATGATATCTCAAAAGCCGAAAGCAGACTTGAGGAAGAGTTCACAGCGCTCGGTTACCCGAACACATGTTTTCACTGTGCTCCTGTCATCTACGGAAAGGACAAATTCCAGTTTGAAGGGCTTGGAACCAGAAGAAGGCTGATGAAGACCTTCTTCGCTTTTTTCCGGCATCTCGATATAACCACAGGGAATTCGCAGTCGAGAAGAAGAATCTGACAAGAGACGGAATCAGAAGCCGCCTCGCTGCAATGATTCACGAATTCATAAGAACAAACATCTCGTATTTCATCTCTTTCTCGAAGATAACCATCTTCTATGACAACGGTCAGGATGAGATAAGAGAAATACTCGAAAATGAATTTGTGGCATTTCTTTCCGAGGTACGGATGGTCAAGCTCAAGCCATCTGAATCGAGGCTGCTTCAGGTAGCAGACTTGATCTGCACGCTGAGATGGTTGCAAATAAAAGAAAAAAATATAGGACTTACGAATTCCGAGACAGTCTTTTTCATCGGATCAAAAAGAATGAATTACCAGTATTTAAAAACATTTGAAACTAAGGAACTCAAAAAGTAACAACAAAATCTGGAATTATCAGAGTAGACTACTTGCTTTTCCCCATAGCTGATGTTAAAAGATGAATAGTCAGTGATGGCTAATAAGTCTGGCCGGAAACGGATCGGGACTCACCAGAGGCTGAGCGAGACGCCGCCAAAGCTAGAGGTTCGCCTCTAGTTTTTTTATACTCCGGATTCTTTTCCCTGTTGATTTTGCCTTCGTCAGTATTCATCGGCAATGCACTCGAACATGTGGCTGAGGTATTCCTTTCTCTCCCTCTTTCTCCTGACATCATCGAATATGACACGGGAGAATGAATAGAGAGCACTGTAGACGGAAAGGACAACGAAGAGCCTTCCGAAGAGGTCAGGATGACGGGTATAGAACGTAAGGCCGTCCTTCTCGCCGATTGGAACCTCATAGATTCCCCAGCTCTGCGTGAACGGCTCGAGTTCATTCACGATTTCACCCGACGGCAGAACAAGAGCAGTTATGCCGCTGTTCGTCGATCTCAGTAGCGGCCTTCTGTTCTCCACAGCTCTGAAGACGGCAAGCTGAAAATGCTGTCTCTCGGCCTCAATACATCGTGACCAGTAGTCGTTTGAAAGGTTTATCATCATATCGGCACCGCCACGGACGAATTCGGCGGAAAGATAGCCGAATGTATCCTCGAAGCATATGGGAGTCGAGAACTTTATTCCGCCATAGCTGAAGACAGTAGCCTCCTCACCCTTCTCCCACCACTTGTAGTCGTTGGCCTTGAGAAGAGCGTAAAGATGAGGAAACTGCTTCTCGTATGGGAAATACTCCGTGAACGGGACAAGGTGCTGCTTACGGTATGTCCCCTTCACCTCACCGTCTGCAAAGCAGATTACCGTATTGTACGTCTTCCAGTTCCACTCGCCGTCCTCGAGTACGGGGTCATAGTTCTTGTCCTTTATGACACCTTCCGGGTTTCCGGTTATGAGAGGAACGGAAAGGGACTTTCCGAATTCCACGAACCTGTTCACAAGCCTTCTTGTAGTTATGTTGACGGAGTACGCCATATGCCAGCTGACGGACGGTACGAAGGCAGTTTCGGACCAGACAACCATATCGGGACTCTCCTCCATGGCCGCCTCTGTAAGAGAAACAAGTGTCTCGAAGTTCTCCTTATATGTCGAGTAGCCCCCCTGCCAGGTGTCGGCAGAGTGCTGGACGGCAGCTATCCTGACCGTCTCGCTTCTCTCCCTGCTGTCATAGTACGACTTCATGAAGAACCCGGTAATCCAGACGACAAAAAGCAGGATGAGAGAGAAGACGAACGGACGGAATCTCCTTCTGTCTCCCCTCCCAATGATGCAGTCTGCTGCAATGGCCTGCGGAAGACTCATCACAAACCCCAGCCCCCATATCCCCGTTATCGAGACTATCTGGATAAGGGACGTATACTCATAGACGGCAGATGTGGGATTGCCGTAGGGATATGCAAGAAAACCCTGCTGCGTCAGATAGAGATATGCATTGTAGAAGAGGCACGAAAGAAGTGCATAGTGCTTTCTGAAGAGGTCCCGGCATGCCCTGAGGGCAAGGAAAAGAATAGCATATTGAACACATTCGAGTATCGGGGCAATGAGGATTGCAAGAGGATGGAAGGTTGCAAGCCAGTAATTATAGAAGTAATAGAAGAGGAAGCCGTACTCGAGTCCGTAGAGCCACACCGTCAGGTACGATGATGTGTATATGATGCAGAAGACGGGAATAAGATAGAAGAATGAGAGAAACGGCAGCCCGTTCTCAATGTACTTCCCGGGAAAGGCAAGAGACGCCAGAAAAGCCGAAAATGCCGTAAAAAGGAGCATGATGATGAACTTCATGAAGCTGTACTTTCTTTTCCTCATGGCGCCATATTACATCATATGCCGGATTTTGTATGTGAGGAATCAGCCGTCAGAGGCCGTGTTTTTTCCTGTACTCCCTCGGAGACATGGAAGTGTACTTCCTGAACACCCTTGAGAAATGCGACGAAGAGGAAAAACCCAGATACTGAGAGATGGCAGTAAGGGATTTATCGCCATATTTCAGAAGCCGCTTAGCCTCCTCCGTCTTGGCTCTGAGAATGAAGGAAGAAAGACTCTCCCCTGCCTCGGTGGCAAACCTCTTCGAGAGATAAGGACGCGAGAGATACACTTCCTCTGCAATTTTATCCACCGTGATGCACTCGGACATATGATGCTGTATGTAGTTTGAAACATCGCGGACAAGAGAGGAGGAATCTTCCTTCAGACCAAGCCTCCCGACCCTTTCGGTGTAATCGAGAATCATGCGGTACTGCAGATCGGCTATCTCGCCGGTAGACGAGAGAAGTTCACACTGCCTGATATACTGATCACTGAGGGAAAGTGCGTCGTTTATGTCCATTCCGCCGCGGATGGCCGCACGGGATGAAAGCGTTGCGGTCACGACGAATGTGTTCTTTCTCTGCCTCAGCTGCCCGAATGCCATTTTCCCGCCGGTGACGGCAGGTGCCGACAATGTCCACTCCCGGAGAGCCTCCATATCACCACTGCGGATGATTTCCATCACAGCCTCCTCCTGGGTAAATGTGTTGTGTACCTCTCCCTTCTCCTCACTTCTTGGAGATAGCTTTTCTTCAGTCTCTTTTCTTCTCTCGGCATTCAGTATAATCTCCTGATCCCCTTCATGAATGCTGATTTCCTTCAACGAGAGTTTTTCTCCGTTAAGAACATGATTCATCGTACACAATATCTGCAGTATGCTTTCGAAAGGCATCCTCACGATTGCCTTCATGCCACTGATGAATGACGGCACTTCATCGTCCTTGACATCAAGACGGAAGGCAAGGTCCCTCAGTTCCTGATCCGATTCCTCTATCTGGCGCGATGGTCCGATGACAATCCTTTCCTCCCCTCTCCTGACTATCCCGTAACAGTGAAAATGCTCTGTCATTACATACCCCACATTCTCCCTGACGTCCATAATACTGTCCATGCATTCAGATACGGGATCACACACAAGCCGTGACTGAGAGAAGAAGAACACAAGCTTCTGTCCTCTGTAGAGACGTACCGGCACGCCCGCAAGATTTCCTATTGTACGGCAGAGATACACAAGATCAAGATCAGCCATCATTCACCCCTATTTGATTACAATTATACTTTATTGGATACAAATATGAAAGTTTTCTATCGTTTTAGCCACTAAACTTTAAAATGAAAAATGGAGGAAAAACATGAAGGGAAGCAAGCTGTCCGGTTCTGGAGTGCTGACAAGCAGAATCACGTCTGAGAGAGTTACTGCAAAGGAAAAATGGCTGGGCTACCTTATCGGGCCCATGGGGGCGCTGCTTCTGAACGCAGTCCTTGCGACATACCTCAACGTCTACTACACTGACGTTCTCAATCTCACCGGTCTCTGGGGCGGTGCATTCCTCGTCCTCTTCCCCATTGTCTCAAAGATAATAGATGCGGTAACGAACGTCATCATGGGCCTCATCATCGACCACACTCACACACCGGAGGGAAAGGCAAGGCCCTGGATTCTCATCTCAGCCCCGCTGATGGCTGTCTCCGGCGTGCTGCTTTTCACCGTGCCTCTGGCAGATGAAAAAGTGAAGGCTGCATGGGTGATGCTGAGCTACAATCTCTTCTATTCCTTTTCCTACACCATCTTCAACATGAGCCACTCTCTGATGGTTCCCCTCTCGACAAGAGACACAAAGGAAAGAGGCCTCCTTTCCGTCTTCAACCAGATAGCCACCATAATGATGAGCGGAATAATCGTTGCACTGATCTTTCCGATGGTAATAATGCCGTCAATCGGTGCTGACAGGGGAAAATGGATTACCCTCATGTCAGCTCTCTCGATTGCCTCCCTTCCTCTGACGCTCCTGGAATACTACTTCACGAAGGAGAGAGTCACCCAGGAGTCGGAAAAAAGCGGAGAGAAGGACAGTGTCCCCTTCTCCACAGCACTCAAGGCAATCTTCACCGACAGATACATAATCATCATATACATCTATTTTCTCATATACACAGTCGGTTCCTGCATAAAGAATGTAAGCCTCGTATACTTCTGCAACTACGTTCTGGGATCATACAACGACGGAATAACACAGACGCTCGTCTCCGTCATAGGCGGCATTCCGATGGGAATCGGAATATTTCTGGTCTGGCCGCTTGCCAAGAAGTTCGGTAAGCGCAACGTCACAGCTTTCGGTTTTCTCTTCTATTCGGTGGGAAGCCTTATATGCTGGCTCTTCCCGACAAATATGGTTCTCATGCTTACAGGACAGTTCATTAAGAACATCGGGGGACTGCCGTGCTCATATGTATTCATGGCCCTCTTTGCCGACTGTCTCGATCACCTTGAATGGAAGAAGGGCTTCAGGTGTGACGGCCTTGCAATGAGCATCAACAGCATAATCTCCGTCGCCATGGTCGGTGTATGTACCGGAATATTCAACGGCCTCATAACCCGAGCAGGATACATTGCGCCGGAAATGATAGACGGACTCACAGTAGCCTCGGAGCAGACCCAGGCCGTGAAGAATACACTGACCTTCTGCTTCGTCGGACTCGAGACAATTACGGGTATTATTCTCTCCGTTCTCCTCATCTTCCTGAATGTTGAAAAGAACATCGCAAGGGAACAGGAAGAAATCAGATTGAGGAGAAAAGTATGAAAGCTGTAAATCTCCTTACCGAATATCTCGTGAATCCCGTGGGAGTGGATTTTACCCGTCCCAGACTCTTCTGGACGGCAGAAGGCGGCGAGAGACAGACCGAATACAGAATAGAGGCAAAAGATGATGAAGGCTCCCTTCTTCTCGACAGCGGCTGGACAAAAAGCGGAAGAATGCATGCTGACTGGACCGGAAACGATATTCCTCCTCAGACGAGGGTTATCTGGAGTGTCACCCTCAGGGATGAAAACGGAAAGGAAGGCGAAAAGACATCATCTTTCTTCGAGACGGGAATCGACAGATGGACGGCCTCCTGGATCAGGGGAAACTACCATGCAAGGAGGAGAAAAAGATATCCCGTCGACTCGTTCAGAAAGACATTCTCTGTTTCCGATATAAAGAAGGCACGCCTCTACATCACCTCATGCGGTATCTACGAGGCATTCATCAACACTAAAAGAGCCGGCTCGTTCATACTTGCTCCGGGCATTACCGATTACAGAAAGAGAATACAGTACCAGACATATGATGTGACGGATTTCCTCGTAGAGGGAGAGAACATACTCACCGTCAATCTCGCTGACGGATGGTACCGCGGCTCCTGCGGTGCGTGGGGTCTGAGAAACCAGTATGGAAAGGAAACGAAGATTCTGGCGGAACTGGTGATCACGCACACGGACAGGAGGACGGAACGCATAGTCTCCGATGAATCCTGGTCCTGGTCGAACGACGGAGAAGTAAGGGAAGCCGACAACAAGGACGGCGAAATCATCGATGCTCGCCTCGTCCCTTCATACTCGGGAAAAGCAAGAAAGACGAAGCACAGTGTCATCCCCTCCTCTTCAGATAATGTTCCGGTGACTGAACACGAATGCCTTAAGGGGAAAATAATCACAACACCCTCCGGAAAGAAAGTCATCGACTTCGGGCAGAACATAGCCGGATATGTCACATTCCGCCTCAATGCACACGACGGCCAGGTTATCTCTCTCAGGTTCGGTGAACTCATCGCTGCGGACGGAGAGTTCACGCAGGACAATATCCAGTGCAGGTCGAAGAAAAAGATCACACCTCTTCAAAGGGTAATCTATACATGCAAGGAAGGAACCAACTGCTATAAGACACGCTTTGCCGTCTTCGGCTTCCAGTACGTCCTCGTCGAGAGTGATGTTCCGTTCAAAGCTGACGATTTCACGGCAGTCGCAGTCTACTCCGACATGACGCGCACCGGCTGGTTCTCCTCATCAAATCCCCTTCTCGACAGATTTGTCGAAAACACTGTATGGAGTGCGAAAAACAACCACTGTGACCTTCCGACAGACTGTCCGACGAGAGAGAGGCACGGATGGACGGGAGATGCCGAAATCTTCTGTCCGACGGCATCGTTTCTCTTCTCCTATGTTCCCATGGCTGAGAAGTTCCTCTCTGACATGTATGACTGGCAGAAGAGGAACGGAAGACTGCCGCAGATTGCCCCCGCCGGCGGAGTCGATTTCTATATGTACACAATGAACGGCTCGGTAGGATGGTCGGATGCGGGAATCATTATGCCATATGCCCTCTATAAACAGTACGGGGACAAACGCATTCTTGAAAAACGCTATGACAGAATGAAGAAATATGCACTCTTCATGATCGGTCGCTGCGGAAGATGGGGCGGCCCATACGCAAAGAGAGTTCCCATACCGCATAAGTATAAGAGATATCTTGTGAACAGAGGGCAGAGCTACGGCGAATGGGCAGAGCCACAGGATATATACAGGATGAACTTCATGGACTTTGCCGGACCGCATCCCGAGGTCAGCACTGCCTATACCTCATATGTCATGTCACTGATGACTGAAATTGCCTCTGTTCTCAAAAAGACAGAAGACATCCCGCTTTACGAGGAATACCGTGACGGCTGCAGAGAAACATACTCCGAGATGATGAAGACTACATTGTTCTCGCTCGACACCGACAGACAGGCGAGACTGGTGCGTCCTCTTGCCTTCAATCTGCTTACGGAGGAGCAGAAGGAGTATGCCGAAAAGAGGCTCATAAAGGCACTCGAGAGTTACTCATGGCGTCTCGGCACAGGTTTTCTCTCCACACCCCTCATTCTCGACGTCCTTGCCGCTATTGATATCGAATCGGCCTACCGTCTTTTGGAGAACGAGGATATGCCGGGGTGGCTCTTCATGCCGAAGAACGGGGCAACGACTATCTGGGAAAGCTGGGAAGGAGACAGGGCAGAGGGAAGCGGAGTGAGCTCCCTCGACCACTACTCGAAGGGTGCCGTATGCCGCTGGCTCTTCTCTCATATGTGCGGAATAAATGTCGAAGGGGAGAACCACTTCACCATCAGGCCGCTCCCCGGCGGACACTTCAAAAGCGCAGAAGCTGTCTATGACAGCATATACGGCCGTATCGAAAGCGGCTGGAAGAGAGACGGAAAGACCACTCTCTTTACAGTTACTGTACCTTCAAATACAACAGCGGACATCATTCTTCCCGACAAAAGAAGGCTCACACAGAAGCCTGGAACAAAAACGTATGAGGTAATTCAATGAAAACAAAACACAGCTACTCGACAAAAAAAAGCCTGATCATCCTTCTTTCCATCTACGCATTGCTGATGACTCTCTTCGCCTTCAAAGACCTTTCCATCTCACTGTCAATAGTCAATATGGCGAGTCTCTGGGGACGGAGTGCGGAAATCCTCTCCGAAATACCCGTCGACATAATGATGATGCTTTCCTTCGCCGCGCTTTTCGTCACACGCAAGAAGAATAAGAAAGGAATACTTCATTTCCTTTTTTCCGCTGTATGCATCATCGGGACTGTGGAGTATGCATTCTTCATTTCTTTCTTCTCGATCAAGTACATTTCGACAAAGCTCTCACTCATTCTCGGAGGCGTGA
>CAVFYD010000005.1:0-21269 GCA_963626615.1 Sphaerochaetaceae bacterium
TTGAAGCCGAACTTGAGAATCTTGATGAGTGATGCTCCTGCCATCGTGGGAATGCCCATAAAGAATGAGAACTCTGCTGCTGTTGTTCTGTCCAGTCCGAGAAGGAGAGCTCCCATTATCGTGGCTCCGCTTCTGGATGTCCCGGGGATGAGGGAAAGTACCTGAAAAAGGCCTACATAGAGTGCAAGACGATATGTTATGTCATCTGTGGATTTTGTTATTGCTGTCCGTGTCTTGTTTTTGTGCTCGATAACTATGAAGAGCACACCGTAGATTATAAGGGCAAGGGCTATGACAAGCGGGGTATGGAGATGTTCGTCCATCCAGTCGTCGAGGAGAATGCCGACGATACCGGAGGGGATGATTGCTGTTATTGTCTTGAGCCAGAGGGAGATGGTGTCTTTTCTGAGCGTGAGCTTATTGTCCTCTTTTGTTATCGGCCAGAGTTTATGCCAGTAGAGGATAACTACTGCTAGTATTGCTCCGAGCTGGATGACGACGAAGAACATACTTTTGAATTCGGGGGAGGCATCGATCGTGAGCACCTTGTCGAAGAGGAGCATATGCCCCGTACTCGATATCGGGAGCCACTCCGTGATTCCCTCTATTATCCCGAGTGCCATTACTGTGAGTATCTGTGTCAGTGTCATCTTCTTCCCCTCTGTTTTTTTTGTCCGTGACGATGATAACAGTTATGGTTGCCGTTGTGCTATGGTTTGGTGGATAATTACCTCATGGATATAATATCTATTGATGATAATACATGGCGCTTCACCGATGGTGATGTTTCCTTCTTTTTATTACGAGGGACACAGAGAGCCATCTTCATTGACGGAGGATGGAGGCACTGTGATTTGCATGCAAGAGCAGGACACCTCTGCGGAGAGCTTAACCTGAGCTTGCTCGATACTTCCTGTTCTGTGCGTCTTCTCGGTTCGAATGATGAGTTCTCCCGTTTCTACATGTCTCCCTCTGACGGTTTCATCTATTACAACAGGATGGAAAGGGTAGGTATCGTGAAGCCTCTCTATGATGGGGACGTTATCGACCTCGGGGACAGAAAAATCGAGATCATATCATTTCCGGGTATAACTCCGGGCTCTGTTGTTGTTCTTGATTATCTTACGGGTGCCGTATTCGGAGGTCTATCGATTACCGACGCCACAATTGATCTTACCTCCGACGTTTCAGATATCCACGCATACCTCATGAGTGTGAGGAGAATGAGTGGTTACCGTGGCCGCTATGATGTCATCTATCCTGCAATAGGGAGAGGAGAGGTAAGCCCTGCAATCCTGGAGCATCTCGAGTCAACTGCAAGGGAAATCATCAGACATGAAAATGAGGGTATGGTGGAGGACGGCAGAACAATCTATTCTGACGGCTTCGTATCTTTTGCTCTTCCTCTGGAGGCTTGAACATGACACGCGGTGAAAAGGCTAAGGCGAATTTCCTCAAAGGTTATAACTGTACGCAGTCCGTGCTGTTGTCATTCGATGATGTGATTGACAGGGATAAGCTCTCCCTTCTCATGTCCACCACAAGCTGCTTCGGCGGCGGCATGGGGAGACTGAGGGAGGTATGCGGTACAGTATCCGGAATGTTCATTGTGCTTTCGTACTTCTTCGGCTACAGCGGCCCTGAGGAGAACGATAAGAAACCTGTGCTCTACGGTTATATCCAGGAACTTGCAGAGCGCTTCGAGAAAGAGGCCGGCTCCATTGTCTGCCGTGAACTATTAGGCCTTGACCACAAGCGTGATAATCCCACGCCTGATGCGAGGGATCACGCATATTACTCGAAGCGTCCGTGCCCCGAGCTCTGTCGGCTTGCTTCCGGCATTGTCGAAGGTTTCCTAATCGAGAAGGGGGTAATTAAAGATTCTCAATCACCGTCATGATGTTTGAGTATATTATGTTGTTTGAGGCAGCTAAATTGCGTACTCCGTACCAGGAAGTACGCAATTTCAAGCTTTTGTTCTTCAGTCGATTTTCACGGCTTCTCCGCTTCTGAGGTAGAAGACGTAGGTCTCGATCGGCCTTTCTCTGTAGATGGTGGAGAGTGCTTTTCTGTAGTAGTTAAGCTGTGCTCTGTGCTTCTCGGGGGCCCTGATACTGTCTGTCTTGTAGTCGACGATAATTATTCTGTCTTGAGATATGCACAGGAGGTCTATTATGCCGTCTACGACTTTATCTCCGTCCTTTATGGAGAATTCCTTCTCCGGATAGAGTTTATATCCTTCAAGTGATTTCCTGAAAGGAGATGTGAGGAAGTTGTTTCTGAGCTCAACTGCGCTCTCGATGATTGCGTCATGCTCTTCTTCTCCCGGGAAGAAGAGGGTAGTGTCCGTCGCTATGCCGAGTACGGCGTTTTCGAGAAGCAGATGGACAAGGGTTCCGAATGTGGTTATCCTCTTCTCCTTTTCTGACTTAACTTCATCATCTGTAAGGGAATCAACATATTGTGTGATGCTCAGGATCCTGTCGGCTTCTGTTCTCGGAAGCGGTATGATTTTATCCGCTTTCACATCATCTTCCCTGATGAGCGTCGTGACGCCGATTCTCTTTATGGATGTATCGGCTTTGGGAGGCTGAGGGGAAGAATACCATTCTTCGATGATCTCTTTGTTTTTTGTCTTTCTGATTTCTTTCTTTTCCTTGAAGACGGAACGGCAGACCGGGTAGAATTCCCTCGATTCCATCACGTTCGTCTTAGTTTCGAAGTCGAAGTCGAGTCCCTTCACAAGATACTGCAGAAGGCTGTTCCTGGACTCTTCGCTCACAGGAGAAATCTGACCTTCCTTGTTTATTGATTTCACTCCGAAGACCGATGTGAAGATAAGATGGTGTTCGCTTCTTGTCGCTGCGACATAGAGTATTCTCTTTGACTCTGCATTCTCGATTCTGTTCTCATCGCATTTACGTATCAGGCTTATGGGGTTCTCGAGAGAGCCTTTGTCATTGAGGATGCACTTGAAGAGAGGAAGTCCGGAATCCGGCAGTGTCGATATCGGGAAGGGGTCATCCTTCGGCCTTGCTCCCATGTCGGATATGAATACTATCGGGTATTCAAGTCCCTTTGACTTGTGTATCGTCTGTATGGTGACTCCTTCCTTCTTCTCTCTCTGTACTACGGTGTCCTTGAAGTCGGAGGTGTCTCCGAGTGACGGCCTGATTCTGTCGAGAAGCTCGACAATGCTCTTTCCCTTGGAATCGAAATCTGCTGCTATTGCAAAGAGATAATCATAATGTTCTGCGTAGCTTTCATTCTTCTCCTCAGTCTCTATGAAGTATCTGTAGCCGCAGTCGAACCAGAGAAAATGCATGAGGGACGTCAGTGTTTCCGTCTTCTCCCTTTCTCTGATGTCGTTGATGAGGCATTCGAGGAGCCCCAGTCTTTCCTTTCCGTCATCTGAGAGTGCAAAGTTCCTGTCTTTCTTATTATTTATATTCCTTATTACCTGTTCTATGTCCTGATCGTCCATGTTGACGAAAGGGGAGCGAAGCACAGCTGCATACGACAGTATGTCGTCATCGCCGTATATCGAATACTGCAAGACGGAGTAGAAGTCGTTCATTACGGCGTCCATCGTGAGTGACTTGTTGTCACTTACTGTGAACGGGATATTGAACTTTCTCAGGGCCTTTTCGAATGCTGACTGGTTGGAGCCGTTACGGAGAAGTATCGAGATGTCGCTGTATTCCGGCTCTCTCTTCTCTTTCAGCCTGCTGTCCCAGACCATGTACTTGTCTTTCTCGCTTCCGAGTATTTCTTCCCTGATGATTCTCGCTACTTCATATCCTTCGCTCTGGGCCTTTGTTGCAAGGAGTTTTCTGTCCTCTCTCGTCTGCGCCTGTTTTGCATTCATGTAGCGGAAAGAGACGTTCGGCTTCACTCTTTCACGGTGGCTGACGAGGGGAGTGTACTCTGCCTCGAACTCGTCTTCACTGTATTCGGGCATGATTCTGCCTCTGAATACTCTGTTGATAGTCGTTATCAAATCATTCTCACTTCGGAAGTTTTCGCTGAGCGGCAATACTCTTTCTTTTCCGAAATCCCTGCTGATGTTCTTGAATACCGATACATCAGCCCCACGGAAGCGGTATATCGACTGCTTCTCGTCTCCGACCATGAACACCTTATCGAGTATGATGTCTTCCACTTCCGGGTAGCGTCCGGTATCCGTGTATTCCGGCTTTGCCGCAAGAAGATATATTAGTCTCTTGTTCTCTTCGTTGTTGTCCTGGAACTCGTCAACCATTATCCTCTTGAATCTGGTGTTGTAGTATCGTCTCATGGAGACGTTGCTTCTCAGTATATCGATGGCAAGGAGCATGACATCGTGGAAGGTAAGTGCTCCTTCCTCTCTCTTATGGAGAAGTACCTTCTCCTGGAGAGGAGCAAGGATTGCCGCATAGCCCATGAGGAGGCCGTAGTTCTCTTCGTCGGCGTATTTGAGCTTAACGAGGTAGTCACTGAAATCTGCCCTGAGCTCGTTTCTTTCCGTTTTGTATTCGTCAAACTGTCCGGGGCTTTCGGGGAGCGTTCTCTTCTGGGAGAACTTCGAGCCTTCACTTATTTCCTTGCCCTCCATGAGGAAAGACACAATATGTTCTGCATGATCCGTGTCCTGCTTTATGGAGTTGTATCCCTTGAATGCGCGGATGAATGCTTTCGCCTTCTCTACGAGAGCATCCTTCTTTCTTCCGAGCTCGCAGTTGATTATGTTCAGGGTTTCATCCTTCATTTCCCTGTATATATCATCCTTGTTATCGGGGAAGGGAAGAGCTATGTTGATGTGGTTCTTCGCAACCTTCCTGTATGCTTCAAGGAGCGTATCGAAGGAGAGAAGGGAACAGACCTTGGCTACCTCGGGTACCTTTTCTATCTGATCCTCTATTATTTCCTTGAGAGCTGATTCAATGAAAGTGTCATAGTCAGATTCGTCCTCGATTCTGAACGATGTCGAAATGCCGTAGCGTGTGCAGTCGGAGCGTACTATCTTCGAGCAGAAGCTGTCCGTCGTGCTTATCTCCGCATTCGAGAAGCGTCCGAGTTCCTCGCTTGAGATAAGGCCTTCATTTTCAGCCTTCTTGAGGATGAGATAAATCTTCGCCCTCATGTTGGCTGTTGCGGCCTTTGTGAATGTTATGGTGAGTATCTCATCCGAGTGGATGGATTCTTTTTCGTCATCCATGATGAGCCTGAGAAAGCGGTAGGTAAGGACCGTCGTCTTTCCGCTGCCGGCGCCGGCGGGGAGAACGCAGTACTGACTTGAGAGTATTGCCTTCCTCTGGTTTGAATCGGGAGATGTTATATCAAAACCGTTTTTCCTGCAGAATTCCAGGAAGAGTGTGAGTTTATCTTCAGTCATTGTTTTTCTCCTTTGATGCAACGAACTTTGCCCTGCATAGACGTGCATACGGGCAGAATGTGCAGCTGTGCTCCGTAACGACCGGTGTGAAGTCACCGTCCTCGAGGGAAGTCCTTATGTTATCAAGTCTGTCGTTTATTTCAGTCTTAAGAAGTGTGACATCAAAGCCTTCCTTATATTTTCTGTTGTTACTGCTCGTGTACTCGACTGGCGGCCATATTACCTTGTAGTTACCCTCAGAGAATGAATAGAAGGCTCCGCCTTTGACAAGGAGTGATTTGTCGTCTTCAAGAAGTACGGCATACAGAATAACCTGCAGTGATATCTCCGTAAGATCTGAAGAGTAATCACTCTTTCCCGTTGTCTTCCAGTCAATGATGTAGGCATCTCCCGTTTCATTGTTAAGCAGGATGGTGTCGACTCTGCCGTTCACTGTTATGGCACCGGTAAGAGGCCAGTCATTTATCTTCTTTTCGTTTTCCTTCAGAAGATAACCTTTGTAAAAACATGCCTTGCTTGATTCCTGGAGGCACTCGAAAGTGTCGATGAACTGTCCTCTTATGTGCTCGAATGAGTAGCGGGCAGGAATCTTCTTTTTATCATATGCCTCTTTGAGTTTGTCTTCGAACCTTGCCATCATTCTTTCGATGTCAATGTTCGCGATTGCTTCTGCTTCCTTAAGTGATTCTTCGATTGTTTCATGAAGGATTTCACCGATAATTCTCGGATCCTCCGTCTTCGGCTCATAGTCCCTGTCCTTTATACCGAGCCTTGTTGCCGCATAGCCGCGGTACGGGCAGAGATCATAGTTCTTCATGTTAGATACGCTGATTGAAATCTTCTCGTCCGTGAAGGGAAGAACGGAGACAATTTCATTTCTGCCTTTGAGAGACGTATTTCTTGCTCTTTCGTATCCCTTTGCCTGCGAGAGGTACGGACTGTTCTCTGGAGGCGTAGAGCTGATCCAGAGACTGTGTTCCTCCTCGTATCCGTCCTCTATGTCACCCGTGTGCCTTACCGAGGAATCGAGGAAGAGCGGCGGCAGCAGTCTTGCGCCGTCGAAGCCTTCCGTAGTTCCGGAGAGCACAAGCTTCTGTGTGAACTCCTTCGAGCGGTATGTTTCGAGTATTGCCGATGATATGTCCCTCAATTCCGGTCTCTCGAGTGACACAAGATACGGATAGTCGTCAATCTTCTTCGCAGTTGTCCTGTCGTCGAGTCCTATCACATAGTGTACGGGAATGATGAGTCCTGCCGATGCCGGGTATGCATATACCCTGATGCCGCTCTCGTCATCGGTGCGTTCGACGTACTGTGTCTCGTCGACAAGGGAGAGGAATAATTTATAGAGATCCGTTATTTCCACGTCTCCCATCCCTTCTAGTATCTCGATGGCGGAGCCGAAGACCCTGTCTTCCGTCTCCGTCCATTCTCCGGGTTCGAAATATTCATCCCTGAACTCCTGGATGTGCTTGATGACAAGCGCCGGTTTTTTGCTTCTCACGATTCCCGTAGCCGTCGCCGTAAGGGAGCGGAAGAATTCCCTGTCGCTTGAGTTGAGTACCCTCAGCCAGGACGTGAGGCCTCTGTCCTCCATCTTTCTCTCTATTCCCTGCCGTATCACGCCGACAAGTCTTTCCCTTTCTCTGAAGGGGAACTGGGGATTGAGGAGAAGCTTCTTCGTCTCGTCGAAAGACCATGACGACATTACCGCTGAATATACCTGATGGAGGAATCTCCCCTCAGCATAGTCCGAGAGCGGACGCGAGGAGGTGAAGACGAGAGGTATATCTCTCTTCTTCGCTTCGCTCTCGAGGTAGGGCCTGTATGAATCGAGAGAAGATGATGTGATGGCTATCTCATCATCCCTGTATGTCTTTCTGTCCTTTTCGATTCCCCTGAGCGTCCATCTTATTTCACTTAACGAATTGGTGTAGTCGACAAGGGGGGTGTCTCCCCCCGTGGGGGCGTCGATGACGTCGACAACGCCAAGCGAGAGGATATCGTAAACCTTCGATGACGTGAAAGTCGTGGGGAATACGAAGACGAAGCTGTCCTTCCCGATTTTCGAGTAGTCGGGGATGAGGTAGTTCTTCTCGTAGAGTCCTCTTTCCGAGAGGAACTCCTCATAAGACGGCCTCAGGATATCTATGTCAGAGAGCATCTCTCCCGGCATATGCTCCCTGATGGGGTCGTCGGATGACGGAAAATAAGGGAGAAGCGAGGCAATCGAAGAGGAGTAGGCGAGTGTCGACTCGGGGTAGGCAGAAGACGCGAAATATCTCAGGCTCCCAAGTCCTCCGTTTTTGAGGAAGGAGTATGCGAAGAGCTTCCTCTCCGTCTTCGTGACGTTCCTCTTTCCCCCTGTGTCGAGAAGAGAGAGATAGAAGCGGTCCCAGCTGAGTGCCCTGTCCCTGAATACGGCCTTTCCCGGATTAGATTCGATATATGCCGATATGGCATTCCTTGCCGCAGTCTCGGATGTGAATACGAGTGTCTTTTCTGTGTTTTCGAGATAGTCTCTGATTCTCTTTACTTCGTCCATGACATTATTATAACACAGTGAAGCGGAAAGTATAAAAATCATTCCGACTCTTTCTTTTTATCGGCCACTTAAATATAATCAGACCGTTATGAAGAAAAGACTAGTCACATCAGCATTACCTTATGTCAACAATATTCCGCACCTGGGGAACCTCACGCAGGTGCTGAGTGCAGATGTATTTGCACGTTTCTGCCGTTCACGCGGCTATGAAACCCTATATATCTGCGGTACCGACGAATACGGTACGGCAAGCGAGACGAGAGCTCTCCAGGAGGGAGTAAGCCCCCGCGAACTCTGCGACCGCTATCATAAGATTCACAAAGACATCTATAAGTGGTTCAACATAAATTTCGACTACTTCGGACGCACATCGACTCCGAAGCAGACCGAGATTGTCCAGCATATCTTCAACTGCGTCGATAAAAACGGCTACATAACGGAGAAGGAGACAGAGCAGCTCTACTGCCCGTCCTGCAGAAGATTCCTCGCCGACAGATACGTCTCCGGAACATGCCCCAAGTGCGGCTCGACAGGCGCCCGCGGCGACCAGTGCGACGCATGCGGCTCGCTTCTTGACCCCACCGAGCTCATCGAACCCAAGTGCTCGGTCTGCGGAAGCACACCCGAGATAAGAAAGACGAAGAATCTCTACATCAACCTTCCGAAGGCTCTCCCGATGCTCGAGGAGTGGATGGAGAAGACAAGTAAGGAAGGCTTCTGGGCAAAGAACGCCGTTCAGATCACTTCGTCCTGGATCCGTGACGGACTGCAGGAGAGATGTATCACACGCGACCTCAAGTGGGGGATTCCCGTTCCTAAGGAAGGATACGCGGACAAGGTGTTCTATGTCTGGTTCGATGCCCCCATCGGCTATATCTCCATAACAGCCAATCTCACGGACAACTGGGAATACTGGTGGAGAGACCCGGAGAACACCGAGCTCTTCCAGTTCATCGGCAAGGACAACATTCCTTTCCACACAGTCATTTTCCCGTCATCCCTTCTCGCGACAGGCGAGAAGTGGACAATGCTGCACCATATGTCCTCCACGGAGTATCTCAACTACGAGGGTGGAAAATTCAGCAAGAGCAGGGGAATCGGAGTATTCGGTAACGATGTTCAGGAGACCGGAATCCCGGCTGACATCTGGCGTTTCTACATGTTCTACAATCGCCCCGAGAAGCAGGATTTCACATTCACCTGGAAGGACCTCCAGGAGAAGGTGAACAAGGAACTCATCGGTAACCTCTCGAACCTCGTGAACAGAACACTCACGTTCGTGAAGAGATTCTACGGCGGCTCGATTGCAGACGGACCGTGTGACGAAGCTCTCGTATCCGTCATCCGCGAGAAGGAGAGTGAGATAACGGATCTTCTCGAGAAGGCTGAGGAAAGAGATGGGCTGAGAGCAATATTCGCCCTCTCCGACATCGGCAACAAGGCATTCCAGGACGGAGAACCCTGGAAGAAGAGAACGGAGAAACCGGAGGAAGCTGAGAAGCTTCTGAGAACTCTTCTCTATCTCATCCGAGACCTCGGTGTCATGGTCGCACCATATATGCCCGAGACAAGCGAAAGGATACTCTCGTTCCTTTCCCAGGATAAGAACCTTTCCTGGGCAAGCGTCGGAAAGTTCGAGGGCAATATAACAATCGGAGAAGTATCTCTCCTCTTCACGAAGCTTGAAGACAAGCTCATCGATGAATTGAGAGAAAGATACTCTGGTTCCCAGAAGGAAAGGGAAGAGAAGAAGAGTGAAGAAAAGAAGGCTGAAAAGAAGCCTCAGAATAAGGAAGTGAATAACAAGATGGACGAAGAAAAGTCATTATTGGAGAACTGGGCTCACAAGGTCATTCTCAAGGTCAGCAGAATTGTCGAATGCGAAAAGCATCCCGAAGGCGACAAGCTTTACATTCTCAAACTCGAGTGCGGTGAAGAGGAGAAGAGAACAATCGTTTCCTCCATCGTACCGTATTACACAAGAGAGGAGCTCCTCGGACACAACATCGTGCTTGTAAGCAACCTCAAGCCGGCTAACTTCCGCGGCGTCAAGAGCTACGGCATGCTCCTCGCTGCTTCCGACAAGAACGACGACAGCCACTCCACATGTGAAGTCATCTTCGCTGACGACTTCGAGCCGGGCACCGTTCTCGAGTACGAGGGACAGCCCGAGACGGAGAAGATCACGACATACCTCAAGCCGGACCATTTCTTTGCTCTTCCGATGCATACTGTCGGCGGCGTTGTCACAGTTGACGGAAAGGCTATCGGAAAGGATGGAAAGAAACTTACCGTTCACAAGTATACTGACGGTAATGTTGGCTAGAGTCTATTGACTCTTTGAAAACTAATTACCATAATGGAACGGTAATTACAAAATCCAATTGGAATAAGGAGCATTCAACGATGCCTTGCGGAAGAAAAAGAAAAAAGCATAAGATCGCAACTCATAAGAGAAAGAAAAAGCTCAGAGCAATGAGACATAAGAAAAAGTAATCTTATACGCTTAACGGCCACTGGATTATATCCGGTGGCTTTTGTTTGTTATACAGGGAGAGGAATATGGATGCCGATACACTCGAATACTTCATTGACTGTATGAAATATGGAGAACCTCTGCGCTTCACATACCGGGGGTGCGAATACGAAACAGATGCATGGTTCGATAAGGAGAAGAACTACAGGGGCTGTCTCTCCGTATGGGGAAACAACACAAGCGGGGACGGCATTTTCTACGAAATGGGGCGCGGCCGCAGCTTCCCTGTGACGAAATTTCTCAAGGCCCCGATATGGGGCGGAAGGACCTTTCTTGAGGTTGCAGGCGAGATCGAGTGGACCAACGAAAGCGAAGTCACGAGGAATCTCTACGGTCATTATTAACTTATTGGAGTGAAAAATGAAAGACGAACTGGACCTCGGTATGTTCAAAACCTATGACATCAGAACAAAGGAAGACAGACTGACACCATCTCTGAAGGAGAGGCTGTACAACGCTGTGGCATATTACTACAGGAACATAGTGAAGGCGGACAGTATCCTCATATCTAGGGATGCACGTCTGTATGTTCCAGAGCTTGCTGAGGGACTTGTCGGGAAGATGAGAGAGTGCGGAATTGATGTGCTTTACAATCCTCTTCCTGTCTCGACATGCCAGTTCTACTATTCGTTAATGCAGAACAGGACCAGCGGTGGAATCATGGTTACGGCATCCCACAATCCCGGGGAATATGTCGGCCTCAAGCTTCTTTCTCCTTCTCTCCGCCCCATAGCATACGGCTGCGGTCCGGAAGGCGGAATCGCGAAGATAAGGCAGATTTATGAAGATGGCCTTGTCCCCGATAAGGAGGAAAGGGGAAGAATCACCATCGTGAACTGTCTTGATTCCTTCATCGACTATTCTCTTTCTCTCAGCGGTGTGAAACCCGGTTCTCTCAAAGGACTCAGGATAATGTTCGAGTTCCTCAACGGCTCTGCGGGAAGTGAAATTGCCCTTGCGTTCCAGAAGGCCGGTGCGGAAATAGAGGTGAGAGACATAACTCCCAACGGACTCTTTCCGAAGGGTGACCCCAATCCGATTATCGAGTCATCCATTGCCCCTGCGCGTGAGGCAATGAAAAACGGCAGCTTTGACTTCGGTTTCTGCTTTGACGGCGACGGTGACAGACTGGACTTCATGACATCCCGCGGGGACCAGATAGTACCCGGCCTCATAATGTCCATCATAGCTCCCGAGATAATGAAGATATATGGCGGTAAGAAGACGCACTTCTATGCCGATGTGAAGGCGAATCCGGTTGTGCTGTGTGAACTTGCCAGGTCGGGTGCTGACGTACACATGATCCGTAACGGACACTCTTTCATAAAGGAAAAGCTTACCGGCAATTTCGATAAGGGTTACATTGCAGCAGAGGAGGAGAGCGCCCACTTCTACATGAACTTCCCTTACGACATACACTCTCCTGAGAAAGGCTGTGCTGCGGTCGAATCGACACTCTTCTTCTCGCTCCTTACGGCACGCTGCTTCATGGAGAAACGGGAGAAGTTCGCTGAGGCCGAAAAAATCCAGAACTCCCTCTACCGTTACCGTGAATGGCCCCTTCATGCTGAAGCTGCTCCCGAGAGACTTCCTTCCCTTATGGATGAAGTGGAGGAAGTTATGAGAAGGGAAGGTGCTGCCGTCATCAGGGACATGGACGACGGCTCTGAGCTGGATGCCACACTTTTCCGCTTCAATCTCCCCCTTACTTTTGACAGGAATTCGAATCTCGACGACAGAAAATGGGCACAGGTTGCACAGCGCATTTCGAGAAGTGAGGATGCCATGGCGAGATGGGAGGTTGTGTCAAATGACAGGGATGAATGCGAAAGACTCAATAATCTTGTGAAGTCCGTTACTGACAGATATGTTCTCAACGGCTGGGGACGCTACTGATGTTCTCTCCCGTCCGATGCAGAAGGCCCACCGCAGAGGAGGGCCTTACTGTCTGTACTCAGGGCTTTGCTCTTAATTACCCTCGTTGTTGAAGTAGAGAGTCGCGGAACCCATTGCGCCTGTCTTCGAGCATGTCATTATCGCAGTGATGAGCGTAAGCCCCGGCATGCCGTAGAACTCGGTGTGGCTTGTCGTACTCGAGAGCTTGTAGTGCTCGTTGTACCATGTGATTGTAATATCACTGTCGCTGATGCCTTCTGGCTTAGAGGTGATGGTGAGATCTGCGACAATCTGTCCAAGAGCATCATTTGATGCCGTAATCGTTCCCTCGATGGGAACATCGATGTTCGTCGTTATGATGCCGCTGTTGTTTACCGCACCACCGCTTTTGAAGTCGACTTCGGCTTCGAGCGCCGCTCCTCCGTTAGTCATTCTCACGACCTCTGTGTAACCGATGTAGACTGCATTTCCGCTGTGAAGTTTCGCATTCACGATATAGGACCCGGCGGGAAGTGTCTTCTGGAGGATTGCCTTTCCGGCAGCCGTATCGAGTGTGAGTTCCCCCGCATTGACGGTGACAGCGCTTCCGTTCTCTGATGTGAGCGTCAGCGTGAACTCCGGCGTTGTCCTGTAGGCTGAAGGCTTCCAGAGGAAGGTGAGCTTCAGGGCCTGGGAGCCCAGAAGGGAGGAGAGGGTAATCGAGAAACTGTTCTCTCCTCTTATGAAGAAGTGCTCTGCCGTTGCTTCAGATATCTTCGTGCCGTCTGACGAAAGAGCCTCGACCTTCACTGTGTATGCTCCGGGGGCAACTCCCTTTATAAGGTAGACGCCGCTCGCATCACGGTCGAAGTCGAACGTATAGTCCGCAGTACCGCTGAGAGTGAAGGTATACTTCGAGATCTTAGTGCGGTTCTCTCCCGCCGAGATTGTGCGGGCACGTTCGTTTGAAATCGAGAAACGGACGGTTGCCGTTCCATCTCCTGCCTCTGCACTGCATGCCACAGCAAGCAGCGTGACTGCAAGCAGTAATACTGTAAGTCTGAAAATCCGATGTTTCATTTTTTGCTCCTTTACTTCTTAAGACAGAATTTTTCGGGATTTTGTCGGACTTTTTTTCGTTTTCGGCTGAAAATTTTACAATTGAGGCTGTCGGGGACGGAGAAAAGAGGATTTTTCGCACCTGCTGCAAGTGGAAAAGCTGCCTTTACCCAGCTTAAACCGTTCTTGCTCAGGATGAAGATTTCTTTACGGAAGCTGATTAAAGGCCGTTAATTTTCTTGCAGACAGGGCATAACTGTGTTGTAATTATATCATTGGAAAGAGGGGGGGAAGGATGAGCTTTTCAAGAGTTAAAGAGAGACTGCTGATTATCTTTATTGTGCTTGTTCTCTCTTTTTGTCTTGCATCCTGCTCCAGGAATACCGATTCATCCTCAGCTTCTGTCCGTCCAGTCATCACCGTGGGAAGCGAGGACTATCCTCCGTTTACAGACCTTGACAACAACGGGGACCCGACCGGTCTCGATATGGATATCCTCAGAGAGGCCTCTGACCGTATAGGGTACGACATAAAGTTCGTGGCTATGAGCTGGGAGGACAAGGACATTCTTCTCGAGAGCGGTGAAGTTGACTGCGTCACCGGCGGCTTCACCATGGAAAGCAGGGGAGACGACTATCTCTGGGTCGGCCCCTATATGTCGAGTAATCAGGTTGTTGCTGTGAATACCACCGGTGACATACACACCCTCTCTGATCTTGAGGGAAGGACAGTTGCCGTTCAGTCTGCCTCCATCGGGGAGGAAATCCTTCTTGAAAGGTCAAATCCCTATCTCCCTGAAGATATTCTCGTCATGAGCTATGAGGACAACTCCCTGCCGTTCGCAGCCCTGGGCTGTGATTATGTGGATGCTCTTGTTGCGGATGAGCCTGCCATAGTCCAGTACATGAAGGATTACGATACGGTATTCACGATTCTTGATGAACCTCTCATGAAGGCGTCAGTCGGAACGGCTTTTCTGAAGAACGGCGACACGGAGCTCTGCAGAAAGCTAAATGAAGCGATAGAGAGCATGCGCGAAGACGGAACTCTTGAGAAGATCATAAGCGGCTATCTTGATGACGGAGAGAGATACCTTGGAGTTGACCATGAAAAGTAAGAGCTTCGGCACCTTCTTCTCCAGTGCGTTTATCATAGCTGCCGTCGTAACGGGTCTCCTTCTGGCGTCGTGCGTTGCCCTTGTATCTGCATACATAGACAGACGCGACAATGACCAGAGACTTTCAACCGAGATAGAATATCTCAAGAGGCAGTACAGTTATTACATCGAGTTCAACAGCACGGAAGCGGCGAAGAGCCTCATGAGAAAGGCCGAGAGTGCAAAGCTCATCAGGGACCTGGATGAGAGCGTCACAAGGGAGGAACTCAGTAAGTACGCAGGAGAGATTGCCGCTACGGGAATAACGGTTCTGGGAAAGGACCTGAGCGTCATAGAGGAGTACTCGAAGGACGGTGTGGGTTTTGAAGACTTCAGGGATATGCTGAACCAGGATACCATCCTTAAGGTGATGGAGAGAGACAGCGACACCTACATGAGACGTATCGAGATGGAGGATGAAGGCATCATCGATCTTGCAGCCATCTCCTGTCCTGCAGGAGCCATTCTCGTCTACAGGCATACGGCGGGGGAATTCGCGGTGAAATCGAGGCTCTCCATCCAGAACCTCCTCAACGGTTATGACAGGGAGAAGAACGGCACCTTCGTCATCATGAACGGTAATGACATCATTGCATCAAACGACAGCAGTTTCCTCCCGGGAGTCATAAGTGCTGAGGACTACGGTCTTGTGTACGACATACGCCACTCAGGACAGGCCGACAGGATGGTAGTGGTTACCAGAAGAGGGGAGGCACAGCGTTACTTCGGCCGCTTCAGTCACGGACGCACTTTCTATATCTGCGCATTCCTCTCGGAACGTCAGATTTACGAGAATACGATTCCGGTCGTAGCCACAGCAATCGGCCTTTATACCCTGTTTCTTGTCATCGTACAGGCATTAAGAATGTGGACAGCGAAGAAGCAGGAACTTATCTACAAGGAGAAGCTTGAAAAGAAGAATGAGGATCTGACAGAGGCGGTTGCCGCCGCGGACAGGGCAAACCGCTCGAAGCGTGCATTCCTCTTCAATATGTCTCACGACATCAGGACACCGATGAACGCCATCATCGGGTTCACCGAACTTGCAGAACGGAATATTGACGACAGGGAGAGAGTACGGGATTATCTTCAGAAAATCATGCTCTCGAGTCAGCACCTTCTGTCCCTCATAAACGACATTCTCGATATGAGCCGGATCGAGAACGGTAAGGTGACAATCGAAGCTGTTCCCGTATGTATCAGAGACCAGATGGATCTTGTGAAGGATGTCGTCCGTTCAGATATCGAGAACAGGAGACTGAGGTATGTGGAGAAGACCGAAAAACTTGACGACATCTATGTCTATGCCGACGCCCTTCACGTCAACAGAATTCTCATAAACATACTCTCCAATGCAGTAAAGTTCACGCCGGACGGAGGCACTATAACCTTTACAGTGCGTGAGCGAAAGTCGGAGAGAGAAGGCTATGCCCTCTACGACTTCATCATAGAAGATACGGGTATCGGGATGAGCGGAGAGTTCATCGGGCACATATTCGAGCAGTTTGCGCGTGAGAAGACTTCAACCGTGAGCCATACACAGGGAACGGGACTGGGGATGAGCATAACAAAGAGCCTCGTGGACCTCATGGGCGGTGAGATAAGGGTAGAGAGTGAACTCGGTAAGGGGTCCGTATTCACCGTAAGTCTGGAGTTCAAAATCACCTCAGCCGATATGGTATACGGTAAAGCGGCCGCAGATGATTCTTCTTCGCTGCTCGCTCTCTCCGGAAGGCGTGTCCTTCTTGTCGAGGACAATGACCTCAATATGGAAATCGCAAAGGCCATGCTTGAAGCAATGGGCCTTGAAGTCGAGACTGCATCTGACGGAAGCGAGGCTCTGGAAAAGGTGAAAAAGGAGAGTGCTGACCGCTACGACCTTATCCTCATGGATATCCAGATGCCGATGATGAACGGCTATGAGGCAACGCGTGCCATAAGGGCACTTGACGACAGAGATAAGGCAGGTATCCCGATCATAGCGATGACAGCCAATGCCTTCGATGAAGACAGGACCAATGCCTTTGAGGCAGGCATGAATGACCATATCGCAAAGCCTCTGGATATCACAATACTGAGAGACACCATTGCCGCCAGACTCCAGGACAGGGCCTGAAGTTTTTCACTCTTCGAAGAATAAGCGGCACCTTTTGTCGCCGCTGATGTCTCTCTGCAGAATCCCGGAGAGCTCCGTATTGAAATCGTGAAGGACTTTCTCCTCCTCTTCTCCTGTCGGCATGTCGGTCTCGGTGAGAAAGAAGGGAAGCGAATGAATGAGAGTATCGAATGACTTTGCTCTTTTCGATTTCGGAGAGAGTGATATGACTCCCCCCAGAGAGATGATTTCCCTTGCGACTTCAATGCTTGAGGAGAATGAATGGACAAGAAATCTTTCTGGCTTAGTATCTCTCAGAACCGAGAGAAGTGCGTCAGTCCAGCCGACGGCATGTATTGTCAGAAGAGAGTGGTGACGCTTAGCAATGAGAACGGCAGTGCGGAAACGCTCAATCTGCCCCTCCTTATCGGGAAAGCGTCTGTCAATTCCGACTTCTCCGATTCCCCAGCCCATTTCTGCATATTCCTCCAGCCTTGAGATATCACCGTCAGCGGGAGGAAGCAGTCCCGCGGCCTTATATTTATAAGGCGCAAGAAGAGGTGCTTCCTCCGTCTTTGACGAGCAGACATATGCATTGTCTGTCGGTATACCTATGTGGGCGTGTGCGTCGAACATGAGACTATTGTAGCGCTCTGCATCAGACTCCGCTAGCACCGTAGTTCGAAAGCACTCTTGCTGACGGGTCGTTTACATTGCAGCCCTCCCATTCCCTGTTCGGCATCCAGAAGGACGTAACCATCTGACTCTGCCCCGGGTAGTACTTCTCGAATATCTCGCGGTAGAGGAGAGATTCCTTCGTGAAGGGCCGGGAATGATTGTACTTCCTTCTCTTCTCCTCGAACTCCTCATCCGTATAGGCCTTTTCCGCCTTCGCCTTGAGGTAGTCGACCATCGAGTGTCCGACGGCGTCGGAGAATGCGGCCTTCTCCCTGAAGAGGATGTCATGGGGAAGATAGTCGCCTTCGAAAGCCTTTCTCAGAAGGTACTTTCCCTTGTTGTGTCTGTTCATCTTCAGCTCGGGATTTATGCTCATCACGTATCTCACGAATTCGAGGTCGCCGAAGGGGACTCTCGCTTCGAGGGAGTTTACGCTTATGCATCTGTCGGCCCTGAGGACGTCGTACATGTGTATCTCCCTTATCCTCTTCTCCGCCTCCTTCTGGAAGGCATCGGCTCCGGGGGCGAAATCGGTGTACTTGTAGCCGAAGAGTTCGTCCGATATTTCACCGGTGAGTATTACCCTGAGGTCTGTGTTCTCGTGGATGTACCTGCAGACAAGGTACATTCCCATCGAAGCACGGATTGTCGTTATATCGTAAGTGCCGAGGAGTTTTATGACTGTGTCGAGAGAGGAGAGCACCTCATCCTTCGTCATTATGACTTCAGTGTGATCCGTCCCGAGATATTGTGCTGTCTCCCTTGCGTATTTGAGGTCTATCGCATCGCCTTCCATTCCTATTGCGAACGTCTTTATGGGGGTGGGGGATTCCTTCTGTGCAATGGCACATACAAGAGACGAGTCGAGGCCGCCCGAGAGCAGGAATCCTATCCTGCTGTCAGACACGAGTCTCTTCCTGACGCCCTTTATGAGGAGGTCCCTGATTTTCTTCTCCGCTTCTTCTTCAGTGTCCTCGGAATACTTCTCCGTCTTCCAGATTTTGTCGTATGGAATGAACACGCCGTCCTTATAGTAATGTCCCGGAGGGAAGGGCAGGATAGTCTCAACGAGTCCTGTGAGGTTCTTCGGCTCGGACGCGAAGACGATGCTTCCTTCCTTCGTACAGCCCCAGTAGAGCGGCCGTATGCCGATACTGTCACGCGCAGCGACGAGGGAACCTGTTGACGAATCGTAGATTACGAGGGCGAACTCGGCGTCGAGAAGACGGAACATCCTGACTCCGTATTCCTTCCAGAGCGGAAGAAGGATTTCGCAGTCGGATGAGGATGTGAAGGTGTAGCCTTTTTCCCCGAGCTTTCTCTTTAGTTCCCTGAAGCCGTAGATTTCACCGTTGCAGATTACCGCATCCCTCCCCATGAAGAACGGCTGCATGCCGCTTTCTCCCGGGCCCATTATCGATAGACGGTGAAAGCCCAGCGTCACATCGCCACTCCTCATTATCCTCGTCGAATCGGGGCCGCGAGATATCGTCCTGTCGAAGTGTAGTCTGAAACTCTCCTCTGTTATGTCTCTTCCTTTGAATGCCATTATCGAACACATATCTTACCTCACTGAAAACAACAGGTCGCCGTATGTCGGGAGCGGCCATGATGTGCGTCCTACAAGCGTCTCCGCTTCGTCGACTGCGCTTCTGATTTCCGTCATAAGGGGAATAATTCTGTCACGTACAAAGAATGCCTTGTCTCTTTCACTCACAAGACTCTTCTCCTCGGCTTCCGCTTCTTCGAGCTTTTCGGAGGATGAAGCTATCTTCTCGCTCAGCGCACTGAGCCTGGAGACCGTCTTCTTCTCGTAGGTACACTCGAGTCCGAAGGACGTCTTCTTCTCGAGGGATGCCAGTTCTTCAGTGGTGAACGAACTGATGGATGGAAGGAAGTCACGTCTTGCCATGTCGATCATCGTGTTGGCCTCTATCATTACTGTCTTTGCGTAGTTCTCGAGGGTAGCCTCGGTACGGGAGAGAATCTCCTTTTCGCTGAAGATATGCTCTCTTGTCAGGAGATCTATGTTCTTCCTGTCCATCAGGTGTATAACGGCATCGGGCGTGGTGCGGTAGTTACTGAGCCCTCTCTTTTCTGCTTCCTTCACCCATTCCTCATCGTAGCCGTTACCGTTGAATATGATTCTTCTGTGGGCGATGATTGTGTCTCTTATGAGAGTGTGGACATCCTTCTCGAAGTCCGTGCTCTTCTCGAGTGTGTCTGCAAAGTCGTTCAGCACCGCAGCGACAGCGCTGTTGAGATAGGTGTTTGCGTCGCTGATGGATGATGAGGAGCCCAGCATCCTGAACTCGAACTTGTTTCCAGTGAAGGCAAACGGACTTGTTCTGTTGCGGTCCGTTGTATCACGGAGAAACTTCGGAAGTACGGCAGCTCCGAGTTTCACGGTCTTCTTCTTCGCTCCGGCATAGAGGCTCCCGTTCTCGATTGATTCGATTATTCCCTCGAGCTCGTCTCCGAGGAATATGGAGACGATTGCGGGTGGAGCCTCGTTGGCGCCGAGTCTGTGGTCGTTGGATGCACTTGCAACGCTTATTCTCAGGAGGTCCTGGTACTCATCGACAGCCCTGATGACAGATGTCAGGAAAAGCAGGAACTGGGCATTCTCGTAAGGAGTTTCGCCGGGGGACAGGAGGTTGACGCCGCCGTCAGTTCCGAGTGACCAGTTGTTGTGCTTTCCCGAGCCGTTGACACCGCTGAAGGGCTTCTCGTGGAGGAGGCACACGAGGCCGTGCCTGTCTGCAACTTTCTGCATGAGCTCCATCGTGAGCTGGTTGTGGTCTGCCGCGATATTGGTTGTTGTGTAGATCGGAGCCATCTCATGCTGTGACGGGGCAACTTCGTTGTGTTCCGTCTTTGCCAGAATTCCGTGCTTCCAGAGCTCTTCGTTGAGGTCTTCCATGAACTCCCTTACTCTCGGCTTTATCGAACCGAAGTAATGGTCGTCCATTTCCTGTCCCTTGGGGGACGGGGCCCCGAAGAGGGTGCGTCCTGTATAGACAAGGTCCCTGCGTTTGAGATAGAGGTTCTTGTCGATGAGAAAATACTCCTGCTCGGGGCCGACGCTGGTCTTGACGCTCTTAGCTTCAGTGTTTCCGAATAGCCTGAGAATCCTGAGAGAAGCCTTACTGATTGCTTCCATGCTTCTCAGGAGAGGTGTTTTTTTGTCGAGGGCCTCTCCCGTATAGGAACAGAAGACTGTCGGAATACACAGAGTCTTATCCTTTATGAAGGCATACGATGTCGGGTCCCAGGCCGTGTAGCCCCTTGCTTCGAATGTGGCCCTGAGGCCTCCCGAGGGGAAGGAGGAGGCATCGGGTTCGCCCTTGATGAGTTCCCTGCCCGAGAATTCCATCATGACCCTTCCGTCCGGGGACGGGGTGATGAACGAGTCATGCTTCTCTGCGGTGAAGCCCGTGAGAGGCTGGAACCAGTGTGTGAAATGGGTTGCGCCGTTATTGACAGCCCAGTTCTTCATAGCCTCCGCCACGCTGTTGGCGCAGTCTTCATCGAGCTCCTTTCCTTCGTCCATCGTCGCCTTCAGCGAAGAATAGACCTTGGCGGGGAGTACAGCCTTCATTGTCCTGTCATCAAAGACAAGTGAACCGAAAATAAGAGGGACGCTGTCCATATTCTTTCCTCCGAATACAAAAAAAATGGGCAATGGTTTCCTGGGTTTACCAAGACGCCATTGCCTTAATGCGGAAAAGATAAGTTTTTCACGCGGACGATGTCAATATGGAAAAGTGAAAAAAATTGAACTGTGGTTTACGCAGGTTTCTTCCGACTGCAATCAGGAATACCGGGAAACAAGCTTTCTGAACTCTTCGACGGAAACATTTGCCTTCTCAGCTGCCTTGTGTTCGGTGATCAAACCGTCATGAACAAGACCGGACAGCAGCGATAAACGCTCTTCTGCACGGCCTTCTT
>CAVFYD010000005.1:21283-55504 GCA_963626615.1 Sphaerochaetaceae bacterium
TTGCCTTCTTTCAGACTTTCTTCTCTGTCCATCGACCTGTACCATTCTTCATCATATTCAGTCAGACACATTTCTTTTACCTCCACTCTGTTCAGAATCAGGAACTTCTTTATGACAAAGTCATCAGGCATCTCATCGAGTGCCGCATCCACTGCATCTTCAAGACTCATTCCCTCCTTCTGCTTTTTAGTAACGGTTGTAGTGAACCAGGAATATTCCTTCAATGGTTTGCATCTGTCGAGTAGCTCCCTGTTCCTTCCGTAATTTATGTTCAGAAGTGTAACCTTGACTTCTATGTCCCCCTTTCCTCCGAAGGCAGAGCTGAGCTTAAGTTCCCTTCTGTCTTCGATTTCATTGTTACCGTTATAGAAACATACACACCTCGGGGATGGGGCCGTCTGCAGAGTCGGGCTGTACATGTTGAACGAGTTATTCCTGTCCTGAATGTATTTCTGGTACACCATTGCCGCATAGAGGAAGAATCTCATCGGCATGTTAGGATTGTACTTTGTCTGCTGCTCGAAGAACGTGATTGAGTCGCCTACAAGAAAGGAGACATCATTCTTCATTCCCATATACAGCACATCTTCAATTGTATTGAACCTGATGCTGTCGGCATCCGCCTGATCGGAATCGGGACCCTTGAGCGCATTGTAGAGACTCGTTGTCCAGTTTTTGTTCTCTTCTTTTCCGAATATGAACTTGAAGAGCCTGTCTTTATATTCTCTGTTAATCCCTGCCATCGATAGCCTCCTTTCTCCGAAGAATATTCCTTTGTTGTCTACAATCTAATTTCATACTGAAAAAGGGGAAAAGGCAAGTGTTATTTCTGCCGTTTTTCAATGCAATGCCGGTTAATGGGGAATGATGGTTATTGATAATTCTTGTTCTTGGAATACATTATTTTGCCTGGTATGTGAGTTTACCGGTTATGGTGAATGACTGAATATGAAATGCAGTGTTCACAGTCCGAGTTTGCAGCCGATATTATTCTCAGAGCAACGTATCATGTATGACTTCATTATTCTGTTCCTGCAATGAGAGCATGAGGTATGGACCATGTAGCCGCTTTTGAGGAAAATGTAAAAAACGGGGTCTTTATGGAATACACAATAGAAGAAATAATCGAATTCATCAGGGAGGAGGACGTCAAGTTCGTCCTTCTGTCGTTCATCGACATAAGGGGAAAGATGCGAACGACGACCATAATGCCGTCAGAGATGGAGAGGGCATTCGAGTACGGTATCTCGATAGACGGTTCCGCCATCGACGGTTTCTCGACTGACGGTGTGCACTCGGACCTCTTTCTTCATCCTGACATTTCATCGTTCACGCTTCTTCCGTGGCGTCCCGATCAGGGGAAGGCAGTGAAATTCTTCTCTTATGTCACATTCCCTGACGGAAGGGAAGTGGAGACTGATTCGAGGGCAATTCTCAGAAATGCCGTCAAGAGGGCCCGGGACAGGGGGCTTTCCTTCTATTTCGGAACGGAGTATGAGTTCTATCTCTTTCCGATGAACGAGGACGGCACACATTCCTCCGTTCCTCTCGACAGGGAGAGCTACATGGCATCTTCCCCGCTTGACAGGGGTGAAGCGATAAGACGTGAAATCTGCATGATGCTCGAGGATCTTTCTCTCCATCCCGAGGCATCCCACCACGAGGAGGGACCGGGACAGAACGAGATTGATTTCTCGTATTCAACGCCTCTCGAGGCCGCAGACAACGGCGAGACATTCTGCCAGGTTGTCCGAACAGTAAGCATGCGTAACGGACTCTGGGCGGAGTTCTCCCCGAAGCCCTTGGAAAACGAACCCGGCAACGGACTTCATATAAACATATCGGTGAAGGGGACGGACGGTGACGGCTTGAAGTACATCACTGCAGGTATCATGAAGTACATCAGGGAGATGACTCTCTTTCTCAACCCCAGCGAGGAGTCATACAGGAGACTCGGCCGCAGCAAGGCCCCGAAATACATCTCCTATTCGTACGGGAACCGCTCGCAGCTCATACGTATTCCCGCGGCATCGGGCCCGTATGTAAGGGCAGAAGTGAGAAGCCCCGATGCCGGATGCAACATATATCTTGCGTTCGCGCTCCTCATCGCCGCGGCTATGGAAGGAATCGAAGGAAAGCTCGAGCCACAGGAGAGCATGGACTGTAATCTCTACAGTACCGCTATGGATGAGAATAGACTTCTTCCCGGAACTCTTGAAGAGGCGAGAGAGGAAGCAGAGGCGAGTGAATTCCTCAAACGGACACTCCCTGATGAGGTTATTTCCTTCTACCTGGGTTGACGGATGCTTAACGAGAGAGTCTATTCAGTTCTGATTGTTTCCTCCTCGGAGAGTTTCCTGAGGTTTTTGACGCCGCTCATTCCCGAGACGCGTTACTACCCCGTGAAGACTGTGGAGTCTGCCGTTCAGGCAAGGCGGAGCGTCATCTTCAGAAAATATGACATTGTGATGATCAACAGTCCGCTTCCCGATGAAAGCGGCCTGGGACTCTCTCTGGATTTATCACGGACGGGAACATCCTCGGTTCTCTTTCTCTCACCTTCATCCCAGTACAGCGAAGCGGAAGCTGCATTAAGGGGAAGCGGCGTATACATACTGAAGAAACCCCTCTCGCTTCCACTTCTCGAGACTGCAGTCTCCTTCATGACAAGCACGAGCGACAGGATAATGAGGCTTGAAAGGGAGAAGGTGAAGGTCGAGGAGAAGATGGAGGAGATAAAGCTCGTATCGAGGGCAAAGCTCATTCTCATGAGCGACAGAGGAATGAGTGAGGATGAGGCTCAGCGCTACATCCTACGCGAAGCCATGGACAAGTGCATCTCCAAGAAGGAGGAGGCTGCACTCATCATCAATACGTACAGGCCTCTCTAAGGCCTGAGACAGCCTATCGGAATGACAAGAACCCCGTCTGGTCTTCTGTAGCCGTATTGTCCGCCTGTAATTACAAGTTTGAGATCCGGTTTTCTTATCTCTGCGCTGTTTTCGGCGTTATGCTGCTCTATGAGGGATTCGATTCTGTTGAGGTTTCCCGCTCCCTTTTCTATTTCCTTCTCTCCAAGCTTGAATTCGATCAGGGCATATCTCGAATCCGAGAGGTGAAGTACTGCGTCCGCTTCGAGACCGTATCTGTCTCTGTAATATGAGATTCTTCCCCTGTTTGCTGACGAGTAAACCTTCAGATCCCTTATGCAGAGGGATTCGAAGAGAAAACCGAGAGAACGGAAATCGGAGTAGAAATGCTCGGGGGAGAGGCCGTGTGCAGCTACAGCCAGCGATGGATCAATCAGGTTGCGTTTTTTTCTTGCCCTGATTGCAGACTTCGAACGGATGGCGGGACACCATGCGTCGATGTCATCTATGATATATAGAGTCTCGAGGGCAGAGATATATGACAGGATAGTCTGATCGGTCACCTCAAAGTTGGCCTTGACGTCACTTATGATTGACTTTGTCTCTGCTGCTGTGCATATGTTTCTTGCATATGAGTGAAGAATTTTCTTCGCAAGGTCGGGGTCTCTACGTACTCCGTCGATATTCGAGATATCTCTCTCGGCAATCATATTGAAGAGTTCTTTTGCTATTAGAAGTTTTGCTTCCTTCTTTCGGACAGTGAGTGCTTCCGGCCATCCTCCTCTGCAGAGTGCGAATATGAGATCTTCAATGTCGAGGTCGGAGCAGCAGCCGTCAAACTCGTCCGGAGAATCGAAGAGTTTCCCGAGTGATACGGTTCCGTTGGATTCTCCGCTTTCGAAGAGACTCATCGGGTACATGATAAGCGTACTTATTCTGAGTGTTCCTGTATGAGGGGTAATGACAGGCCTGGAAGAAGAGCCCGTGAGCAGATACTGGCCTTTCTTCCCGGTATCATCGACATCCTTCCTTATTGCTCCCCAAAGCTTCGGAGCATCCTGCCACTCGTCAAAGAGAATTGGCTTTTTCTTCTTCAGAAGAAGACTCGGAGTTGTGTCGGCTGTCAGAAGAAGGCCTTCCCTTATGTCTTCATCCTGAAACTCGACGACAGAATTGCATTTCTGCTTTGCTGTAGTCGTCTTTCCGCAGCCTTTCGGACCTTTTATCTGTGTTGCTCCGAAAGCTTCCATGTGAAGAGCAAGCGTGTCGTCAATAATTCTCTTTCTGTAGCCTTTTGTTTCCATGTTTATATGATAGGTTGAAAACTTCATATTTTCAACAGTTAAAACTTCATGAATTCAAGATGAAGAATTATTATCTTTAAAGGGAAGAGATATTTAAAATTTCAGCACAAAATATCTGCATAAATCAAAGTTCTATGATGCATTCAGTCCAAAGCATGTTTGCGATATATAATTATTTAAAATATAAAATATTAAATGATAGATTTGTATAAAAACGTTTCAGTATTTTGAGTTTTTTTGTTTCAGTATTCTATTGTTTTTCATTTGAGTAAATTGTGGCATTATATTTGAGTAAATTGTGGCATTATATTTGAGTAAATTGTGGCATTTTATTTGAGTAAATTGTGTCATTTTATTTGAGTAAATTGTGGTATTTTATTTGAGTAAATTGTGGTGTACGAAATTTATACCAGCGAAAAAATTGTTTCTCGAACTTTGAATTCAGCTTTCATGATACGAGAATGCAGATGGTATCCCGCCACTTTGTTGTCAGTTCCTGAGACACCCGATAGGAACAACAAAGACACCGTCAGTACGCCTAGGCGTATTTCGTCGTTCCTGTGAGAACCATGAGGAAAGAGGGGAAATTCATTGTATCGGTATCGAGACGATCCTGAAGCTTCTTCAGATTCTTTGCTCCTTCCTCTATTCTTGTTTCTCCACCGAGCTTGTTTTCTACAAGAGCGTATCTGCCGTCCCTGAGGACAATGACGGCATCACACTCAAGTTCTGTCCTGTCTCTGTAGTGATGGACTTTTCCGTCCAGTGCATCTGCATAGACCCTGAGATCTCTCATGCACATTGTCTCGAATATGAAGCCGAATGTTCATGCATCCCTTAAGAGTGCTGCGGGGCCGGCGCCCAGTGCCTGGACTGCTATCGAGGGATCGGAGAAATATCGGGTAGGGGATGTTCTTATCGCAGTTTTGCTTCTCAGGTTCGGATTCCATGCCGGCATATTCTCCGCTATGAAGATGTTCTCCAGAGCATTGATGTAGGATGCAACTGTATCGGGATCGATAGGTTTTCCTGATATCATATCTCCGGCGAGAACAGTATTTGTTGCCTGGGTGCCCTGATTCCTCGCATAGAAGCGCATGAAGGAATCGACCTTTTCTGCGTTTCTTGTCATTCTCCCTTCGCGGACTATATCACTGTTGATGGTTGTCTTGTAGAGGTCCTCGGCACTCTTCAATGCGTGCCTTTCCGGCATCCTCAGAGATTCAGACCATCCTCCTCTTGAGCACAGGAAGGCAAGTCTTTCTGTATCTATATCACTGATGGCAGAGACGTCATCGTTGCCGTCGAAAAGCGACGAAAGACTGATCTTTCCGTTTGAATCTTCAGATTCTTCCTGTTCCGGTATGCCTGATTCTGTCTCTGTCAGCTGAAACTGATGATTCTGTCAGAATGAACTGTCCGAATTTGCATCTTGTGTCAACTTCGTTTCTTACTTTGTTCCACAGTCTCGGCGCAAGTTGCCATTCGTCAATGAGGCGGGGAGTTGGCCCATCAAGAAGCGGTCCTGTATTCCCGTTCAGATAATTTTCAAAAGGTTCATCATCAGACATTCTGACAATGCTTGATGCTATCTGGGATGCAGAAGTCGTCTTACCCGACCTGTACTAGTATTACGTTCGGTTATTTTGTGGTATAGTGAAAATAGACCAAGTTGCAGTTGATAAAAACGGGTGGCATACATCATGCGTAAACCACCCGTGTTTCAGATTGGGAGTTATCTCAGTTTCCGGCGAATGCTGAGATGAGCTGGGCCAGCTGTGCTCTTGTCAATGTGTCCGTTACATTGAGGCGGCCGTCGACGGGAGTTATGAGGCCGCTCGATAGACCGAAGCCGACAAGGCCTTCGTAGCCTTCCGGAATCTGTGCTATGTCAGGATAGTCACCGTCTATTTCCTCAAAGCTTACTTCCATTCCCATTGCCTGGAAGAAGTAGCAGGAGTAGAGAAGGGCGTCCAGTCTTGTTATCGGAGCGGAGGCGTCCTCTGCCGGAACGATTCCGTACTGGGAGAGGTAGACCACGGCTGTCTCCGGTTCCCTTCCGCCGCCTATCATCATGTAGAAGAATGCTGCAAGGTCACCCAGTGTTGCATCGTCTCCGACACCGAATACTGTGTCGCTGAGAGGAGCCATATAGCCGTTCTCGAATGCAAAGCGTACGGCAGAATAGGCTTCGTCGTTTTCCGTGATATCAGAAAGGACAATGGATGAAGCATCCTGCACTCCGAAGGGATTGATGATTTTCTCATACATCGAGGAGTATTTCGAGATTGCCGAAGCGCTTCCCGATGTTGAATAGACTCCCTTTTCGATGAGGGATGAATATGCTGAAGCGTAATCTGTTAGCTTTTCGCCCGTCAGACTCTTGAGCTCCTTCATGTATTCGATTTTCTTCTCCTGAGATATACCCGAGAGGTAGTTGAGGATTGCGTTGAGTGCACCTGTGAGTTCTCCTTCCGGCTTTGCATAGTAAGGGTAGCTCGAAAGGATGTATCCGTCCAGGGTGTCCTGAGTGAGGGAGGTAAGGCTTTCCATGAAGACGGGGAGTCCAGAGTAGACTTCGAATGTCTCGACGATGTTCGGGTCTCTGTATGTATACATGTAGATGCCGTCATCCGAAGCGGCGGTATATGCACCGTAGACACCGTACCGGTCTCTGAGCATCGGGATGAGATAGTTGTCGTTTATCACATTCGAGACGGCGTCAAGATCTGCCGTGTACTCCTCCAGTCCCATGTCGGAGTAGGACGCGAACATCATGTTGTAGTTCACGTTGCTCTCCACAACGAGCGCCATGGAAGAACCCATCGTCTCGAAGCTGTAGTCCTGTTTTCCGACTTCCCTGTTATCGAGAGATGCGATGAATGCGTCTGCAGCCTTTCGGTGGCTGGTGCTGCTTTCTCCGCTTCCCGCGAATGCAGATACTGCCTTATACGAGTTCTTGAGATTCTTCTGAATGTACTCGAGGTTTTCCACTATCTCATCCGGGTTATTTTCAAGTGTTTCGGAGATGCCCGCGAGGAAGTAATAGTAGTCGAGATAGTTGAGGTAAGAGGAGTAGGCGATGCTTTCGTTCGCTGTTGAGAGCATCTCGTAGAGAAGAACGTTGTAGCTCGCGTTATTTATGCTGCTCTTGAGACTCTCCCTGAGATTCTCGACAGTATCCTTTATCCTCTGAACATCGAACCGGCTTTCGTAGAGGAGTTCTCCTACAGTTTCGTAAGCCTTCTCCATATCCTCATCAAGTGCGATGAAGCTTATTCTGATGAAGGGGTAGTATTCATCATTGTCCTGATTCTCGATGACTGAAGTCTTGAGTGTGAGAGAGTAGAGATAACGGCTTATCCGGCTCGAGAGCTGTGCTCTTGTGTGCTCGGCTGTATCGAGTTCGCCCAGGAGGTCGACATAGAGCTTGAGATAGTGGAGCCTGTCCTGCGGAACCCAGTCGGTGTTGAGCATGAGTGTTGCGTAGCCGACTCCTTCTGTGCTGCAGCCGGCATTTATTCTCCTGACGCCGTCATCTCCCGTTTCGTCACTGATGTCGTAGATCCTGATTTCCTCCGGAAGACTTTCGACCGTGACTGCCTGGAGCTCCTTCACGTACTCTGCCGTTTTGTCTTCACTTTTCTCTTCATCTTCCTCTGCTCTCAGCTCGGAAAGCTCCTCTTCGCTCATTGAAGCCTTGACTGCGGCAAGTTTTTCCCTGAGCGCTTCATCCTTTTCCTCCCTGAGACCGGCTGTGGCCTTCGTCACGGCGAGAGCCGAACGGCTGTTTTCGATGACATATGTCCTGAGAGCACTGATGATGGTGCCGTCACTGACGAGAGTCTCGAAATCATCGATTGCGTCGATGTAGTGCATGTAGCCGTAGAGGTCTCCCGTTCCCGCCCAGTAGTAGACGATGTTCGGAATGGTGTTGATACCGACTTCGCTGTCGTCTGTCGTGAGCATCGTGGAAAGTCTGAAGGATGCTATGACTGCATCGACCGCATCCTTGTCAAAGCCGTTTTCCGATATTGCCAGAAGAGACTCGTCGACAGTCTCTTTGAAGACGGATGCATCTGCGGCGTCTATATTGTCTGCAGTGAAGTAAATCATGGGTTCTGGACCGCAGAAATCGATGTAGCAGCCGAATGAACCGTAGGGGAGTGCAGTCTTCAGATTCTCCATGAGAAGTGAGCTTGAGTCATCGAGAAGTGTCGAGAGGAAATCGAGAGAGGTGAGTTCATCTTCCGTAAGCTCCCCCAGCGCGTAGCCGTAGTAGACCGTTGCAGATCTGGCCGTATCTGTCGAAGCTTCGACTGCATATTCGAATTCGGCTTCGACGGGTGCTGTTATCGGGGTATAGGAAGAATCGGTGAAGGTATATTCAGTCCTTTCATACCCGGAGAAATAACCGTCGAGGAGGGAGAGGAATGCGTCGAAGTCATCAAACTTGCCGTAGATGCATGTTACGCTGTTCGACGGTGTGTAGTACCTGTCGTGGTAGGATGTGAGATCCTCCCATGTCATCTCCGGAATATGGTCGGGATTGCCGCCGCTGCTGTTTCCCGCAACGGAACCCGGGAAGATTGTCTTCATGAAGTTGTATACCGCTTCAGTCTGTCTTGTGTAGGAGCCCAGCATCTCGCTGTATACCGTTCCCTCGATTGTGAGGTCTCCGTTCTCGTCGAGAGCGTATCTCCAGGCTTCCTCGTCGAAGATTGACCTGTCTTCATATATCATGGGATTGAAGCAGCTGTCGGTGTAGAAGTCTGCGTACTTCAGAAGCTGCTCCTCGGAGAGCGAGGCAATCGGATATGTCGTCATGAAGCTGTATGTCGAAGCGTTCATGTATGTGTTGTAGGTCTGGAACGAAAGGTTGAAGAAAAGCGTCTTCGACGGATACTTTTCGCTTCCGTCGAGCGTCGAGTGCTCGAATACGTGAGGTACCCCCGTGTCGTTCTCGGCAGGTGTCCTGAATGTGATTTCGAATACCCTGTTCGTATCTTCATTGGCAAGGTACAGAACCTGTGCCCCGGTCCTGTCGTGTTCGTAGAGAACGGTATCTGCCCCGATGAGACTGAAGCGGCCGACGTCCTTCACTGTGAAACCGCAGACACTGTCACCGACTTCGGGGAGTGTCTTCTCCTCCGTCCTTTCCGATACCGGATGGGCAAAGAGAGACGTAAGGATCATGAGCCATATGAGAATGGCAGAGAGTTTTTTCATGAATCTCCTCCTGGAATATAATGCCGTCAGTATAGAGAAGAGGAGACAAATATTCCATTCTCAACTCTTTCTTTTTCTCTTTTCCGGGGTACAATGAAAGAGGAGGAACCGATGGAAGAGGGAAAGAAAAGATATACACCGGTATTCAGAGGCGAAAGCGGGGCGATATTCGAGAAGTCAGACTTGAAATGTCCTTTTGCGGCTCTTGACGGGCTCGACTATGCGCCGTTTTTCGGCGATATGTTCGAAGATGCCTACGCAAACACGTTTCTTAAGAGGCCGCTTGAAAAGGAAGGGGGATTCGGAAACATCATCTCCCTCTATTCCTCATACAGGAATTTCTTCAGAGCGATGAATGCCCATGAGACAGAGGACGCCGGAACGAAGAGTATGTTCGTTCACAATCTTGACGGAAAGATAGGGAAGGAGGCACTCGCGAGGGTTGCCGAAATCTGTTCAATCCCTGAGAAAACGACAGTCGGGGAGCTTGCCTATGCTGTACGCCAGTGGAATTTAAGCTTCTATTCTTTCAGGCGCACTCCTCATTTTGATCTGAAGGGAAGGAAGGCCATCGTCATAATAAGAACCCGTCCTTCCGTGTCCTCTCTTCTCTCTGCATCGCTTAGCGGAGTCGAAAGAGCGTTCAGAAAGATGGCGGAAGATGGGACCTGTACATTCTCTTCTCTCCTGAAAGCTGTAGCCGGAGTGAAGGATGAGATAAGAGAGGAAATCGGGAAAGAGAAGGAGAAAATGGAGAAAATGATTCGTGACTCGGCTGAAGGCAAGCCTGACAGGGGAATCCTGACAAGATGCGAGGACAGAATCGAGTTCAGCCTCCTGAAAATCCGGAGAGCGGAAATAACGCTTGACTATCTTGATGCCTTCGTCCGTCAGACGGAGGACTATCTCGGCTCTCGGAGCACCCCGACTGAGCCTCTGTCGAAGCGCATCCTCTCGGACGCTCTTCTTGCCCCGTCCCTGAAGTGGGAGGCCGATGCGCCGGGATTCCTTACTGAGGAAGATATCAGGACAATACTTTCCGACAGACGACTCATGTACAGAGACAGCTATGGTGACTCGTGTACCGTTTATCTGAAGGAAACGAGGCCTCTGGAGGAACTTCACGACGCTGTCATGAAGGGAGAATGAAGATGAGCGGTAAACCTGATTTCACGGCAGTCGACTATCTGACGACGGAGCATAACCTTCCTTACACGCCATTTGACATAGAAGAGAAGGACTATCTGAAATATGTCGCCGAGCTCTCGGACAGAGCCTGGGAAGACTCCTACTACTTTGAGGAAGGGAAGGAGAAAAAGTGCCTTTCCGGTGTCGCTGACATGATTCACTCCTACGAGAAGATATTCTCCGGTGTCGAGGCGGCATACAGAAGACAGGGCGGTGAAAACAGTGACAGTGACACATGGCGTGACTTCTGCCGCTCGTTCAGAGAGGGCATGTCAAACTGTATCAGGAGAGACATACTCACGCATTTCTCCATCGATCCGGGAGACGATGTAAGTTGCGCATCCGTAATCCTCTCCTGGAACGACCATGTTCTCACTTTTTCTCCCCTGGAGAAGGAAGAGAGACTCGAAAGCGACGTATCGATTGCAGTCAGACTCTGCAGAACGCCGTCGGAAATAGCGTATTTCTCGCTTCTTCCCGTGGTGAAGATTCTCGGCGGAACAGACAGCGTCGAAGAGGCTCTTCTCCGCATTGAAGTGAGTATCGGATACTATGAAAGGGAAATCGAAATAAGGGAAAGAAAGGCCGAAAGCCTCTATCTCGAGCTTGTCTCGGCAAGGGGAAAGAATATAAAAAGCACCAAGAGACTCCAGATCGAGGTCACGAATAAGGAGATATTCAACGCACGCCTTGCAATTACGGCACTGAAGTGCTGCAGGAAACAGGTGAGGGACTATTTTATCACAGGAAGACGGAAGGTGCCTCTCACGAAGAGAATACTCAGGGATATAATCACATCCTTTGACTGGACTTACGATGTTCCGGGCTTTCTTACGAGAGCCGACATTGAGGCTATCTACTCGTACCCGGGGCTCGTTGTGAACGCTGCCGGTGACAGGGCCGTGTACCTTTCGGAGCTGCGGGATATCTCGCTCCTGAGTGAGGCGGGGAAGTGACTCCTCCCGTGATGGTGGATTCTTATCCTTTTTTTATCACGGAAACGGCATTTCATTCGATTGACTATCACTCCCGCTTTTGGATAATATGACACTACCTCTTTATCCGATGTTATCGGATCAAATTTTATGTCCACAAGGAGGAATTCATGATTTCAAATTATGAGTTCACAGTTATCTTCGATGCAAACGAGGATAAGACAAAATCAGGACTCGAACTCGTAGAGTCCAGCTTCGCAAAGTACGGAGTCGAAGTCGATAAGAAGGAGGATCTTGGTGTCAAGACTCTCGCTTATCTCATCAACAAGCAGGAAAAGGGTCACTATTTCTACTTCGAAGTCAAGGCTGACGGTGCTGTCATCAAGAACATGAGCAGAGCATTCGAGCTTTCCAACGACGTTTTGAAGTATCTGTTCATCAATCCCGAGAAGAACTGAGGAGAATTATGCCATCAGACATCTGTAACATTACACTGACTGGAAGACTTACCAGAGATGCCGAACTGAGATACGCACAGAACGGGAACCCGATTGTACGCTTCTCCATTGCTGTCAACAGAGGAAAGAGGAATGCTGACGGTTCGTGGGGCGAGGAGACCATGTTCTTCGAATGCTCTTATTTCGGTAAGAGCGCGGAAGCTGTCAATTCATATCTTGTGAAGGGACGCACTGTCTGTGTCATGGGCGATTTCAGACAGACCAGGTGGGACGGTAACGACGGACAGACGAGATACAGACTCGAAGTCACTGTCAGCCAGCTTGTTCTTACAGGTGGCGGCCAGAGAACCGGAGAAGGTTCGGCTGTAGATGCGGCAATGCGTCAGGGCGGCAACGGCGGTTATGGCAGCAACAATAACAATAGCGGTTATAACGGCGGCAGCAACGGCGGATACAGCGGCAGCAGCTATTCTCAATCCCCTTCAGGGAACGGCAGTTATGCCAGACCTCAGGCTCAGACAAGACAGCCGGTAGCCGGCGGGCCTGAAGATTTCAAGGACGATGATATTCCGTTCTGATTATTATTAGGAGTTAAAAAATGAAAGACGATAAAGACTTTGCAGAAATGGATAAGGGCGGTTTCAACAAGGACCGCAAGCTCGGCGGAAGAAAGACAAGCTTCAAGAAGAAGGTCTGTAAGTTCTGTCAGGGTGCACCGGCAGCAGATTACAAGAATCCGGAAGCTCTCAAGAGATACATCACAGAGAGAGGCAAGATTCTTCCTGCACGCATCACAGGTACATGTGCAAAGCACCAGAGAGCTCTCAACAGAGAAATCAAGAGAGCAAGAACACTTGCTTACCTTCCGTTCGAGAAGCAGTGAGTGAAATGAAAGAGGGAAGGTTCCCATATAGGGACGCAGTCATAACGCTTGTGATTTCAACGGTGATGGCGATGAGTTCGTTTCTCACGTTCTTCATTGCTTTCCCTCTTCTGAGTTTCTCATCCAGGCACACGAGAAAGGAGAGCCTGACCGTATTCATCATCGGGTGTGTGCTCATAGCGGCGCACGGATTGTGGGAGATGTACGGTTCTGACTACTATCTTTTCATGGTGCTTCTGGATCTGTATTTTCCCCTGTCGCTGTCAGCGGCGGGAATCATCTGGACCTGCACGAGGGGAAGGAGAGTGGAAAGACGGCTCCTGCTGTCTTTTCTTCCGTCTTTCGTGATGGTGGTGACATCTGCCGTCATCCTCTGTGCAGATAGGGCGCTCTTCACGGACCTTTATACGGCCTATGAAGATGCGTTTGTGCCATACCTCGAGAACGTCTTCTCGAACGTGGGACTTTCTGTCGATGTGGAGACTGTCTTCCTCGTCATGATAAGCCTTGCCTGTGTGATGATGTTTCCTCTGGTAGTTGGTGCAACCTGTGTGGTGCTGTTCATCAGTGAGCATGCACTGCATTCAAGAGAAGGTGACTGGGACGGAAAACTGGCAGAGCTTGAGTTTTCTACGGGACTTGTATGGCCTCTGATTATTCTCCTCTGTGTATGTCTCCTCTCGCACCTTATATCTGTACCCGCTGTCGTCTACCTGCTCAGCATGAGCATGCTTGCGGCATTCCTGATTCTCTACGGAATACAGGGTTTCTCTGTAGTCCTTACGTGGGTCAGACGGGGATCAGCGGATTTCGGGAGCGTCAAGCTCTTTGTCATCCTCTCTCTTACAGGTCTTGTGATTCCGGGATTAAATATTATTGTTCTTCTGGGTTTACCGATGATCGGTATACTCGAGAACTTCTTCGATTTGAAGAAAAGGAAAGAAAGATGAAGATTATTCTCAACCAGGATGTCGTACATGTAGGTGAAGAAGGCGACGTCGTAACAGTCAAGGACGGTTATGCAAGAAACTATCTGCTCCCCACAGGCGCAGCAGTTATCTACAACAGAACCAATGCAGCCATCTTCGAGCAGAAGAAGGAGCAGATCGAGAAGAGAAAGATCGAGAAGAGAGAGGCAAGCGCTTCCCTCAAGGAAAAGCTCGACAAGGTTACTCTTACAATCGTTGTTCCTGCCGGCGAAAGCGGAAAGCTCTTCGGCTCCGTCACATCCCTCATGGTTCAGGAAGCTCTCAAGAAGGAAGGCTTCGATATCGAGAAGAAGAAGCTCGATGTTCCGACACATGCCATCAAGATGACAGGTACATATCAGATTATCGCTCATCTCTATGAGAACGATAAGTCCGTCATCGCACTCAATGTTCTCAGTGAAGCTGAAGTCAAGGCAGCCGCAAAGAAGGCAGCTGAGGAAGCTGCAGCTGCAGCAAAGGCTGCTGAAGAGGCAGCTAAGGCAGCAGCAGAGGCTGAGGCTAAGAAAGAAGAAGCTCCTGCAGAAGCAGAGGCTCCCTCTGAAGCACCTGTAGAGGGCTGAAAATAAGATATGCCGGGAACTCAGGATAACGAAATAAAGGGTATAAGAACCCTGCCACATGATGAAACTGCGGAAAAGTCTATCCTGGGAGCCCTGCTGTTAAGCTCGGACTCCTGGGACAAGGTTGAAATGCTCGTCTCGGGGGTCGATTTTTATTCCCCGACGAACAGGGTCATATTCGATGCCATCTCTTCTCTTGTGAACGATGAGGGAAAGGCCGGCTTCGACTCAATCGTACTCATCGAATATCTCAAGAAGAAGAATCTCCTCGAGAAGGCGGGAGGAGCCGGGTATATTGCAAAGCTTACTTCCCAGCCCTTCATTGTCGCCAACGTCGCTGAGTACTGCGCAATCGTCAAGGAAGCGTCGAGAAGGCGTCTTCTCTTCAAGGTGTCGTCGACTCTCATGGAGTCGGTATTCGACCCGTCAGTCAACATACAGGAAGAGCTGGAGAACGGGAGCAAGACTCTCTCCGATTCCATTCTGAGCGGCCTTAATTACTCTGCTTCGGAGTATGAACTGGGCAAGGTTCTTTCCGAAACATTCCGTTCGATACTCGACAAGATGACCAATAAGGACCTGAGCGACAGAGTCGAGACAGGCTTCGAGGTTCTTGACAGATACACGAACGGGGGATTTGCGAAGGAAGAGTACGTCATCATAGCCGCACGTCCGAGTATAGGAAAGACTGCGTTCGCGCTTTCCATGATGTACAACATGATAAACAGCGGGAAGAAGGTTGCCTTCTTCTCACTTGAAATGCCTGCGGCTTCCATTGCCAAGCGTCTCTACGCAATAGACAGCAAGATCGAGCTTTCGAAAATCATGAAGTCCACTTTCTTCACCGAAGAACTGGACAGACTCAAGGATTCTCTCGAGAGGCTGTACGACCTCAAGGACAACATGTACATCATCGATGTTCCTAACATCTCGCTCACGGAGCTCAGGACAAAGGCGAGAGTAATAATGAAGGAGAGGGGAGTCGACTGCATAGTCATCGACTACATCGGTCTTATCAGTCCGCCGAGCAACATGATGAACAGCAAGAAATTCGAGCAGGTGTCGTACATATCTCTCAACCTCAAGCAGCTTGCGCGTGAACTGAAGGTGCCTGTAATTGTCCTGTGTCAGGTGGGACGTGAGAGTGAGGAGCAGGAACCTATCCTCTCCAACCTCCGTGACTCCGGATCAATCGAGCAGGATGCCGACATTGTCTGCTTTCTTCACAGAAAGAAGATTCTCTCCGACGAGGAGAAGCAGAAGAACCTCAAGGACAGCATGGGAAGGGCCTCCATTCAGGTCACTAAGATGATTGTCGCAAAAAACAGAAACGGCGAGACCGGTAACTTCAAGATAGGTTACAACGGTCCTCTCACATACTATGCCGACGTTGCCCAGACAAGCGAGTTCATCGACTACGAGCCGAAGGATGCGGGCGGTAAGCGCAAGAGCAGCTCATGATGCCGAGGGTGGAGAAATCCACCCGATTTCTTTTGCCGGATTCAGAATCATAACAGTTATTCCCCGGGAAAAAAGGTTTATGTTCAGCTATTTATCAAAGTATCGAGGAGAGCAGTGAGAAGGAGTTCATCACAATGACGATTGTCCAGGCCAGCACCAGGCCTGTGATGTGGAGGATAAGATAGGCTCTCGGCCTCAGCGGTCGCCGTCTGATAAGTTCTGCAACACATATCAGCATCTGGCCGCCGTCGAATGTCGGGATAGGAATGAGGTTACCCACACATATTGAGATGGAGACGATTGAAAGAAGATAGAAGAGTGTTCTTATGCCGCTTGATGAACTCGTCTTGAATGCCAGTGTCGAAATCCTTCCCATGTTGGACGCACTTGAGAACGGCCCCGATATCTCCTGGAGAGCTTCCGAGAGATTGAGAACCATCAGCTTCCCGATGGCCTTTGCTGTGCGGAGAAAGAACACGGATGTTCTCTCCCAGGCTTCACCGAGGGGATTGTCGGTATCGGCAGAGATACGCTCGTCACTCTCGAAAGCGAAGGGAAAGGATGTTCCTTCGAGAGTCGCGGTCCTCGTATTCCCGCTTTCGTCTTCGAGAAGAAAAGTGTAGATTTCGCTATCGAGTGAGAGTAGATCGAGGTTCCATTCGATTGTCTTTCCGTTAACTTCGAGTATTGTGTCTCCTTCATTGAAGAGTTCGCTTTCGCTTCTCCCGATTATCGGCCGTGTGAGATTCGTTATCCCGTAAGAGTAGCTTCCGTCTATCATTGTCGGCGTTATGTCCGTCGCTATTTCCTCTCCGTCCCTCAGAACAGTAAGCGTCACGCTTTCTCCGTTCCTTCCCGTCAGATAGGACGACAGATCCTCGTAATCGAGTATTTCCTTCCCGTCGGCAGTAAGTACCAGATCTCCCTTTCTGACTCCGTCCTGCTCGATTCTGACGCTGAAGAGGCTCTGGTAGTCAGAAATCGGTGCAACATAGGCCCTGTTCGAGACTCTCTCCACAGGAATTACGGCAACGATGAGGAAAAGCACGAACGCGAGAATCATGTTCATTATCGGGCCGGCTGCATAGATGAAGAGCTTCTTCAGGGGATGGATTGCAAAGAGGGACCCCTGTTCGGCGTACTCTATCTTCTTCTCGTTGTTTGCAAGCGCGACCGAGAGGTCTTCCGATCCTCCCAGACGACAGTAGCCGCCGAAGGGTATGAGGGAAATCCGGAACTCCGTGTTCTTTCCCATGTGGGAGAACACGCACTTTCCCAGTCCGAAGGAGAGAATCTCGACACTTACGTGGCACATCTTGGCCGCCGCGTAGTGTCCAAGTTCGTGAATGAAAATCACGACTCCCGTTCCGAGGAGTCCTATGACAAGATAGAAGAGCCAGAGAAGGAGAGAGACTATTCTCTCCATGGTTTTTCCTTTATGAGGGAGATTGAATAATCCCTTGTTCTTCTGTCGAGGGAGAGTACATCTTCGTATGAGGAAGGCATATCTGATATGAGGGACGGGTTGTCGAGGGAATACTTCACGACCTTTTCGATTTCATCGAATCTTATCTCACCCGAGAGAAATGCCTTCACTGCTACCTCATCAGACGCATTGAAGATTATTCCTCCGCTGCAGCCGATATCGAGTGCACGGTATGCATAGGAGAGGAGGGGAAACTTATCCCACCTGGGCTCTTCGAATGTGAGAGTCAGATCCTTGAATGAGAGCGGCCTTACAATATCTTTGAGTTCGAGTTTCCTGTCACTGATTGCGCTCATTATCGGAAGTGACATGTCAGGAGGGGAGAGCTGGGCATAGATTGCCCCTTCCTCCGTTCTTATCAGGGAATGCACGACTGACTGTCTGTGTACTGTCACTTCGATATCCTCTCCGGCAAAGCCGAAGAGATAGCTTGCTTCTATTACTTCGAGTCCCTTGTTGGCAAGCGTTGCACTGTCGATTGTTATCTTCTCGCCCATCTTCCATGTGGGGTGCTTCAGGGCATCCTCCTTCTTCACGTCCGAGAGATTCTCCCTGTCGACGAACGGACCGCCGGAGGCTGTGATTACAAGTTTCGATGCCCTTCTGCTCTGAAGCAGGTTGTAGAGTGCGGAGTGTTCGCTGTCGACGGGGATTATCCTGGCGCCGTTTTCTTCGGCAAGACGGAAGATGAAGCAGGCCCCGGCAACGACGCTTTCCTTGTTTGCAAGTGCAAGGTTTATTCCTCTCTCGAGGACGCATTTTGTCGCGTAGAGTCCGTCAAAGCCCGCGATGGCATTGAGTACCATCGTCGGCCTTGTGCTGTCGATGAAGGTGCCGAGTCCCGAGGACTGTATATCGTCTCCTGTAAGAAGAGAAGGACAGTCAAATTCCTCTCCGATGGACTGGAGTTTATCTCTCATGTGTGCCGCCGTTATTCCGACAACCTTCACAGGGAGGGAGTGCGTACGGAGACAGTTGAGGCATGTGGTTCCGATGCTTCCCGTGGCACCGAGAATGAGAAGTCTTGTCATAGGAGAAGAAGTTCGACTCCGATGACGAATATCGGGCATGCGATTGAAATGCTGTCTATGCAGTCAAGCATGCCTCCGCGTCCGGGTACCATGACGCCGGCATCCTTTACGCCGCAGGATCGCTTGATCATCGATTCGAAGAGATCTCCTGCAGTTCCGAAGAGTGCAGTGAAGAAGAAGAGAACGAACGACATTACGGCATTGAACGGGTAAAGGTCGGGGAAGATGAGTGTAATTACGGCTCCGATGATGCCGACAAGTAACGTTCCGCCGATGAAACCTGCAACGCTCTTGTTCGGAGAGCATTTGACAATTCCCTTGTTGTTCTTTCCGAAGAGCATCCCCGTGAAATATGCAAGAGTGTCTGATCCCAGGACAATACTGACGAATGTGGTTATCATCGTCTGCTCATCCGGCAGATAGCACAGTCTTATTCCGTATACCATGAAGAGCCCCGGGTACACTATATTGAGTATCGTGCATGCGATACGCATCAGCGAGTGGTTGAAATTATCCTTTGCTCCGTTGAATATCTCGAAAAGGAAAGATACCCCGATGAAAGATGCAAGAACGAACTGCGTCAGACCGACTTCGGGACAGAAATTCATGTTCACCAGTTCGACAATCGGAAGAAGTATTCCAAGGTATGCCGTCAAAGGTGTATCGATTTTCCTGTTTATTATGTTCTTCTTCAGCTCGATGCATCCGCATGTCGAGACGAAGATGACGACCAGACTGAAGAAAAGATGGTTTTTCTGGGGAAAGAGGAATATTGAAGAGAAAACAAGGGGTAGTCCGACTGCCGCTGTGATTAATCTCTGTTTTAATGAACTGCTCATTTTATCACGTCTCCGAATTTACGTACCCGCTTATTATAGACATCGACCATCTCCTTGACCATAGCTTCATCCCAGTCGGGCCACAGTTTGTCGGAGAATGCGAATTCGGAGTAGTTTGACTGGTAGAGCATGAAGCCGCTGAGACGTTCCTCTCCTGCAGACCGGACTATCATATCGGGATCGGGAATCGAGGGATTGTCGAGATAACGTGAAATCGTGTCGTTTTCGAAGTGATCTACTCCGTCTGCTATTGCCCTGTTCACGGCGCGTGCTATCTCGTCGCGGCCGCCGTAGTTGACTGCAAGCTGCACCGTGAGCTTACTGTTGTTCTTTGTTGCTTCGATGGTTTTATCAAGGGAAGAGAGGGCGGAGGAGGGGATTCCCTCCCTGTTACCCAGCAGAACGACCCTGATTCCGAGTGAGTTGAACTTGGGAATATTGAGAACCGTCTGCTTTGCAAGAAGGCCCATGAGGTATTCTACTTCCTCTCTGGGCCTTTTCCAGTTTTCTGTTGAAAAACAGTAGAGAGTAAGGAACCTGATACCGCACTCTATGCATCCCTTCGCGACACGTTCGGCAGCTTTCGCCCCCTCTTCGTGTCCCCTGATTCTTTTGAGGCCGCGCTTCTCGGCCCATCGGCCGTTGCCGTCCATGATGCATGCGAGGTGGACAAGTTCCTTCATTCTCTTATATTTCCATGATTTCCTTTTCCTTTGCTTCGGCAATCTTGTTGATTTCCGCGATGGAGGAATCGGTAAGCTTCTGGATTTTTGTCTCTCCTTCCTTCTGCTGGTCTTCGCTGATAGCTGCAGCCTTCTGCATCTTCTTCAGTTCGTCCATTGCGTCGCGGCGGATGTTTCTGACAGATACTCTGCTTTCCTCGGCTCTGCTTTTAGCCTGCTTTGCAAGTTCCTTTCTTCTGTCAGCCGTGAGGGCAGGGAAGTTGATTCTGATGAGCTTTCCGTCGTTGTTCGGATTGAGGCCGAGCTCGGATTTCTGGATAGCTTTCTCGATCTGGGGCAGAACAGACTTATCCCAAGGCTGAATGACGACCATTCTTGCTTCAGGAACAGAGATTGACGCCACCTGGGAGAGGGGTGTCTCGGCTCCGTAGTAGTCGACCTTGATCTTGTCGAAGAGGGCGGCCGAAGCTCTGCCTGTTCTGAGCTGGGTGTAGTCTGCCTGGAGGGAGGCTACACTCTTCTTCATTTTGCTTTCAGTATTGTTGATGACAGTCTGCATGCTTTCTCCTTATTTGAGACCAGCCTGGAAAACAGAGTAGGAAACGACTTCAAGCTTTGCGCCTGCTGCCTTTCCGCAGTCAGCGAGAGCCTGTCCGACGCTCTTTGTGTCATCCTTGACGAATGCCTGATCGAGGAAGCAGATTTCCTTGTAGAGCTTACTGAGCTTTCCTCTGACGATTCCTTCCTTGACCTTGTCGGGCTTGGAAGCGAGCTTCTCGTCCTGGCTTACCTGTGCGCGGAAGATTGAAAGCTGTTCTTCCTCGTATGCCTTCTCGACAACCTTGTCTGAGAGGTACTGTGGCTTGTAAGCTGCGCAGTGGAGAGCGAGGTCATGAGCGAACTCCTTGACGCTCTCGTTCTCGAATGCTTCCGGCTTGTCGGAAGTGAGGATGACAGATACTGCAACAGCGCCTTCGCCGTGTACATATGTTGCACAGTAGCCGTTTGACGGAATGTCGTAGACCTTGAAGGAAACAAGGTTCATGTTTTCCTTGATGATTGCGATGAGTGCATCTACCATGCCCTTGAGTTCATCGTTGGGTTCTGTGTAACCCTTCTCGAGGATAACAGCGCAGAGGTCTTCGCCGAGCTTTGCAAAGTCAGCGTTCTTTGCGACGAAGTCAGTCTCGCAGGAGAGTGAGAGCATTACGACCTTCTTGCCGTTGGAGACAACGAAGACTCTTCCGTTCTCTGTAGCTCTGTCCTGTCTCTTTGCGACAGCAGCCAGTCCCATTTCCTTGAGGATCTTCTCTGCTGCAGCGAAATCGCCGTCAGCCTGAGTGAGAGCCTTCTTGCAGTCCATCATGCCTGCACCTGTTATATCACGTAGTTTCTTGACATCTGAAGCTGAAATAGCAGCCATAGTAATTCTCCTATAAATTATTTGTTGAAGTATTCTTCTTCGTCGTCACCCTCAGCTGCGTCCTCTACCTTCTTTTCCTCGGAAGGTACGTAGTTGGAGTAGTCTTCAATCACTTCATCCTTTTCTGCCTCGGGAGGAAGTGCTGCCTGGAGAGCATCTTCTTCGTCGTCGAGGGATTCGATGATCTGGATGCCTGCCTCGCTGTCAGCGTCGATGACTGCATTTGCAATGATCTCGACGAAGAGAGAGATAGCTCTGATGGCATCGTCGTTGCCCGGGATAGGATATGTGATGTCTGTCGGGTCACAGTTGGTATCTACAACAGCGATGACGGGGATGCCGAGTCTCTTTGCTTCGGCAACTGCGAGAGCTTCCTTCTTCGTATCGATGACGAAGAGTGCGCCCGGGAGTTCCTTCATGTCCTTGATACCGCCGAGGTCCTTCTCAAGCTTTGCCTTCATCTTGAGGTTCTGTGCAACTTCCTTCTTTGTGAGGGACTCGAATGTGCCGTCAGCTTCCATTCTCTCGATTCTCTTGAGTTTTGCGATGCTCTTCTTGATAGTTGTGAAGTTCGTGAGCATACCGCCGAGCCATCTGTTTGAAACATAAGGCATGCCGCATCTCTTGGCTTCTGTCTCGATAGCCTGCTGAGCCTGCTTCTTTGTGCCTACGAAGAGAATCTGCTTGTCGTTCTGGACCTGAGCTCTTACTGCCTCATAAGCCTCGACGATGCATGCACTTGTCTTCTGAAGGTCGATGATGTGGATTCCGTTTCTCTCTGTGAAGATGAAACGTGCCATCTTAGGATTCCATCTCTTTGTCTGATGGCCGAAATGTACGCCTGATTCGAGCAGGCTCTTCATTGTTACTACTGCCATAGTAGTCACTCCTTTTCGCAAACCGCACAAACCGGAAATCATCTCCGGCGGGTTCCCGTCACTATATCTCTTCCATACGGAAGGAAATTCATTGCATAACGCAACTGCCGCCATATTACACAAAAAGGGAGCTATTAGGCAAGAGGGTGAGAGAAGACAGATGCTGATGCTTCAAACCCTGAAGACAATCCCGGCGTCGAAAGACAATAGGCAGACAGCGTGTCTGATTACAAATCCGAATTGTTTTATTTCAAAAAAATATGAAACATTTTGAATCTTTTTTCTGTTCAAGTAACTGATACGCATGTAAAATAGTTATAAATATGGCGGGAAAAGGTTCCTGCCGCATTTAAAACCCCCAGTAAGGAGGAGATCTATGAAAAGAAAACTTATGACAGCCTTCGTGGCCATCATGCTCGTTGTATCTCTTGTCTCATGTGATGCAGTAGTCAACATCATGGGCAAGATGGGAACGAACGTTGCAGGTGCCGACAAGAAACAGGTCGAAGCTGCAGTCGAAAGCGTAAAGGTTGCTGAAAAGACAGAAAAGAAGGATGTTGAAGCCAAGGAAGGCGAGACTGAAAAGAAAATCGGTGATGAAAAGGTCGCAAGCGGAACTACATTCACCTACAAGAATGGAGAAGAGGATAAGGAACTCTATTCTGTGGGTAAGGCCGAAGGTGACTCCAATCCTGTCGTCGGTATAGGAAGCGATTCAGTCAAACTTGATAACCTGACAGACGAAACAAAATCTGCTCTTGGTGCGGTAACTACGGTTCTTCCACCCCAGGACATCTCAGCTGTAACGGCAGCCCTCGACGGCGGCAGTAAGGATGAGACAGTCGTGAAACTCAGTGAACCCATTGATGACGATACAACGAAGGAAGCCGCAAACGGAACAAAGGCTATTGTCGTGGCTCTTCTCGAAGAGGCATCGAAGACTTCCCTGAAAGAGGAAGAGAACGAGGACAAGACCAAGACCAAGGCTAGAGAAGTTGTCGAGACGATTCTCAAGAATGTCAGCGATACTAAGGACGAGGATCTCACGCTTGGTGACCTTGTAGTCCTTCAGACAATCACCAATGTCATCAGCGAGACAAGCGACAGCATTCTCAGCGTCATGACCGGAAAAGCCGAAAGTGAGGATGCTGTTACTGAAATGCTTGACTCTTCCAACGATACTCTCATGGATGCAGCAAATATTCTCAACAAAGTATCTTCTTCGACGACGATGTTCGAAGGTGTCGACCTCGAAGCACTTCTCGGGATTGTCCTGGGCGAATAAAGGAGGCCGTGCATGAAAAAGTTATTAACAGTTTTACTTATTGCTCTCATGTGTTTCTCTGCACTCTCGGCAGAAGAGGCAGCAGCTGCAGATTATAAGAAGGTATTCAAGGATGAATATTCTTCGTCATCGGCTGCGTACCTCAAGGCAGGTTCGCGCTTTGTGCCGACGAACGCCAGAATGGCAGGTATGGGAGGCGCGGGTCTTTCTCTTGTAGATGCTGAATACGGACTCTTTGTAAACCCCGCATCCCTTGCCGAAGGAAAGCTCAGAATCTCGCTTCCGTCAGTCAGCGTCACGCTCTACCATGCATATGATGCACTCAGGAAGGACAGCGACGGAAAGAATCTCTTTGACAAGATCAACGGCGACAAGGATGCTCTTGTGGCAGCAGTTCTCAAGGTTGTAGGAACGGAGCTTGCTCCTCTCTTGAGCACCGATGTCTCGACATCTCTTGTGCTTCCGTTCGGACTCGGAATCGGGTTCTACGGACGTGACACCGTTTACACATACTCAGGTACGGCAATCAACGAAGTCGACGCATCCCTCGCACTGGGCTACGCATACGGTCTCAATCTCGGTGATTTCAGAGTATCTGCAGGTGTTACGGCAAAGATGAATGTCCTTGCATTCAACCAGAGGCTCAAGGTTGCGACAGTCATCAAGAGTGAAGATATAAAGGAAATGTCGATGAATCTCGCAATCGGCTATTCGCTTCCTGTCATCGACTTCGGTGTCACAGGCGAGTGGAAGGGAATCAGTGCTTCTCTCGTTGTTTCCAATCTCTTCACGAAGTACAGAATGGGTATCGTGAACACATCTCTCAACGGTTTGGCAGAGACAGCCAAGTCTGACATTACCTATAATGATTTCACAATCGAATCCAAGCCCTGTGTTGATTTCGGCCTGGGATATGAATTCGAATCGTCATTCGTCGACTTCGCGCTCGCTCTTGATATGACGGACCTCGTCGGAATGTTCTCGTCCTTCAGTGAAGGAGAGAAGGGAAGAGTGCTTCTCAGACATCTCAACACTGGTGTTGAAGTATCTCTCATCGATACTTTCGCATTGAGGGCAGGTATGTCATCCGGTTACTTCACGGTAGGTACCGCCATCGACCTCTTTGCACTCAGGATTGAAGCTGCTTACTACTGGAACGAAATGGGGACATCAGCAGGAGAGAGAGGACTTGACGGACTTACAATCCGTTTCAACCTGGGCTATGAACGCTGAGCCTGAATCAATATAATGCAGGCTACCGGAAACGGTAGCCTCTTTATATATGGTAAACATGAAAAGAAATCTTGTTCTCATAATATTCTTCATTCTGACTCTCTCTGTCATGGCTCTTATTTTTTTCTTTTCCAGTCAGAATGCCTCATTATCCTCGCGTACGAGCTCGAGCTTTGTGCGCTTGATTCTCTCGCTTCTGGTGCGGAACTTCAGTTCCTTATCTTCCTCTGAGCAGAATGCTCTTATCGTAAAGTATGCTTCATTCATACGTAAGTGCGCACACTTCACGGAATTCGGCGCCCTCGGTTTCTGCTTCACCACATCACTCTCTCTGCGCTCTGCGGCATACATATATCCCAGGAGTCTGCTTTTCGGTGTTGTCTATGCCGCTCTCGACGAAATACACCAGCTTTTCTCCGACGGCAGGGCATGTTCCCTGAGAGACGTTCTCATCGACACCTCCGGTTTTGCCTGCGGCCTGATACTGAGCGTTCTGATTACGAGTCTGATCAGAAAAAGAAAAGGTTAAAAAAACACCCCCGTCTATCACAGGCCGGGGGGATTTTGTTAAACGCGCACACAGGACCTCTCCTGTATGTCTGGGACAGTCCCTTTTTAAGGCAACCTGGATGAACCATTCAAGTCCGTATCTAGAAATTAACATCCTTTTTCAGGTTTGTAAATACAAAAGTTATATAAAAACAGGGTTTTTTTTGTAATTTTCCATTTGTTTCGATAGGACTTTATTCAGCCAAAGTCGTTATTCTGTTTTATTTTGACCAAATTTTACAAATATGGATGATTTTGTATCTCTGCTCATTTGGCCGATATTTTTCCTTCTCCTTCCATTCTTCATTGTTTTGTTCGGCTTATTTGATTATCTTTTAGTCATGATCGGATTTTTCATCAAAAAGTCTTTTTTCGACGGCTGGGACAATTTTCTCCAGCTCATACTTCAGAATCTTGTGTACCTGGGACTTCTCCTGGGGGGAATGTCTCTCATGTATATTACAGTCGAGAACAATCTTCTCTTCATCGCTGTCTCAATTGTATTCCTGCTTCTCGTGTGCATATCACTCGGAGGCACGGCGGAGAGTGCAAAGAGCTGGTCTGACTACAGCGGCGACACATGGCAGCCGTATGTCAAAGGACTGAAGAGAAACCTCAGACATTCTCTCTTCTTCTTTTTCCTCCTATCCATCATAATCCTGTGCGTCGCGGTTACGATTCCGTTCTATGCCTCGTTCGAGGGTGTCATCGGCTGGGTTCTTCCTGTCGTCATGGTGTGGCTTCTTGTCTTTCTGGCCCTGGCTCTGCCGTATTATTTTTCACTGATGACACTGCTTCCGGGAGACGGACCGGTTAAAACACTGAAGAAATGTTTTCTTGTCTCGTTCGACAACCCCGGAAAGAGCCTCTTTCTCCTTCTTCACATGATCTTCGATGCTGTCATCAGCATTCTGACAATAGGGCTTCTTCCGGGAGTATCGGGGATAATGCTGAGCCAGCAAGATATGGCAAAGCTTCTCATGAAGAAGTATGATTGGCTTGAGGAAAATCCTGATAAGACGAAGAAGGACGTCAACTGGGATGAACTTTTATATGAAGAGAGGGAGAATGTCGGTCAGCGTACCCTCAAGGGTATGATATTCCCCTGGAAATAGAGAAAAGGAGACTTGAATTGAACGAGAGGAAAAGCGGTCACTACGAAATAGAACTGAAGGCTCATGTGAGTGATCCCGGAAAGCTGAAGGCGAAGATTGAAAGCCTCGCGGGGGAAGGAAAGAGCGTGAACAAGAGCGATTTGTATTTCCACCGCCCCGGCGAGAAGCACCAGGCTTTCAGAATAAGACGCAATAACGGAATGCTGGAGTTCACGGCGAAGAACACTCGTTCGGACTCTCTGAGTGAGGAGAACGACGAGTTCGAATTCTTTGCGGATGTGAAAGAGAGGGAGAAGGCAGAGTCATTCTTCACCTGCCTCGGCTACGAACCGTATTTCAGAAAGAGCAAGACGGGATTCGACTGGGATCTTGTCCAGGGTGATATCCACGTTGAAATGCTGGAAGTCAGCGGCTTCAGATACGGCTGCGACAGCGAGGAGAAGAACCTGGGGTACTTCCTCGAAATGGAGATTCTCATTCCATTCAAGGAAGCATCTCCCGATACCCTGCGTGAGAAGCAGAACAAGCTTCACAAGGTTCTTCATGAGTTCGGACTGGGCGAGGATGACATCGAGAAGGCATCCTACCGCTCCATGATTCTGGGAGAATGAGTATGGAATGGCGTGCATCACATATCCTCGTGAAGGATAAGGAGTCTGCCGATAGGCTCTATGAGAGAATAAGAAAGGGCGAGAACTTCTCGTCACTGGCCCATCAGTACTCCACATGCCCATCGAAGGAGAAGGGAGGAGACCTGGGGTGGTTCGGTGAAGGCAAGATGGTAAGGGAATTCGAAAACGCCGTGAGGAGAATGGGAACGGGGAGCATCTCGCGTCCCGTCCGCACCCAGTTCGGCTGGCACATAATAAAGAAGACAGGAGTAAGGGATTGATTACGATTTACACAGACGGAGGATGCTCCGGTAACCCCGGCCCGGGAGGCTGGGCATTTGCAGTAAGTGACATGGGAAAGCTCGTGGAGACACGAAGCGGCGGCGATGAGGCAACGACAAACAATAAGATGGAGCTCACGGCTGTCATCAACGCCCTCAGATACGCTCTTGAAAAGGGCGAGAAGGACGTCACAATCCTCACTGACAGCCAGTATGTCAAGAACGGGATAACACAGTGGATATTCACATGGAAGCGTAACGGCTGGAGAACAAGCGGCAAGGCTCCGGTCAAGAACGTCGAATACTGGGTTGAGCTTGATTCTCTCAATTCCAGGCTCAGCGTCAACTGGTCATGGGTGAAGGGACATGCGGGAATAGACGGTAACGAGGAATGCGACAGACTCGTCAGACTTGAGACTGCGAAGTTTCTTTAAGATACTGATAGAAGGCACTTGTCTCGGAAAGCAGAGAGATTGCCTTTTCGTTCTTCGGAAAGAGAAGAACTGTCTCCCTCGAGAAATCGAGGGCTTTTTCTTTCTCTCCGTTCTCGAGGAGTGCATCAGTGTAAAGGTCTCTCAGACTTTCGTCATAGGGTTCTCTCTCGAGAACCAGGGAAAGTGTCTCTGTGTAGGCTGAGGTATCTCCTGATTCCCTTTCGGCTGCGGCCCTTATCTTGAGAATGCGGGTGTAGCCGGGGTAGAGGAGGAGAGCATTGTCGGCTTGCTCTATCACAGCTGAATATGCTCCCTCGGAGTAGAGGGAGTAGAGAAGGTTGTATCTGTTTTCGATATTCTCCTCGCTTACAAGGAGAGCATACCATCCTTCGCTGTTCTCGGGAGTCACGGTAACTGCACTGTTTTCTGTGCTTCTGCAGGAGAACAGCAGAAGGATAATTAGAATACTAGCCGAGAACAGTCTTTTCAATTTCGATAACCTGGTCGCGGTAGAGGTTCACGATTGATGAACCGTAATCTGCGATGAGCTGGATCATGTTTCTGGGCTCGCTTCCCCTGTCGATGCCGTTGAGTCTGTCGCCGGCATCCCCGAGACCCGGGAGAATATAAGCCTGTTCGTTGAGAACCGGGTCCATCCATAGTGTGTAGACTTCAGCTTCCGGAATTGCCCGGGTAATCCTAAGCGCACCCTTGAGGGCAGAAATGACGTTGATGAACTTGATTGATCTGGGTTTCACGCCTCTTTCCTTGAGGTACTTCACGATTGTGACGAGGCTTCCTCCCGTTGCGTTCATCGGATCTGCGAAGATGAGGTCCTTACCCTCGAGATCCTCGATGTGGAAGAAGGAGCGGTCAAGGTCGAGTACATAGTCCATGTTGCTCTCCTTCTTGCTCTCGTCTCTCTTTATCTTGAAGAGTGCGAAGGGGGTTATCGTTTCGTCAGAAGAATAATCCTGGAACTCCTTGGATATAATCATGCTCGGAAGAAGTGCTCCTCTAAGCATTACGCACATGACAGAAGAGTGTGCGAGCTCGTCGACGTTCGGAATGCGGTGGACTGCATAGTTCGTGCATGGATTCGTGACAGGAGTCTCCTGAATCATGCTGCGCTTGTTGTTGAGGTTCTTGTCGGCGAAAGAGTGTGCGAACATCAGTTCGTATGCTCTCTGGATGTAGTAGAGGAACTCCTCGTGTCCCGTCTTCGGGTTCCTGAGCTTTGCGATGATTCTGCTCGCTTCCCCGTGCTGCTCACGCGGTGTTTCGAATGAATAGACGTGAATACGCCTGTTTTCAGCACAGACGCCTTTAAGGAATGACCCGATTTCAGAAGCGCTTCTGGTCAGCTCGTCCTTTGCTTCGTCGTCATCGAAGCTCTTCTCGAGCTTAGCGCATGCGTCGAGGCTCTTTGTATAGAGACTTCTTACAGTCTCGATGTTCTTCTTATCATCTTCGTTGAGAAATCCGTCCAGATCCTGGGCGTGAAGGATTATCTTGTTGCTCATTGCTTTCTCCTTCTCACAATTTAAACCAATTTAGGACAATTGAGTAGTATCGCATTCCTCTTTTTCCTTTCATTTGCACTTGGAAAGGGAAAGCGAAAGAAAAGGCAGAACAGCCTTTGCCGTTCTGCCCTGCATACTGTGGTACGGAGACTCTCAAACCATCTTTGAAAGAGTAATGGTCTTCAGATCCGAATGATTCGAGAACATTGTTTTGTCTCCTACCTGTGTTAATTTCAGCTCTTTCTCGCCGATTTCGACCTTGTAACTGTATCTTGAGTCAGAAGTGTAGTTTGGCGCAAAAGTTACGGTATTACCGCTTATCGTGATAGTCATATTATCAAAGCCGCCTCCGGCTGAAGCTGTGTTGTCTTCAACATCTGCCGTTTTGCCTTCTTTGAACTTTATGGAGATATAGTTTTTAGAATCATTTTTGTCGCTCATCTTCCATGAACCTATGAGCTTTGAGTAGTCAAGGTCTTTAACAGCCTCATCAGGCTCTGCCGATTTGTTCTCACATGATACGAATGCAAACATGGCGACTGCCACGAGCATCAAAACCAGAATTCTTTTCATATTTGTCACTCCCTTATCGTGAAATTTGTTTCTTTTACAACATCATATATATATATTGTTATATTTGCAACTGTTATTTTCAGCTTTTTCATGTGATGACGAAAAACGGAAAACATCTTTCTTTTCATGGCGTCTTTTTGATAAAATGAAACAAGTGAGGTTAAAAGAATCATGAGACTCGTATTCTTAGGCCCTCCGGGAGCCGGAAAGGGCACAATCGCAGCAGTCGCCAAGGAGAAACTCGGTGTACCGCATATTTCAACAGGTGATCTCTTCAGATCAAACATCAAGAACGAGACAGAGCTCGGAAAGAAAGTCAAGGAAATTCTTGCGTCCGGTTCCCTCGTACCCGATTCAGTCACCATCGAGATGGTAAGAAACCGTCTGGGGGAAGATGACTGCAGGAAAGGCTTCATCCTCGACGGCTTCCCGCGTACGATTGCACAGGCAGACGCACTCTCCGAAATGACTGAGCTTGACGGCGTCGTGAACTTCGTCCTCAGCGAAGAGGAAATCATCAAGCGCCTCTCCGGCAGAAGAATGTGCAAGAGCACAGGTCGCACCTACCACATCCTCTTCAACCCGCCGAAAGTCGAGGGCAAGGATGACGAGACCGGTGAGGATCTCATTCAGAGAGATGACGACAAGCCCGAGGCAATCAAGCACAGACTTGACGTTTATAAGGAACAGACTGAACCTCTTATCAAATACTATAAGGATAAGGGAATCGTACTGGATCTTCTCTGCACGAATGACCCGGAGGAAACAAACGAGAATTTCTTCAGTCTAATCGAAAAATAAGAAGGTATATACTTCTGTTACTGACCCCGTTCTGATAAAATCCGGACGGGGTTTTCCATGAACATGAATTTACCGTCTGTCTTTTCGTCTTTCTCATCGGATTTTGTTTCGCCTCTTTTCCCGAAGAAGGGGGAGAAAGTATCTCTTTCAATTTGTTTTTCTTCAAAGCCGGAGAGTGTAATACTGAAGTACGACAGTTCCACGGGGCTTGTTTTCATGAAGGAGATGAATGAGGACGGGACTTTCAACGGATCTGTCAAGTACACCTCTGAAGTTGAGACAAGTCGTGATGAGACTCTCTTTCATTATTACTTTGTCTTCTTCTCTGGCGGTGCCAGCTACTACTATTCCAGAAGCGGTGTCACACGTCATATACCGTCGGTTCCCGAACGCTTTTCCCTCATAACGGGAGACGGAGCTCCCTCCTTTATTGCATCATCCACCTGCTACCAGATATTCCCCGACAGGTTCTGTAACGGTAATCCGGCGGGAGGCGCAAGGGAAGGGGAGTACGAGTTCGACGGAGGTGTCGTAACTACGCCTGAGTGGACTCAGGAGCCGAAGACGTGGAACGAATCGAGATGCTGTGACTTCTATAACGGAGATCTCAGAGGAATTGAAGATAAGGTGGATTACCTCAAGGAGCTCGGAATCAACCTGATATACATCAACCCCATATTCTCCTCAGAGTCCGTCCACCGTTACGATACAGTAGACTTCTTCAGAATTGACCCCAAACTCGGCGGAGACGAAGCCCTTATTCATCTTGTGGATACGATGCACAGAAACGGCATCCGCGTCGTTCTCGATATCTCGATAAACCACACGGGCCTCAACGGCGTGTGGCTGCAAAAGGCCATCGGTGACCCGTTATGTGACGAACACGACTTCTACTACTTCAACCCGGACGGCTCTGTGTGCTGCTGGCAGGATGTGAAGACACTTCCCCTTTTGAGGTATTCTTCCGAGAAGCTCAGGGAAAGAATGTACCGCGGAGAGAACTCCGTGATGAAGAAGTACATCCGTCCTCCGTTCGATATCGACGGATGGAGACTCGATGTGGCCCCGGAAGTCGGGAGAAGGGGAAGCGAGCAGCTCTGCTCTGATATCTGGAGGGATGTCGAGAGGGAACTCAGGAAGGTGAAGAAGGACCTCTATCTTGTGGGTGAGGACTGGGATGACAGCACTCTCTTTCTCCAGGGTGACATGTGGAACGGCACGATGAACTACTACGGCTCGGGGCGTCCGCTCAGAAGCTGGATGGGGGAAAGGGACCGCTTTCTCGGAGAAAGAGGCGGTTTCAATCCCCAGCTCGACAAACCCCTCACGGGAGAGGAGCTCTGCGCATTCTTCCGATCTGCCGTCAATTCGGTACCCGGTCAGACACCGTATATGCAGATGAATCTCTTCGATTCCCACGATACTCCGCGTCTCCATAACCACAGTGAAATCTTCGACAGGGATATCTACAAGGGAGTGCAGCTGGCACTCTATATGCTTCCCGGCATGCCGAGCACCTATTACGGTGACGAGATTCTCCTCAAGGGAAGAACTGACAGCGCCGAAGGTGCACGCTATCCGATGGAATGGAGAGAGGATTATCAGGACAGGGACATGCTTTCCTGGATGAAGGCGCTCGGAGTCGTCAGAAAGGATAAGAGCCTCTCTTATGCCGCAACTTCCTTCATACCACTTGACGACGAGGCCGCGGCCATCGTCAGACTAACGGATGGTAAGGCATACTGTGCCGTCATCAACAGGGGAAAGAAGAGAAAGCTCACGCTTGATCTCACGTTCCTTCCGGATAAGAAGGCTGATGTCATACTCGGGGAAGGAAATGCTGAAATAAGGGACGGAAAGCTTGTGACGGAGGTAAAAGAACACTGCTCGCTTCTGATTTCACTTGTGTAACGGTGAAAACTCGTTCATCATCATTGAGAGGAAGGATAATATGAAGAAACTAACGGTTATATCACTGATACTTTTCACTGCGGCAACGCTCTTTGCATCGTTCTCTGCAGCTGTCAGCGACAGCTACTTCTATAACGAGAACGACTACCAGAAGGATTACGACTATCTTCTTTCCTGTCTGGAGGAAAGCACTGACAGCAGCGAGAAGGCAGATATACTCTGGCGTCTGAGCCGCACGAAGCTCACACTTGTCGATGAGAACAGGGAGAACATGACGAAGGAAGAGAAGCTTGCGGGCTATGGTGACTACAGTGCATCCGACAAGCCGTCTTCAGACGATACTCAATCGGCATTCTACTATGCATATGCATCGCTTCAGCTCAAGGAGACTCCGAACGGCTACCACTGGAAGAGCTCGGCAGTCGGACGCTGCGGTCAGGTTCACGGCGCTCTCAACAGCCTCGGTAAGGCCGGCGGCATGAGAGACCTCGAGATAAAGGCACTCGAGAACTTTGATTCATTCGCTCTCGAGACAGACAGCTGGTATGTGATGGGAGTTCTCTACAATTCGCTTCCCGGCGGAATCAGCTTCGGCAACAACAACTGGGCCATCTCCTACATGAGAAAGTGTCTCGACACCCAGGATATGACGAACAGAACGAACGGCACGAACTACATCGAGCTTGCCGAGCAGCTCTGGGAGCGCAACTGGAATGCATCGAAGAGAACAAAGGAATTTGCATCTATGCTCAAGTCCTATAACAAGGCTGTTAGCAAGAAAGCGGGAGAGTGCGAAGTCAACAGGTACTACGAAGGGTACAAGTCCACACAGGGAACTCCGTTCTATGTGGCGGCAGAGCTCACAGGCATCTCCGACAGGCAGGAAGCGATATCTCTGCTGCAGTATGCAAAGCTTGTAATCGAATACAGGCTTCCTTCTGCTGCCGGCGCACTCAACAGGGCCAAGATGGAAGCAGAGCTTGAGAAGGTCAACGCAAAGCTCGCAGAATGGACCTAATACCACTCTTTTGATAAATCAAGCGGCATCCGGACGAATGAAGGGTGCCGTTTTATTTTGTCCCGGTAACAGAAAAAGGCAAAAAAGGACAGCTGAGTGCCGAAGATGTTATACCCATTGCGTGCTGCTGTTTTTGTGGTATAATGGGTATAACAAATCAGATGGAGGCTTGACGTGGCTGCTGACAGTCAGGAACGTATATATTCTCTCGAGCGTGAGATAGCATCTCTTCCGCAGGGGTCTCTCGGCACGAAGACCGTGCGCGGAAACACGTACTATTATCACAGATATTCTCAGAACGGCAGACGCATTGAAAAGTATGTTGATTCGGGAATGGCTTCTCAGCTGACATCCCTGATTGAGAAACGCCGGAAACTCGAAGAGGAGCTGAAGGCTCTGAAGAATTCGCCGCTGAAAAAAGAAAGGAAAATAAAGAGTCAGACTGCGACTCCTGTCCGTGTCGGGGATAAGCTCTCGGCCTGGGCGGAATGCGCAGGAAAGTACAGGAAGCGAGAATGCTACGGAATTCTCCATGACTACGTGTTCGGGGAACATAGTGACAGGGTCCTCATACTCTACGGTCTCAGGCGTACAGGCAAGACAACAATGCTTAGACAGATTGTCCTCGACATGGCAGATGAACAGAGAGAGAGGACGGCATTCATCCAGA